>CAYZML010000094.1:0-1501 GCA_964479555.1 uncultured Gammaproteobacteria bacterium | reverse complement strand
GAAACTAAACTTTTATTAAAAACCTGCCAGCTTGGACCGATTTTTCGTTATGTAAAAATGCAAAATAATTATCATCGTCAGCATACACAATGGAATCTTGATGTGATTGGCGAGGTTGGCCCGATTGCTGATGTTCAATTAATTCAAATTGGTGATAATTTTTTTAAAGAGTTACAACTTGATACCCAGTTAGAAATTAATAGTATTGGCGATGCTGACTGCCAAGCACAATACCACACTAAATTAGTGGAATACTATCGTGAGCGGACGAAAAAAATGAAATTACCGTTAGAGTTAAAAAAACAATTGGTTAAAAATCCGATTGCGGCTTTATTATCCAGCGATGAACATTTAGTTGAAATTAATAATGAAGCGCCACAGATTATTGATTTTCTATCCGAAGAGGCTAAAAATGATTTTTTCATGGTGATTGAATATTTAGATGCGCTTGGAATTGCTTATAATTTAAATCCGCGTTTATTTGGTAGTTTTGATTATCATCACCGCACTGTTTTTGAATTTGTTATGCCGGAAGAAGAGGGACGACGACAACTAACCCTTGCTACTGGTAATCGTTACTCAACCCTGTTTGATCGTTTGTTTAGTAGAGTTATTCCGGCCGTTGGTATGTCGGTTGGGATTGATCGAACGGTTAATCGTGTTCGTAGTTTAAATATCCCGCTTGAAGACCTGACTAGTCCTGAAATTTATGTTGCTCAACTCGGCGATCCGGCTCGTCAGAAAGCGATGAATTTATTTGAAGAGCTTCGTAAAGCTGGTTTTCGCGTTAGTCAGGGGTTTTTACATAATGGCTTAAAACGTCAGCTTGAAGAAGCGGAAAAATTAAAAGTTCGTTTTACGCTTGTTCTCGGTCAGAAAGAATTAATGGACGGGACAATTATCATTCGTGATATGGAATCAGCCGCGCAAGAAGTGGTTGATGAAAAAAAGATTATTAGCGAGATTGAAAAGCGTTTGAAAGCGTAATATACGGCTAGGGTAGCAAGTTGACAGCTTTTAAAAAATAACGTATTCTTTCAAAGTCGAAGTAATTATATTTCTAGAAAGGCAGGTGCGTTATGGTAGAATTTAAACGAAAAAAAGGTGAAACTTTTGAAAGTTTTTTACGCCGCTTTAATAAGCGACTCCAGCAGAGTGGGCGTTTATTAGACGCGCGCAAAAAACGCTATCATCGTAAAGATAAGAATGAACACCAGAAAAAGAAAAGCGCGTTGATTGGTCTTGAACTTCGTGAGAAAAAAGAATATATGCGTAAAACTGGTAAGCTTAAAGATGAAATGAATGGTCGTTGGTAATAAAAAAACTCCCGTACGGGAGTTTTTTTATTACCTGGTCAGGAATTTTCACCGGAGTGAAGCAATTTCTGGTGGTAAGGATTTGGGTTAAGTAGTTTTAAATGAGTATTATTTTTTTATTTAATAAAGGATCTCAATAAACGATTGACCGAGAATAATTTTTGCTTGTCTGTTATTTTTTTCGG
>CAYZML010000093.1:0-1635 GCA_964479555.1 uncultured Gammaproteobacteria bacterium | reverse complement strand
TCTTTTATGTTCTGGTAAAAAATAGATTTGCGAACGGAGAGGCTTAATGGAGTTATGATTACATATCTTTTTTTTGCAAAACTTCTTTAATCAGACATAGGTTATGATCTACTATAAAGATACTCTATAATTTTATAGTTTAACCTTTAAGGTTATAAATATTCATTCTATAGTAGTATCAGTAAACTAAACTGATCGCAGGTTAGTGATATTTTTCTATTCAAGTATAGTAAAACAAAATACCAACGCTTACTCTATACTAAACCCTGCTTCTTGATAGCAGGGAGTAAAAAAACCTAATTAATTAACAAAACATTTTAGAGGTTAATAAATTACTAATAAAAATAATCAACCGCAAGAAACAAAAGGAATAATTTGTTGATTTATTCTATAGTATTGCTTGTTTTGTATAGTGTGACAAACTCTAACCGTTGAGAGATGAGATATGTATCTCATCAAAAGATATGAAAATTAGAAAATAACAAAATGTTAGTCACATACTATAATCTCTAGAGTCATTTTGTCAAGTGTAGCTACTTTTTAGATACAAACTCTTTATGTCTCTAGTTAAGCTTATCGTAAATATTGTGCTTTAGCGGCATTATGTTCCTCTAACGTCTTACTAAAAACAGTCTCGCCGGTGTCTGGTCGACTTAAGAAATAATTATATTCGGTTTTAGTTGGATACAGAGCAGCCCTAATGGCTCGCAAACCTGGGTTACTGATTGGCCCCGGAGTTAAACCGGGGTGACGATAGGTATTATAAGGAGAATCAATCTGCGTATCCTCATACGTATATTGTGGCTTATTAACGCCAAGAATATAGGCTAAGCTCGCACATGACTGAAGCGCTTGGCCAATCTTAATCCGATCCCAGAAAATTCCTGCCACAATCTTCATATCTGCTTCAGTTCTTACTTCTTTTTCTAAAAGTGATGCCATAGTAATAACTTCAAACAAAGAATGGTCTTTGATATTATTTACTTCTGGAGTAACCTTAGATTCAAAATTTCTCAGCATCTTACTAATTAAATCTTCGGCGGTAAAATCATTAAAAAGTCGATAGGTATCAGGAAAAAGATAGCCTTCGAGGGTTGCGGTTGAAGGAGCAGTTTTTAAAAATGAGAAAGATCGTAGTGTTGAAGGCAGATTTTTAATTGGCGTTTCAGCTAGTTTTAAGAAACTATTATCAGTGAGATAACCCTGCTTGGTTAATTCTGCTTGCATTTCTTTGGCAGTTAAACCTTCACGAAAAAGAATTTTTATCTCCCGACCTGATATTTGCCCAGAAGAAATCATCATAATAATCTGACGGGTTGAAGTGCTTGGCACAAACATATACTTTCCTGCTTGTAGTTTTAATTTTTTATGTTTATACAAATATATTTTAAAAGCTAATTTCGAACGAATTAATTTTTTAGCTTTTAAATCATCAATAATCGCCGTGGTTTTTTCACCCGAAGTTATTGTTACGGCTTCAGGCGTCTGGTTACGAGAACGAAAACCAAGGGCACTCTGATACCAAACGACTACAGCAAGAATAATCGAGACAATTAAAACTATGGTTAAAATAATTGGTCTTTTAATCATATTGACAATAATAACGCTATTATTAGGATAAAAAAGTAATACTTG
>CAYZML010000092.1:0-1721 GCA_964479555.1 uncultured Gammaproteobacteria bacterium | reverse complement strand
AAAACCTAGTTTTGGTCAGCGTCCGGTAAAGAATAATTGGACAATTCCCGAATCCCGCCGCCGAGAAGCAGATTCAACTTCATAAATTGAGATCCCGTTATTTGACGGGACAAGTTTTATAACTTTTTAACTAAAATAATATATGGCAGAGAAATTTGACCGAAAAAAAACCCACGTGAACGTTGGAACAATTGGCCACGTTGACCATGGTAAAACAACTTTAACAGCTGCTTTGCTTAAAGTGCTAAGCACTAAAGGTTTAGCCGCTTCAGATAAGGGTGTTGATCAAATCGACGCAGCTCCTGAAGAAAAAGCTCGTGGTATTACTATTGCGACGGCTCACGTTGAATATGAATCTGAATCTCGTCACTATGCTCACGTTGACTGTCCTGGTCACGCTGACTATGTTAAAAACATGATTACAGGTGCTGCTCAAATGGATGGTGCTATTTTGGTAGTTTCTGCTACTGATGGACCTATGCCTCAGACTCGAGAGCACATTTTGCTAGCTCGTCAGGTTGGTGTGCCATACATCATTGTTTTCCTTAACAAGTGCGATATGGTTGAAGACAAAGAATTAATCGATTTAGTAGAAGAAGAAGTTAAGGATCTTTTGAAAAAATATGAATTCCCTGGAGACACTACTCCAATCATCCGCGGAAGTGCTTTGAAAGCTTTAGAAAATCCAGCAGGTGAATACGGCGATGCAATAATGCAACTAGTTAAAGCTCTTGATGACTATATTCCAGATCCAGTTCGTGATACTGATAAGCCATTCCTTATGCCAATCGAAGATATTTTCTCAATTGAAGGACGTGGAACAGTTGTAACTGGTCGTGTTGAACGAGGTATAATTAAAATTGGTGATGAAGTTGAAATTGTTGGTCTTGCAGACACAACTAAAACTACTGTTACTGGTATTGAAATGTTTAACAAGCAGTTAGACCAAGGCCAGGCCGGAGACAACGCAGGTTTATTACTTCGCGGTACAAAGAAAGATGATGTACAACGTGGACAGGTTTTGGCAAAAACTGGTTCTGTTACTCCACACACCGAATTTGAAAGTGAAGTATATATTTTAAGCAAAGAAGAAGGTGGACGACACAAGCCATTTTTCAAAGGATATAAGCCTCAATTTTACATTCGAACTACCGACGTTACTGGTGAAGTAGAATTACCAGCAGGTACTGAAATGGTAATGCCTGGTGATACTGTTAACTTAACTATTAAGTTAATTTCACCTGTCGCCTTGGAAGAAAAGCAACGTTTTGCTATTCGAGAAGGTGGACGTACAGTTGGTGCCGGTGTTGTAGTAAAAATAATTAAGTAAAGATAGAACCCTCCGGTCAATTGACCGGGGGGATAATCTGTACTTAAAATAAATAAGTCAGTAATACATTATTTAGATTTTCACAGTATGACCGAAGTTACAAGTAAGCCAGTTGTTAAAACAGCAGCGCCTGCCACTGATTTCAAACAACGAGTTAGAATTAAAATTCGCTCGTTTGATCACAAGATCATTGACCAGTCTACTAAAATCATTGTTCAGACGGTAAAACGAACTGGAGCCCATTTATATGGACCAATTCCATTGCCAACTGAAAAGAGAAAGTATACAGTTAATGCTTCAACCTTTGTTCACAAAGATGCTCGTGATCAGTTTGAAATGAGAACGCATAAGCGTTTATTGGATATTATTGAACCTTCAGCCGCAACGATTG
>CAYZML010000091.1:0-1753 GCA_964479555.1 uncultured Gammaproteobacteria bacterium | reverse complement strand
TCTTTTTTGATCGTCTAACATTTGGCTGATATGTTCGTTTAGGCATAAAATATAAATAAAAATATTTACCTCAAAAATCTTTAATATAAAACAATATTATCTAACTTGTGTTTCACAAACATATCATTATAATAGTAAAACGTCAATATTTTTTAAGTTTTGGCTTTATTAACAGTTTATGAACACTAAAAAGCCTTTGAATATAGAGGGCTTGCTGATATAATGATTTTTACTTATCATAAAACTTGTTTTTACTATTTTACCCTCTATGGATTTAGAACAACTTTGGCAGGCTGTACTTGGCGAAGTCGAATTAACGATTTCAAAGGCTAATTTTACAACCTGGTTTAAGAATACATCCATCCATTCTTATGAAAATGGTAAAGTTATTATTTCTGTACCAAATAATTTTACGTATTTATACCTACAAAGAAAATACTATCCACAAATTCTAAGTGCCTTAAAAAATCTTACTAAAGAAGCTATTAAAGAAATAAATTATAAAATAGAAAATAAACAAAATATACCAGCCACTAAAAATCTAAATCAAATTGCGACGGCTTCAACCTCATCAGCCCCCCTATCAACCCCTAAACTAGTAAGTATTAATCGCTTTGGCCTTAATAATTACTATACCTTTGCTAATTTTATTGTTGGTAAAGGTAATGAATTAGCCTATGCCGCTTGCCAGGCAGTCGCGGCTAATCCCGGAAAAGCCTATAATCCTTTATTTATTTATGGGGGCGTTGGACTTGGGAAAACCCACCTTTTACAGGCGATTGGCAATGAATTATCAAAAAAATCAGATAAAATCTTATATGTTACCTCAGAAAAATTTTCAAATGACTATATTAACGAAGTTAGATCTGGACGAGCTAAACAATTAAAAGAAAAATATCGCAATGTTGATTTATTATTAGTTGATGATGTCCAGTTTATGGCTGGAAAAGATGGAACTCAAGAAGAATTTTTTCATACTTTTAATGAACTACATCAAACCAACCGCCAAATTGTTTTAACCTCAGATCGACCACCAAAAGCTATTCCCGCCTTAGAAAAACGTCTCCTATCACGTTTTGAATGGGGAATGATAGCTGATATTACCCAGCCAGATCTTGAAACCAAACTAGCTATCTTAGAAAATAAGTGTCAAGAGAAAAACTTTCACCTTAGTTCGGAAATATTAATGTATGTTGCTCATAATGTACAAACAAATGTCCGTGAGCTTGAGGGCGCTCTAACCCGCCTTATTACTCATTATGAGTTTAATAACCTAAAACCAACCCTAGATTTAACAAAAACCATTCTTTCCGAGACATTAACTCAGTTTAGGGAAAATTCGATTACCAGCAAACATGTAATCGAGGCAGTTTCAAAGTTTTTTGATATTGAGATTAAGGATTTAATTGGTAAAAGCCGTAAAAAAGAGCTTGTTGTGCCCCGCCAAATAACAATGTTTTTATTACGAGAAGAAATAAGTGCTTCTTTCCCTGCGATTGGACATGAGATTGGAGGTAGAGATCACACAACAGCTATTCACGCTTGTAATAAAATTAATGAAGATTTAAAAAATAACCAAAAATTAAAACAACAACTTCTTTCAATTAAACAGCTTCTCCAAGTCTAATTTTATCTGTTAATTATTTGTTAGAAACTGACTAATAATTTGTTAATAGTTTACAAAAATAAAATAAAATATTTTTTCTATTCACAGATACATAATCTTATTAACCAACAATTAACAACTTACACA
>CAYZML010000090.1:0-1778 GCA_964479555.1 uncultured Gammaproteobacteria bacterium | reverse complement strand
TAGTGGTTGTAAAAAGAAAGATGACAAAACTGCCAACCGCTACGACCGAACTAACAAGACCATCAACTCCATCTAATAATTTTGTTGTATAGGTCATACCGAGTAACCATAGGATAGTAAAAGTATCACCAATAAAATGAAAATATATCATCGAGCCTTGCCAAGAAAATAAAGGCAAAGCAAAAGTACTTAAATATATATATCCCCCGGCCGGGGCAGTAATTTTTTCTATCCCAACTCCGCTGATAACAACAATAATTGTCGCCAGTAGTGGAAAAAGAAACTGAATTAACGGTGGATATTTTTTTATATCGTCCAGTATGCCGCCAATAATGAGTACACTACTAGCGATTAAAACCCCAAGCCAGTGGTGGATTTCTAGATTACCAGATAATAATATTGATCGGTTAATGTACAGAACTATTGCCAATGTAATAAAAATCGCCACTCCGCCCAATAAAGGCGTTACTGCGGTATGGCGTTTGCGATTATTATCGGGATAATCAACAATATTATAACGCACCGCGAAAAGACGTACGGCTTTTGTTAAAAGCCAACTAAGAGTAAGAGTAATAATAAAAAGCAATAACCAAAACATATTAAAGAGTTGGCGCTTTTATAACTGAGACAGTCAAATCGTCGTTAATAATAATGGTATCTCGACGACCAATAGTGCCTTCGAGTAAGGTCGTTGTAATTGTATCTTCGACTCGCTCCTGGATAACCCGCCTCATTGGTCGAGCGCCATACTCTGGCTGAAAACCAAGGGCGGTTAAAGCTTTTATAGCATTATCAGAAATTGAAAAATTATAACCCTTGGCCGCTACCATTGCTTCAACTTTTTTTAAGAGTAGTTTAGCAATGGCGGTAATAGCTGATTCATCTAATGGTTTAAAAATAACTATACCATCAAAACGGTTAATTAATTCCGGTTTCATAACTTTTACCAGCTCATTATTAATGAGTTCGTTTTTAAGTATTTCAAGATTCTTTTTTTCTTTAACCGACTCACGAATCATAACTGAGCCAATATTTGAGGTGGCAATAATAATTGAGTTACTAAAATCAACTGTTTTTCCTTCTCCGTCAGTTAAACGTCCATCATCCATAACTTGTAAAAATAAATTTAAAATATCAGGGTGCGCTTTTTCAATTTCATCTAAAAGAATTAAAGTAAACGGCATTCTTCGTATGGCCTCGGTTAGATACCCGCTCACACCTTCTGGCGAACCAATCATTTTATTAACGCTATCAGCGTTTTGATATTCGCTCATATCCAAACGAACCATATATTCTTCTTGCCCAAAATAAGTTTCAGCCACTGCTTTAGCCAGCTCAGTTTTACCAACACCGGTCGGACCAAGAAAAAGAAAGTTTGCGATTGGTCGTTTATTATCACGCATCTCAACGCGCGCACGGCGTAGAGCAGCCGAAACCATAGTAACTGCTTCATCCTGTCCAATCACTCGTTCATGGAGTTTAGTTTCAAGGTTAAGAAGATTTTGACTTTCGTCGGTTGTTAGTTTTGTTACTGGTATATGAGTTAAATCGGTAATTGCCGCCGCAACCGCTTCGCGATCAACAACCTTATTTGGTTGTTTTGCGGCGATAACTGCGACTGATTCAAGTACACTTATTGCCTTAGCGGGTAAATACGAGTCATGTACATAACGAGCGGTTAACTCAACGACTTCTGCCACTGAATTATAGGAAAAATAAACGCCGTACTTACTTTCAATAAACGGAATTTTGCTTTCGATCATACGTATAGCGCTGTT
>CAYZML010000089.1:0-1885 GCA_964479555.1 uncultured Gammaproteobacteria bacterium | reverse complement strand
TGATGCTTCACTCGCCTCTCAATCATTTATCGCCACAGCAGAAAACGGCGGCGGCGGTGGTGGAGGTGGTGGCGGCGGAGGTGGAGGTGGTGGCACCACTAACAACAATACTACCACTGAAAATCCCCCAGAAGAGCCAGTATCTCAATGTAGTAGAAATTTAGCCGCTGATTTCAATTGTGATGGAAAAGTTAACTCAGTTGATTTTTCAATTATGTTAGCTTTTTGGAAAACCAGTGCTCCATTTAAGAATTCACGAGCAGATATCAATCAAGATGGAATAATAAACTCAGTTGATTTTTCAATTTTATTATCCCAATGGGGCAAAGTAGAATAGAAATAACTACTATATATGCATAGCATACACAAAAATAACAAATTAATAGTATATGCATTTGTTGTTTTAACAGTTTTTAGTTGTTTTACGCAGGCAAAAATTGTTTGGGCTGAATCTTTAAGACTATATTTTAGTGCATCTCAAGAAAAGATCAGCGTCGGTGATACGGTATTGATTAAATTATATCTAGATACCAACACAGAAAAGATTAATGTTTTAGACGGGACTATACATATTGTAGGTGACGCAAAAATAGAGGGTATTAACACGGGTGGATCAGCGTTTAGTTTATGGCCATCAGCTCCCACGGTAGAAAACAATAACATAATTTTTACCGGTGGTGCACCATCAAGTGTTAAGGGACAAAAAATATTTGTTTTTAGCATAGCGGTTACTCCTCGTAAGGTTGGTAAAATTGAATTTGAACCAATTTCTTTTCAGGGTTATTTAGATGATGGCAAGGGGACATTAGCTGATGGAATATTTTCTAAATCTTTGACAATGATAGTTAATCAGGCTAGCGAATCTCCGATAAATGAATTACAGATGGAGAATAACCAAGACACAGTAGCGCCAGAGCCATTTACTATTGATAGTGGTAGAGATCAGTCTTTGTATGATGGTCAACTTTTTGTTAGCTTTGTTGCTCATGATGATGCTTCAGGTATTAGTCACTATGAAGTAAAGGAAGGGGATATGCCACCCGTGATAGTCAAAGATGGTATATATGTTCTAAGAGAGCAAACTTTTTCAGGTTTATTAATCGTTACTGCTTATGATAACGCAGGCAATAGTCGGGTAGAAAGTATTTCTTTTGCCAAAAAAACTAAGCAACCATCTATAGATTTAATAATTATTGGTGTGGCGTTGGTACTCGGTCTGTTTGGTTATATAGTAAGTTTCTTTTATAAGAGAAACTTAAAAAGCAAAAAATAAAGATTACTTACTAAACCCAGGTAAAAATCGTTTAATTGAATCAAGGCGTGATCGTTTGGCGTATTGTTTAATTTTTTCCTGGGCCCGACGGGTTTTAACAAAACTGAGCCAATTATAGTTTGGTCCGTTACGATTTTGGTCAGTGATGATTTCAACTAAATCACCATTTTTTAATTTTTGGTCAAGTGAACCCATTAGATGATTAACGCGGGCGGCGACACACTTATTACCAATATCAGAATGAACTGCATAGGCAAAATCAACCGGGGTTGCGCCAGTGGGCAGATCATGAACATCACCACGAGGCGTAAAAACAAAAATACGGTCTTGAAAAACATGTAGTTTTACTTCATTAATAAAGTTACGACTTGATTTTGTTTGACGTTGAATTTCAAGGATTTCCTGAACCCAACGGGGCATTTTTTCCAAGTCATCACCGCGGATTTGTTTATAATACCAATGGGCGGAAATGCCATAGAGTGCTTCTTCCTGCATTTCTTTGGTACGAATTTGAAACTCGGTTGGCTGACTACCAGGACCAAAAACAGTCGTATGAATACTACGGTAGCCATTTGGTTTTGGAACAGCAATATAGTCTTTAAAACGATTATA
>CAYZML010000088.1:0-1920 GCA_964479555.1 uncultured Gammaproteobacteria bacterium | reverse complement strand
AGCGGGGTAGAGCAGTTGGCAGCTCGCCAGGCCCATAACCTGGAGGTCGTCGGTTCGAATCCGACCCCCGCAACATGCAAGTACATAAAAAATATACAGTATATATTATTCAAGCTGATAATGGTCGACGATATATTGACTTAACAGAAAATCTTGAAAAGAGATTGTTTCAGCATAATGCTGGTTTGTCGCGATGGACTAAAAGATACTCAGGGTGGAAGGTTTTATACACCCGTGAATGTGCTAATTTAAGTGAAGCTCGTAAGCTTGAAAATCACTTAAAAAAACAAAAAGGTGGTAAGGGATTGAGTAGATTTTTAGAATCCATCAATCCATAATCTCGCTTAGTAGGATTGTTAGTTTGAGTTTAGTCTTATCTAAAAATTATGCCTTGGTAGCTCAGTGGTAGAGCAGTGGCCTGAAGAGCCTCGTGTCGTCAGTTCGATTCTGACCCAAGGCACAAAAATAATTACGGGGTGTCGTATACCGGTAGTACGCATGCTTTGGGAGCATGTTGACTGGGTTCAATTCCCAGCACCCCGACAGCTATAGAATTAATAGTTCAATAAATCAATAACTAAATTTTATTAGTTAGTTAACTAGTTATGCGGGTATCGTATAATGGTTATTATGTTAGCCTTCCAAGCTTAAGATAGGGGTTCGATTCCCCTTACCCGCTCCACTATTATTTTTATGAAAGAATTAAACAATAATGAATCTTTGCTGTCTAATAAATCTTCCGAAAAACCATCCTTACTTAAACCAGAAATTAAATATGAATTAAAGGATCCGCCAACATGGTATGTTCAAGGGTCATATGTTTTAGACCAAATCTTTAAAAAAGATTTTTCTCGTGATATAGATATTTTTCTTCCTAGTGATTCAGTCCCAGTACCCTCTTTTAAAGAAGATAAGTTTAATCATATTATTGATAGTTTACCGGAAAATTTTTATTTTCCGCCAAAGTTAGGATTTTATAATACAGACAAATATTTATTAACCGCGCAGGGTATTATTCGACCAATAGGTTTTCCAGAAAAGCCAAAAAATTTAGAGTTATTAGAGCCTGATATAATCGGCGTGGTTGAAGTAATTAAGGGTATAAAAACATTATTGCGGTATAATTTAATACCAACTGAGGAAACTAAAAAAATTTGGCGAGAGACTTTTGAACAAGAGTTTGATCCGTGCTGGATGAAAGAAATGTTTTTTGATTCTGAGACGGAGGTTAAAAAATATATTACTGATAATGTTGAAGATGAAACCTCTGGTACTGAGCGAAATAAAGTGTTGCATGAGATTGAAAAAATAATTGGTAGAAAATTAATCTAGTTTAAAAAAATAAAAGAGGGATTTATAAGATCCCTCTTTGGTATTATGTTTTAAGAATCATTAGTATCGAAAAGCATAATTTCCTATACTAACACCGGCACCAAAAGTTGTTACTAAGACTATCTCATTACGTTTAATTATTCCTTGAGACAGTAATTTTGAAATAAGCACAACTGTTGATGCGCTACTGGTATTTCCCATGTCCTCTATGTCCCAATGAAGTATTTCTTTTAAGCCCGGCAATTTATTTTTAGTATATTCTTCTAAAAAATTTAAAGTTTTGGCTGAAGGTTGATGAGAGATAAGGTGGCTAACATCTTCTGGTGCTAACAAAGCTTGTTCTAGAGAGCTACTAAGAAATTCTCCTACTGTTCCACCAACAAAACGATGAACTTTTTTTGTGTCCTGCTTAAAAAATCCTTCATCATTTTTAAAAATAGCAGTTAGATTGCCATCACCGGGCAGTGAATTTATATTAAAAAAGATAAAAGAATCTTTTTCAGAGCGAGTTAATAATAACGCCCCGGCCGCATCACCAAACAAGTTTGCCTCTGTCCACACTTT
This sequence comes from uncultured Gammaproteobacteria bacterium, assembly GCA_964479555.1. Taxonomy (GTDB): domain Bacteria; phylum Patescibacteriota; class Patescibacteriia; order Patescibacteriales; family Patescibacteriaceae; genus Patescibacterium. The sequence goes on along the minus strand of CAYZML010000088.1, from coordinate 24 downwards.
TGGGTCGGCTAATTCAGTTGCTTT
>CAYZML010000087.1:0-1944 GCA_964479555.1 uncultured Gammaproteobacteria bacterium | reverse complement strand
AGCTCTAACATTAATAGTGTCTTTCCAGGTAAGCCAAGGGTGAGAGGTTGTTTGTAGTGAGACAATAATATTTCTAAACTGTTCTTCGGCTTTTATTTTTTTAAAACGTTTAATTTCACCCTGCTCGGCTTTGGTAATATAGTCTTGATAATTACGGCTAAATTCTGCTCCATAGCTTTCAACTAATAAAGGAGTATCTTTTGGGTCAAATAAATACCACCAATCTTTATTTTTAACCCGTTTCATGAACTCATCAGAGATATAAACAGCAGTATTAGCAGTTCTAGTACGACGATATTCATCACCAGCGTTTTGTTTTAAGTCGACAAATTCATCAAAATCAATATGCCAATTCTCCATATAAAAACATAAAGCGCCTAATTTTTTTCCACCACGGCAAATAGCACGGATAGCCGAGTCAATGGTATGAAGAAAAGGAACTGGTCCCGAAGAAAAGGTATTATTAGTACTAATAGCTGAACCACTGGCACGTAGTTTAGTAACTGAAAGGCCAATACCGCCAGTTGCTTTTGAAAGGCGCATAACATCAGAAATAGTCTTACCTATATCTTCAATATCATCTTGCATGTCTAGGAGATAGCAGTTGGAAAGACGAGGAAAGTTAGTTCCGGCGGCAATATTAGTTGATCCGCCGGCAATATATTCCAGATTAGACATTTTGGCGTAGAAGCGAAGGGCAATTTCCGTTGGATTTTTTTCCAGTAAAGCAAGTCCCATAGCTACTCGCATCCAAAAATACTGAGGAGTTTCAATTAGTTCATGTTCGCGATCTCGGAGTAAATAACGCTTAGACATGGTGCTAAGACCGGTATAGGTTAATAGCTCATCTCGCTCAATATCTAGTGCCGCTGATAGTAATTCAAGATCAAAAATTTCTCCCAAACGAGAATCTAAAAGTTTTAAATGTATCCCTTTCTCAATATAATCTTTAAAGCCTATTTTATAGAGTGTTTTTAGTTGATCGTTTGTTTCAAAATTACCTAGGATTTTTTTGTAGATGGTTTTAAGGCGAAGACGAACAGCTACACGGTCAAACTCAATGTCTTCTTGGATATTTTGTACTGTTGTATTAATAACCGCTTGATCAAGCTCGGTCGTTGTGATTCCATCGTATAACGTAAGTTGAGTTTCAGAGGCAATCTGAGAAATTTTGGCGGTTGGGTTAGTTAATCCATAGCAGGCCCGTTCAATCGCACGGTTAATTCGATCGGCATCAAACACTTCGCGGGTGCCATCGCGATGAGTGATAGTGAGGGGCATAGGGGATTTCTTAATAATACAAACTCAAAACGTTGTATTAGGAGGGACATAACAATATGTTGTGTCACGGTGATTTCTAGTATACTATATATAGTATACTAGAAACAAGAGAGGTAATTTAGGCTCAGATTAGAAAAAAAATATAGTTATTCACACGTCGTTTAGAAAATGGTCTAACTAGACATTTTAGTTGTCTCGGCTTATACTAAATTTGACTGATTTTTTTATTTTTTTGTCATTACTTGACAAAAAGACTTAGAAAAAAATCACTTTATTTTTTCACTATATGACAATACATCCTAGCGCGATCCAGGAAATAGTTGAACGGGGAGTTGAGCGTGTTTATCCAAGCCGAGAAGCACTTGAAAAGGCTTTACAGGCCGGTAAGCTGTTAACATTCTACAGTGGATTTGACGCTTCGGCACCATCACTTCATATTGGCAACGCTATTCAGTTAGCTAAATTAGCTCAGCTACAAGCACTTGGTCATAAAATTATTTTTTTAATTGGCGATTTTACTGGCATGATTGGTGACCCAACTGATAAAAAAGCCGCACGCAAGCAACTTGATCGAATAACTGTTACAGCTAATGCCAAGATTTATAAAAAACAAGCTTCAGCCTGGCTTTCGTTTAGCGGCCATAATGCCGCTTCCGTGACCTC
>CAYZML010000086.1:0-1945 GCA_964479555.1 uncultured Gammaproteobacteria bacterium | reverse complement strand
AAACTTATCAGCGACATAAACGCCAGCATTTAAGAAATAGGAAATAATAGCAACAATGATATACACAAGAAACTTTAATTTTTATTTAAAAACTATCATTTTTAAACTTGATTATTTTTTGCGATTTCAGCATATACCTCAGCACTTGGGCGCGCAAGTCTTAACCAATCTTTTATATCAACTGAAAATAAACCAAACTTTGGGCCAAAACCCTTATCCCATTCAAAATTATCAAGCAGTGACCAATAAAAATAACCACGAACATCAACCCCAGCTTTAATCGCTTTATGTATATAACCTAAAACCTCCTTTATATACCAAGCTCGATATGTATCTTTACTGTCTGCTAAACCGTTTTCAGTAATATAAATTGGGAGACTATATTTTTTTAAACGAAGCAAAACAGCGGTTATACTCTGTGGATATAACTCCCAACCCATATCAGATACTTTTTTATTTTTATTTTTAGAAAAACCATAATTAATACGGTTATGAAAATAAAAATTTAAACCAATAATATCTTGATAATGTTTAATTTTATTTAAAATTCGCTCATTCCACCACCAGTTAATAATTCCCGCTAACATTTTATTTAAAACTCCTGGCGCTGGATCAAAATCAATATTGTTCATAACAATACCAACACGCGCATCTTTGTTTATTTTTTTAATGGTAGTATAAGCGACTTCATGAGACTTAATTAAATATTTTAAAACCCTTAGATATAAAAAGAAATTCTTTTTTTGTGGCGGCCAAGCGCCTTCGAGGTAACTTTTACCAGCATAAATAGTCGGCTCATTAAGCGTTAACCAAAAAATAACCTCGGGTAAGGCTTTAACAACTATATCAACATAGCGACGATAATAATCAATAATTTTTTTATTAGTCCATCCACCTTGATCACGAAGCCAAAGAGGTAACGGCCAATGCCATAATGTAACAAACGGCTCAATGCCCTCGGCTTTTAAACGAACAATAAAATCATGATATTTTTTAAGTGCTTCTTGATTAAATTGACCTTCTTCTGGCTCAATTCGTGACCATTCAAGTGAAAAACGATATGTATTATTATTAAGTTTCTTAATACACGCAATATCAGCTTCAAGGTTATTCCACGAATTTGCGGCTAAACCTGATTGAAAATCAGCTGGATTAAGGTTTTTGGCTTTAAGAAAGGCTATTCGAGATGGGGATTTTTCCCATTCACTCCAGTCATTAATTAAACCACCCTCAATCTGATAAGCCGAGGTGGCCGTACCCCATAAAAACCCCTTAGGAAACTTAAAAGGCTGTGATTCCATAGATAGTATCAGTATACCATGAATATAGCTGATATAATGAGATAGTCGACTTGACTAAAACAAAAAAATTAGGCTATAAATAAGATATTCTTATATATAAATAAAGATATGAACGGTTGGTATGTTGGCTGTTAGTTTATAGGGATTATTTTATAATCACTAACCACCAAGATACTATCTACTCATAACTTTCGCAACCTCTATGGTTCAAATGAAAAAGCGTACTAAAAGCGCGACTAATAATCGTCGCTCTCATCATGCGCTCAAACCAAAAACACTACTTATCTGTTCAAAGTGTAAACACTCAGTTTTACCGCACCGCGCTTGCGCCAATTGTGGAACATATCGAGCAGTTGAACGTGTTAGTGTTAAAATGCCTAAAGCTAAAAAATAACCATTCTCTTTTAACATTTGAATACTATGGCTAATCGACATCTTTCACGTACTATTGCCATGCAGACTTTGTTTGCTTGGGATTTTAATGAACGCCATAACTCGGAAATTGACGAAATTATTAAAAAAAATTTTGAACAATTTGCCCCAAACTTTGATGACCACGGCTTTGTTGAAGCTTTAGTTAAAGGTGTTATTGCTCATCTTGAAGAAATTAATGCTTATATTGTTAAATATGCGACTGAATGGCC
>CAYZML010000085.1:0-2057 GCA_964479555.1 uncultured Gammaproteobacteria bacterium | reverse complement strand
ACCCTGATTAGTAAAATGAAAATCATGAATTGTATTAAATGACTCAGTTGACTGTTCATCAACTAATAAAAATTCTCTATACACCCAAGCAGTTTTCTCAAATTCTTTTGTCAGTCTTTGCTCTTCATTTATATTCTCTGCCTCACCTTCCCAGATATTAGCCGAAGATGGCGCATTTTCTGTCATAAACTTTAAGAATTCAGGATTTATTTCTAGAATTTTTATAGCATAGTGTTCTCCGTCAGCTGAAAATCTAACAAATTCTTTATCTCTATATAGCCCTAAAGGATTATATGGTCCAAATTTCTTATCATCAATCCATATATATCCTCGCTCATAATCAGAACTATTTATATCTTTATAAAAAATTCTTTTTGTTTTTGGCTCAAATACAAAACCAGAAAAGTCCTTTATACCTGTCGTATTAACTTGCTTTCCATTTTTATATATATACGCTAAACCATCGTCTTTCTGAGCTGCAAAAACAATAGTTGTACAATCATCACTAAACTTAATCCTTTCATCAGATTCTTCTCCTCCGCTCAGCTGCCCTGCAAAAGGACCCATAACCTGATCTTTAAACCAAATAAATGATTGTGGAATCTGGCCAAGCGGATGGTCAGAAGAGGCCGGCTGATCAATACTTTGTTTTACAATAAGGCCAACAGCAAAGCATTGATTATTCGGACTATAAATAATGTTGTATTCTTCATCATATTTTTCGTCGTAATCAAATAATTTTAATGTATCATCAAAAACAAGAAAGGATTTATGTGCCGATTCTGGTATTATTGCCGACTGTATATTCTCTTTAGGTTCTCTATACAATATTTTATCTTTTAAGAGCCAACCTCCTAAACCAAAAAAAATAACACAACCAAGACCTATTATACTCCATTTAATAAAATGGGGTGATTTAAAAAAGGGTGGATCTAATTTTTGGCTATAATCTGAGGCTATGGATCCGTTGATACTTTTAAAAGCTTCTTCAACTAAAGCCACCTCCCAGCCAACTTTTAATAATTCCTGCCGTATTTCATCTTGAGCCATGCCTTGGGCGGACGTTTGTCTAATATAACTTAATAAATCAGAGTTAACCATATATAATATATCTAAATTCTATCACATCCTAGATTGAAACGTAATAGTAATTACTACGGACTATATACCTTACTTTACATAAAAATCTTTTTTCATTTCAGTGTCTTCTTCTGTCCGCTTTTCTTCAATTACTTCTTTGGCTTTTTCGCGTAACTCGGCTACATCTAAATCATATAACTCACAACTGCGTTTTTTTAAATAAGCAACATTGTTTAAGTTCGGATCCTCAATCACTTCTGATAATAAAACGTCCAGGATAGCGCCAATCTTTGGCCCAGGTTCAATATTAAGTGTCTTCATAAGATCATCACCATTAATCTTTAACATCTTAACTGAAACCGGATCATGGCGCACCTTTTCCATCATATACTGAAGATGACGAAGCTTATACGGCAGAGCTTTTGCCACGCCTGAACCAAGTCGATCAGCAATCCGTAAATCAATTAAATCAGCTAGGTTTTCTTCACCAACCTTGCGAATTAATCGCCTTACCGCGGCCGCGGTTACTTCCTCGACATTATAATAAAACATATGATTTCTGACTAGGTTAACGATCCGCTCGCTATCAGCGGCCGAAAACTTCAGGCGTTTCATAATCCGCGCCACCATTCTTGCACCGACGATTTCATGGTTATAAAAGGTTGCTCCACCGTTGATAAATTTCTTTGTGCGTGGCTTAGCAATATCATGTAATAAACTGGCGAAACGCACCTGCCACTCCTTATTTGGGCAATGCTGTAATGATAAAAGATTATGATCATACACCGTATGAGTATGATGATGATTTTGCTGAACACCAATCCCTTCCTCAAGCTCAGGGATAATATAGTGTAAAAGTTTAAGTTCTTGTAGTTTTCTAATACCTTCGGCCGGGCGCGGAGAAGCAAAAAATTTAATCAATTCGTCTTTGATTCGTTCGTTGGCAACAAACTTAATCGTCCCGGCCATCTTCATAA
>CAYZML010000084.1:0-2058 GCA_964479555.1 uncultured Gammaproteobacteria bacterium | reverse complement strand
TTACTTATATATCTTTTTTGTTTAAAAAATTTGAATAAAAGCCAAAATTTCAGTATACTTAAGTCTATCTATATGACACTTTCCTCAGCTATTTTTGATTCAACAAAAATTATTTTTCAGCTCATCACTGATATTATTTATTTCCCGATTTGGTGGTACACAGCGGGTTTTTTAAAATTATTACAGTGGGCTAAGAAATATCTACATGATCGATTGCGTGCCAATGGTCTTTTAATCTGGGTTAAACATATATTTACTCCAATGTATGGCCAGACAGATTGGGCAGGGATATTAATCAGTTTTTTAACTCGTTGTTTACAGATTTTTTTTCGCGGCATTGCCATGCTTTTTTGGCTCTTAATTGTTATTATTTTAGTTTTTTTGTGGCTCATAATACCAATAATAATAATTCATCAATTAGTTTTTCAAATTAGTGCTTTTTTTGAAACATAATGCCATCCTCTCTCACCCCACAATCTGTTGCTTTTATTACTTGCCCAAACTGTGCGGGGCAGGGGATATTAAAAACCAAACGTTGCCCAAACTGTGGGGGATTTGGCTTTGGTGCTTTATATGAAAAAAGTTTTCTATATTGTCGCCTTAAATTATCTACAGTTTTAATTCGCGCCAAAAATTTAAAAAAAATTGGTGATTCAGTGATTAATGGTGTTAGCTATACAATAGCTATTGCTGGCTTATTTTCTCTTGGCGCTTGGCTTTATAGTTATGGTCATATTGTAGAAATTTTTAATGATCCAACTGTCCATGACTTAAAAAGCTTAAATTTTTGGAACCTTGGTCATCCTTGGTTATCTTTTTTCTGGATAGGTGCTTTAGCTGGTCTTTTTACAGTCTATCGAGTAACGCGCGCTCATGAGCAAGACCGTCATATCAGCCGCATATCATATACGAGTGGAAAAGAAACCCAGGCGATTAATGCTAGTTGGGAAGATATTGGTAAAGGCTCAATAAAAAAAATCAATGTGGCTGAGATAATTGATATGACAGTGGAAACTATTCTTGAACAATCTTTTCTCTTGGCAAAAAAGTTTCAAAATTCACGTATTACCTCACTTCATCTTTTTGCCGTGGCTATATTTTGTAGCAACTCTGTGGCTAACGTTATTTCTCGATTAGGTATTGAGATGGATAAACTAACCGAAGGTATTACTCGTCAACTTAATAATCTTGAAAAAGGCGGCGGAGAACTATTAGTTGATACAGAGTTAATGGAAATTATGATCAAGGCCTATGTTTCCGCCGCGGCCGCCGGTCGAAAAAAAATCACCGCTCTTGATATTATTATTCCATGTTTTGATTATAATCAGAAACTAGCAGAATTTTTATATGAACTAGAAGTTGATCGGGACAAACTTTATAACACTGTACTTTGGCTCCAATTTTCTCAAACACTGCTTGATAACTACGAACGGTATAGAAAAAATTCTCGTTTTAAACCAAGCTCTAATATGGATCGGGCTTATACTGCTCTTGCGACACCACTGCTTGATCATTTTTCTTATGATTGGACACTGGCGGCAAAATGGGGGAGAGTTGATATTTGCGTGGAACGAGATAATGAAATTGCAAAGATTTTTGAACTGGTGGAAAAAAATCAAAACGGTTTGATACTAGTCGGACCATTCGGAGCCGGGAAAACAACTGTTATTGGTGGCTTAGCTGAACGGATGGTACTTGAAAACGTCCCTGAGCAGTGGCAGGATAAACGTCTTATTGAAGTTGATTTATCTCGTCTCTTAGGCGGACTTTCGCCAGATCAAGCTGAGGAGCGATTTTTAAATATAGTAATCGAGATTGCTCGCGCCCGAAATATTATTTTATATATTAAAGATTTAGAAAAAATTATGGGACTTGGCTCTGGACAGGAACAAAGTCTTGATATGGCCAGTGTCTTAGCTGATGCGCTCAGTCGAGGTCAGCTCTACTGCTTAGCCTCAGCAACTAATGAAAATTACAAAAAATATATTGAGTCAATTCAGCTTGGTAATATGATGACGAAGGTTGAGATTAATGAACCTGAAGTTAACAGCGCTATAC
>CAYZML010000083.1:0-2093 GCA_964479555.1 uncultured Gammaproteobacteria bacterium | reverse complement strand
AGGGACTCCATCCTGGCATCGCAAAGAAGTCGTGGGTGATTTAGCGCGAATTCTAAAAGAACGTTTGCTTGATTTGCCAATCGAACGATGGCCAGAGTTGATTCGATTACTTGGCGATACTATGGTGCGAAAAAATGTTTTATTGTATTCGAAACAACCAACCTTACAGGCTTTAATAAAAGAGCAGGGTTGGTCAGGTGAATTAAAATCAACCTGGGGTGATTATTTAATGGTAGTTGATGCTAACTTAGCTGCTTTAAAAACCGATGCTGTTATGCAACGACACATTGATTATAAACTTGAACAGACGAACAACGGAGAATTAATTGCTAAAGTCACTCTTAACTATTCACACCAAGGTGCTATTAATTGGAAAACTAGTCGTTATCAGAGTTTTACCCGTATTTATGTACCGGCTGGTAGTACATTATTAAAGACTACTGGGCTTGAAGATGGTTCAGTCATGTCTGGTGACGAATTAGGCCGGACATATTTTGGTGGCTACCTAATTGTTCCGGCAAAAAATACCGCTCAGGTGGTATTTGAGTATAAATTACCGGCGCGGATGCTTGATAATATGGCTAAATATAAAAATTATGCTTTATTGGTCCAAAAACAACCTGGTACGGGCAAGGTTGATTTCTCAGTTGACGTTGTCTTTAATAATACGATACAATCCTATGAACCTGTTAATTTATATTCAGAGACACCTACCCCTAACCGTTTTACCACTGAGGGTGATTTAGAGATCGATCGGAATTTTTTAATACATTTTTAAATATGTTTAGTAAGCGTATTGGCATTGACCTTGGCACAACCTATACCCTCGTCCATGTACCGCGTCGGGGGATTGTTATTAATGAGCCATCAGTCGTTGCACTTTCGATGACTGATAAAAAAATCTTAGCGGTTGGTAATGAAGCTAAAGATATGCTTGGTCGTACTCCGGGTAATATTATGGCTATTAAACCACTAAAAGATGGTGTTATTGCCGACTACCATACCACCGAAGCCATGCTTCGTTATTTTATTAACAAAGCTTTATCTGGTGTTCGTTTATTCCGTCCCGAAGTTATGGTGGCTGTTCCAGCCGGGATTACATCAACCGAACGACGAGCGGTGATTGATGCGACGATTGCGGCGGGAGCGCGTGCCGCCTATATTATTAAAGAACCAATCGCGGCGGCGATCGGAGCTGATATTCCAATTGGCTCAGCCTCGGGTCATATGATTGTCGATATTGGTGGCGGCACTTCAGAAATGGCCGTCATTTCTTTAGGTGGCGTTGTGACGTCAACCTCAGTACGAGTTGGTGGTAATCGTTTTGATAGCTCAATTACCGATTATATTCGTCGTAAGTATAACTTAGTGATTGGTGAACGTACGGCCGAGGAAATTAAAATCGCGATTGGTAGTGCATTATACCTCGAAGATAAATTAACTACAGAAATTCGTGGGCGCGATATTATTACTGGTTTGCCACGTAATATTATTGTAACATCAGATGATGTTACCGAAGCGATTCAAAATGAGCTCGAAGCTATCATCGCGGCGGTGAAAAACGTTTTGCGTGAAACTCCCCCTGAACTTTCATCAGATATTATGGATAAAGGTATGGTATTATCCGGCGGTAGCTCACAGTTGAGAAATCTTGACCAGCTTTTATACCGCACCACTGATGTTCCGGCCTATGTGGCTGATGAAGCTCAGCTTTGTGTGGCTAAAGGAACCGGTATTGCTTTAGAAAATTTAGATTCATATAAGCGCAGTATTTTTGCCAGTAAGTAAATAGTAATTTAATTTTATGTTGATCGGTATTGACGCCTCACGCGCCAACCGGAGTCATAAAAGTGGGACCGAATGGTACTCATATTATATGATTCGGGCTTTGGCCGCAGTTGATAGTCACAACCACTATATATTGTATTCTGATACGCCCTTGACGGGCGGATTAGCAGATTTGCGTTTTAACGGAGAGAAGACAACTATAACTCAAAAACAAACAGAAAATCAGCACGTATTACCAAGTCCACATAACAACTTTGAAGCGAGAATTTTACGTTCTCCTTTTAAATTTTTTTGGACTCAGGCAC
>CAYZML010000082.1:0-2244 GCA_964479555.1 uncultured Gammaproteobacteria bacterium | reverse complement strand
GCTTGGACTCGAACCAAGGACCCTCGAGGTATAAGCTCGATGCTCTAACCAACTGAGCTACAGGCGCAAGATATAGTTTAAAAATTTGTTAGGCGGTGACCACTAGTGGACTCGAACCACTGACCTTCACGATGTCAACGTGACGCTCTAACCAACTGAGCTAAGCGGTCGTTTTTAACTTTTTTACCGTACCATATTCAAAGGCTTTATTCAAACCTATATTTGAATCATTTTTATTTTATTTTCAAGATGAGCGATGAGGAGCTGATTAGCTTCGGTTAATGATTTTTCCATCGTTACTAAAGCTAAATTGCGACTGCCAGTACCATTAAAAGAGGCGGTTAGTTCAAGTGCGTTGAGATTACGAACACTATGAATAATCGCTTTTACAACCTGTTTATGTTCATAAAGAATAACAATCAACTGTGCTTTTGGCATATTGATAATCAATTCATCAATAATATCAGAGAGATGACTCGGCTCTGTATGAGTTTCAGAAAAATCTTTGTCAGTGATTGATGACCAGACAAGATGACCGTTTAAACCCTCTTTTAAACCAGTGAGTACGCGTCCCCATAATTTTAAGACATTAAGCTTTTTTGAACGATATAGAGAGTTGATAATTTCTTCACGTCGTCCGCCATAGGTAACGAGTTTGGCCGCTAGGGCAAGTGCATGCGGAGTGATATTGGCGGTTTTAAAACTTTTAGTTTCAGTAATTAGACCAGTCAGCAGACAGGTTGCTATATCTTCGTTAATAACATATTTTGCGTTGATCATCAGATCAGTTAAGATTTCTGTCACTGAAACGGCTTTAACATTAACAAGATTAATTTGTCCAAAGTTTTCGTTAGCTGGATTATGGTCAATATTAATAATTGGTGTTTTAAAGAAAAATTCAGTATCGCGATCGTAAATTGAACCAAGTGATTCAAGATCAGGTGTACCTAGTACAAAAATTAAACTATAGCGAAAACCACTTGAGCGGGAAGAAATATCAGCGGCAGTAAAAAAACCGTCTTTGGGTGAAACAATAAAATCAAGTGAGTGCTGTTCAAGTCGATATTCAACTTGATCAACCGTCGCGTTATTAAGATTAAGGGAAATAATAAAACGACGAATATTATCAAGCTCATGAGAAATCAGTGCGTAGTTTGGTAAAAAAGAAAAAGAAGAAGCGGCTGCTGGTTTTTCAGCAACAATATCAACTTCTTTCTGACGTGTTTCTAACCAGGTTTTTAAAGCCAAAGCCGAAGCAACCGCATCGCCTTTCCAGTCGCGGGCAAACGTAATTAAGATACGGCCAGCTTTATCAACTTGTTCAAAAATCTGCTGATCCAGTGACAGCATAGCTAGGTTTAGATAAAAAGTCGCTGAAGGGCGACTTGGGTTTATAGAGTTACAAGAGGGGAAACATTAATATTTCAATTTAGAGGAAATAAAGATGACTGTCAAGAAATATTTAGAAATTTTATTAGGAATATTTTAAATAAGATAAATATAGATAAAAGACTTGGCTAATACTAGGTAAAGTTATTGACAAAGCCGGATTTTTTCTATTATACTAGAAAAGATTAAGCTTTTAAAAAGCTTTGTCATTTAATTTCTAAGGTCCCATCGTCTAGTGGTTAGGACACCAGGTTTTCATCCTGGTAACAGGGGTTCAATTCCCCTTGGGACTACATCCTTTATACTTCATACTTCGAAACTAAAAAAGAATATAATATATTTTGGCGCATTATCCGATACTATTGACAAAATATAAAAAATATATTACAATAATATAATTGTACATTTTAAAAAATAAAACTCAAAAAAGGAGAAATAATGAAAAGCTTTTTTAGCTATTTTTTTGTTATAATACTTGTAATATTTTTTCTTAGCTGTGATAAAGAAGCGGGAGTAAACACAGTAGTAACCCCCTCCCTGGAAACACTACCGGAAAGACTGCTAGACCAATCCGATGATATTAATGGTCAAAGAAAGCCGCCAGCCATTATAACCATCTATGAGCATGAATATCTGAGAGAGGTAATTCATGATATTGACCCAGAAATATCAGATAAAGAAATCTTATCTTTTAATGGGGTGCCGAATTTTTCTGATATTAGAAAATTGGTAGCAAAGATATCTCTTGATCAACCGGACCGAAGTCTTCCGATTATTATTTGTCCTGATGGCAGATATTCAGCTTTTATTAATATTATGACAGCTGACAGTAACAAAATGTTGCAATGGGTAATG
>CAYZML010000081.1:0-2245 GCA_964479555.1 uncultured Gammaproteobacteria bacterium | reverse complement strand
CTTTTTTTAGTATACTATGAATAGTATGAAAAGAAATTTGCTTATTTCTTTGTTTCTGCTATTTCTTCTGTTCGGAAGTATGTTTTTTATACCAAAAACATATGCGCAAAGTGGAAATCAGATTATTAGTCGTGACGCAATTGGTCTTCGGGTTAGTCCAAACCCTAAACATTATTCACCTCTAAACTGGTATAACACTAATATTAAGATCAAAGGTTCACCTCAGTCTTTAATAGTTGACGGCTATGAGGCGGTTCGAGATGGTCGGACAGTATATGTTAATGCGGCTAACCTAGTTACTGTTAAGCGTTGTTCGTTATCAGGTACGGTTTGTTCTTCTGACGCTGATTGTCCTGGTAGAGATACCTGTGTTATTTCGTCAGCTCCCGAGTTGTATACAAATATTTATATTATTTCTTATAATCAGGATCCCGAAGTTTCGACCACTGATATTTTTGGTCAATTATTACAATTTTGGAAGTTTAATAGTGAGATTAAAAATTGTAGCCAAAATGTTAGTCAGTTATGTACAACTGACCTTGAATGCGGAGGACGACTTGGTAGCGTCTGTCAACCGACAGGTATATGTAATCAGACAACTACCAAAGCGTGTTTACTTGACAGTGATTGCCCGAGTGGTGAATATTGTCGAAATATTAAGTCTTCAATCATTCGTGATGTTAGGCGTTTATCTGATTTACAGTTAATAAAAGATAATTTGGAAAAATATAATACTCTTCAGGGAAGTTATCCAAAATTATCCCAGGGTACGTATTTAAAAAATCGAACAATCTCAACCTGGCCAAGTTGGCAACAAGTTTTCAAACCAGTCTTAAATGGAGAGCTAGCTCAAGATCCGATAAATAAACTAGCCAGTTGTGTTAGCGGTGGTCGGATTGGAAACTATGATCCAATAACCTGTTGGGATGAAACACAAAAGAAATATTCCGCAACAGCTGATCCACTGGCATTACCGAGCGACGCGCCTAACTATAGTTATGCCTATTACTATCAAAATGATCCAGTCGAAAATACCTTTAAACTTTGTGGTATTAGTGAATCAGGTTTTGTTAATGGGAGGGGAGTAGGTTCAACACTGTGCCAAACTAATGTTTGTGCGACGTGTACTGGACGACAATGTGGAACTGACGGTTGTGGACGTATTTGTGGTACATGTGGATCTTCTGAGGTTTGTTATCAACATCAATGTGTTCCTGGCGGTAGTATTATTATTCAAAATAATGACTAACTAAATTAATTAGTTGTGTGAGTCAACTTGACAAAACTAATAATTTTATATATAGTTAGCTATTGCTTTAGATATAAATTTTATGATTGACCCTAAAGCCTTTGATCAATTCATTATTCAACTCATGCACCGCAAGGGATTGAATATTACTCCAGCTGACCAAGCTGTTTTTACTGATGAGGTTATCGATAAAATCAACGATAGTCTTTTACGTAATTTGCCTGATGATAAGCTCCCGGAGTTTGAACAAATTCTTGAAGAGGGTGATGAAGAAAAATTTAAAAATTTTATCCGCCAACAGATTCCTAACTTAGATTATGTAGTAATGAATGCGTTGGCTTAATAGTATATGTTCAAAAAAATTGAGAATCTCTTAAATCAGACAAAGGAAAATAGCCAAGAGAATAAATATAAAGAAATAAAAGAAAAATATGGTAAAAAAATTGCCCTATTAGTTTTGGGTATGGGTGATTCAGATAGTCATAATTTTTTAGAGTCAATCCCGGAAAATTCTATTGAAAGGACAAAAAACCCCTAAGACGAATAAATAAGATTTAACATGTGAAGATCAAGCTAATATATAAAGATAGTCACAGGGCAGGCATTTAGAGCCTGTTTTTCTTTTTTGCTTTATATAAGCGAAATCCTGTGATTTTTAGTGATTATCTTATTAAGATACCTATTGACTTTTTCTTGACAAAGGGTGTGTCTATGGTAGTATACGAGATAATTTATTAAGTATATTCTAAGCTGTTTAGCAGACTTAGAATATATATTATCATCTTTAAATATGAAAAAATCAACTAAGATTTTTTTTAGCATGGCAATTCTGGCTGTTGTCGGACTGACCGGAGTTTCTTTTGCTAAAGCTCAGATTGATTTGTGGTTGCCTGATTTTAAATTAGACAAGCAAACCATTGATGATTCTGACAGTGCAAAAGAGAAAGAAGTTAACATTGACCCTATTTTCAATGAAACACCGGCATGTGGCACCCC
>CAYZML010000080.1:0-2336 GCA_964479555.1 uncultured Gammaproteobacteria bacterium | reverse complement strand
GTAACCAACGTTTTAATACTGGACCACTATCAACTCGAATTTCTTTAATATATAGATTGTCTTCGTGTAGATCAAAATTATGAACTGCGTTAGCTACAGCTGATTTTAAAACTTTAGTAACCGGCGTAGCTGATAACTTACCAACGAATTTTAATTGATCAAGCGCTGGCTTAATTTTTAAACCGCGCAACAAACCAATCACGAGGCGAACCTTGCGCGGTGAAATTCTGATATAACGTGAAGAGGCTTGTACTTCCATATAATATTATTTAGATCCTTTAGCTTGTTCTTTAGCCATTTTACCACCGTGACTAACAAATTTACGGGTTGGTGAAAATTCACCAAGCTTATGACCAACCATATTCTCAGTAATAAAAACAGCTATATGTAACCGACCATTATGAACACCAAACGTATGACCAACCATTTCCGGCGTAATTGAAGCCGCACGATCCCAAACCTTAATCACGGTCTTATCACCAGGCTTAAGATTTAAAATCTTTTTCTGTAGACGTTCGTTAATATATGGTCCTTTTTTTAGACTTCGAGACATACGGTTGCTTACAATTTTTTGCCATTACGGCGTTGAATAATTAATTTGTTTGAGGCTTTTTTGCCCGCACGACTCTTTACGCCATAGGCAATCTTACCCCACTTTGTTTTAGGATTTTTCAAACCAATTGATTGGTTACCTTCACCACCACCGTGTGGGTGATCATTTGGATTCATAGCTGTACCACGAACAGTTGGACGAACGCCAAGATAGCGACTACGGCCAGCTTTGCCAAGTGTGACATGGCGACGATCAGCATTGCCTACCTGACCAATCGTACCTAAACATTCTTTTTTAATCAAACGAATCTCACCCGATGGAAGTTTTACCTGAGCATACTTCTTTTCCACTGACATTAAATAAACTGCATTACCGGCTCCGCGAGCTAAGCGAGCCCCTTGACCCGGATCAAGTTCAACATTATGAATTGGTAAACCAATCGGAATAAACTCCAAAGGCATCGCGTTACCAACCTTTGGTTCAATTAATTTTTTTGAACTTATAACTTCCATACCAACTGCTAATCCAGCCGGAACAATCATATAACGTTTCTCGCCGTCGCGGTATTGAATCAACGCTAAGCGTGGACCACGGTTTGGATCATACTCAATAGTCTTAACAACTCCCGGGATATCAAATTTATCACGCTTAAAATCAATAATACGAATATAGCGCTTTACACCACCGCCCTGATGACGGACAGTTATTTTACCCTGGGCATTACGACCGGCATGCTGTTTTCGAAATATTAATAATGAACGCTCGGGATTTTTTGCAGTAATATCAGAAAAATCCTCATAGGTTGATGAGCGTCGTCCGGGACTGGTTGGTTTTACTTTTTTAATTGCCATATATTATACACCTTCGTAAAGACTAATTATTTTGCCTTTTGGCAAAGAAACCATAGCTTTTTTCCAATCCTTGCGTTTACCAACATTGCGACCAAAACGGCGAGTCTTACCTTCATTACGAATAATTGTTACTTTAGTTGGCTTAACGCCATACACAGCTTGAACAGCTTTAGCAACTTCAATACGGTTAGCATCGATAGCAATCGCAAAAAAATACTGGTTTAAAGCTTGCTGATGTGAGGCTTTTTCAGAAATAAGCGGACGGATTAGAATACGGTGTGCTTGGTTATTTATAACGCTGGTATTCTTTTTTTCTTTTTGAGTAACTGGAGTATCAGCATACAACGCTTTCATACTTGTTTCACCCGAATTCTTAGCGGTAGTCTTTTTTGTATCGTTAGTTGTAGTTTTAAATAATGCCATATAATTTATTTCTTATAGCGTTCCTCTAAAACCGCTACTGCCTCTTTGGTAACAATAATATGACGGAATTTCAAAACATCAACAATATTAATATTATCAACTCCAAGCAACTTAATACCAGACAGGTTACGAGCAGAATTCTTTACCATACCGTTTGGCATCTTATCAATAATCAAAATTGAATTTTTATCAGCCGCAAAAACTTTTTCGCGTAGACTATCAATAATAGCTTTAAAAGTTTTGGTTTTATAATCATCCATCACAAGTTCATCAAGTATTGCTAAAGTTTTGCTACTAACTTTATCAGAAAAAACCACACGCAAAGCCTGGCGTTTCATTTTAACATTTAAACCTTTGGAAAAATTACGACGATTTGTCGGACCGAACGTCACGCCACCACCAATCCAGATAGGGCTACGGCTTGAACCAACACGAGCGCGACCAGTACCTTTTTGACGCCATGGCTTTTTCCCACCACCACGAACTTCACTACGATCTTTAGTATGAGC
>CAYZML010000079.1:0-2368 GCA_964479555.1 uncultured Gammaproteobacteria bacterium | reverse complement strand
TTTGGGCATTATATACTTTTATTTTTTCTTAAAAGAATTATTTAATAAACAAACCGCTTTTATTTCCGCTTTATTACTGGCGGTTTTCCCGGTCTATATTTATTTTTCCGCGCGGAGTTTTTTCCATAATATTTTATTTATTGTTTGCTTGTTAGTTGGTTTGTACTACAGCTTAATCATGTTAAAGAAAAGAGATTCTACTTCCTCATATTTTCAGACTAAGATTTTACCCCCTCTCTATGCCCTTATGGCCGGACTTGGTTTTGGCGCAGCAATTATTACTCGTACCTCAGAGTTATTATGGCTTGGGCCCTTGCTTCTCGGTCTTTATATTTTTAACTGTCATAAAATTAATGTTTTAAAATTATTTCTATTGTTACTCGGTCTTATAATTGTGTTTTCGCCGGTTGTATATTGGAATCAAGTATTATATGGCTCGTGGTACGCGAGTGGTTACCCAGAACTTAATTCATCACTTGGTACGTTAACGGCTAGTGGTGGCGCTTTAGCGGAAACTACGGTCATGGGAAACTTTACCGCTCTTAAACCCCTGCTCTTAAAAATTAAAACTACGGTTTTTCATTTTGGTTTTAATCTACAACAAAGTCTGAAAATGTTTGATAAATATGTTCTTACTATGTTTCCCTGGCTGGCGTGGATAACGACTGCCGGAGGATTGCTTTTTTTACTACGATTTAAAAAGTATACGCGCAATCGCTGGCTGTATATTGTAGCCTGGGGAGTGGTTTCAACAATTTTGGTTATATATTACGGTAGCTGGGTATTTTACGATAACCCTGACCCAAAAAGTTTTACGATCGGGAACTCTTATACACGCTATTGGTTGCCGTTATATCTTGGCGCGATTTCCTTAAGTGGATTAGCTATTACAACAATAAGTGCCTGGCTTCGTAAACCAATCTTTATTTTTGCTGTTCGTTTTTTAGCGATAGGTGTGATTGCTGTTGTTTCAATTCAGTTTGTTTGGTTTGATGAAAGTGAAGGTATAAAAGTTTCCGTTGAAAAACAAGTCGCGGCCAAACAAGAATGGCAAACGGTTTTAACCCTAACCGAACCGCGCGCGGTTATTATTACCCGTTATCATGATAAGTTACTTTTTCCTGAGCGAAAAGTGGTGGTTGGTTTATTTGATGATAAAAATATGATAACCGAGTACGCGCATATAGCTTCGTATGTACCCGTCTATTATTATAATTTTAGTTTTACCGAAAAAGATATTAACTATTTGAATTCCGGACCTTTAGCCGAAGTCGGTGTGCGACTGAGAATTATACAAAAAATCACTGATAGATTTACCTTATACCGACTCGAACCAACTACTCAGGTTATCCAGCAAATTTGATGAAATAAAAAAAACTTTTGTAATAATTATCACAAAAGTTTTTAAGTTTTTTATTTTATTTCTTTATAGCTTTTTCAACAAAATCAGCTACGACGGCAAGGCCGATGAGTAGTTCAATTTGCTGAGTGGAACAGTCAAGGTTATGGCAGGTTAATTCCCCGTCGCTAGCCAGATGAATACAGCAATCATTGACCCCTGGTACCTGAATATGAACTGATTGATAGTCTTTTTTAATCCAGCAGTTGAATCCAAAATCTATTGAATTTCTTTTAAATTTTGGAGTAGCTTTTTCATTATTTATTATCCTGTCCACCTGAAGCATAGCCTGTTGTACTTTTTCTTGGATACTATCGGTGTCTTGAGAAAAAGTTTTTTTAATAAAAGATTGATGAACACTACCACCAATCGGATGGCCGTTCATGTCAGCGACACAGAAAGTCTGAAGGTAAAGTAATTGTGGTTTGATGATAGGACTAATATACTTCTTAGCCGAAGATATACTACTGGCTATAAAGTTAAGATAATTAATCAGTATATATATGGAATGAGCAATGTGAGAAGTATAAAAAGTTTTAATTTTATTTTTTCCTGTTCCAGAGCAATCCCAACAATCCTCATCTCTAAATTTATCTTTTCCACTGCCGTCGCAGAGAAGGCAATTATTGTTACCAAAATAGAACCAAGGTCGAATTGGGAAGTCAAGGCGTAGTAGGTTATCTTGTATTCCTTGATTTATTGAGCAATTATTAAAACCAAAATTTTTTTTAATATCAGCTTCAAATTTAAAGCCTTTAAGATCATTGTATTCTTTGATGAGGCCGTTATCCGGCCGTATAGCATTAATTTGTTCAAGATACAATGAATGTATTAAGAAACTCAATGCCCTTTTCTTCTCATTATAGGAAAGTCGGTAAAGAAAAGGTACATTTTCATAAATAAATAAAGTCATTATATAATCCTCCAATTTGATTGTTAAAGAAAGTTTTTTTACTATAGATGATTATT
>CAYZML010000078.1:0-2453 GCA_964479555.1 uncultured Gammaproteobacteria bacterium | reverse complement strand
TGGTTTCTTAGTCAAACAAGGCGAAAACAAACAACAAGCTATTATTAAAACTGCCTATACATTTATCACGATTGGTGGCGCTATATTTTTAACTATGCTCATTAAACCCTCAATAACCATAACTCTTCTAGGTGGCGGATTTGCGGCTGGCTCACTCTCGTATGTTTCGTTTGTCTTATTAAGAGAAGTCTTTCATCAAACCGCTCATGCTCATAAAAATTGGAAAATCATTAAAACAACTTATTTTATTGCCGGCATTATTACGATGTATTATATTTTCCAATTATTTCAAATAATTTTTACTGATATTCATTAAATCTACTTAGTGAAGGTGGATTATGTATATTTGTCTTAAGAATATTATTATTTCGCCACTAAAGAAAGCTTAGCTGGGTTACAACTTCGTAATCGATCTTGATGATTTAGAAAACAGGCATCACAGCAAATAACTTTTTTTGAAGGTCGAACACTATCATCACTATAAAATTGTTCAGATAATTCTCTGCAGTATACACACCGACTAATAATCTCATGCTCAAGATCGTCAACCACGGTCGTAGTCATACGGTTATCAAACACAAATAATGATCCCTTAAAACGAGACTTGGGAAATTCTTGTATATAGGTATGTATGCCATCTTTTAATTGATAAATATTTTTAAAACCTTTTTGTTTAAGTAAACACGTTGCCTTTTCACAACGAATACCGCCGGTACAAACCGCCACTAACTTTTTTTCTTTTAAATGTTCTAATTCACTTAATTTTCCTGGTAAGTCACGAAAGTTTTCTAGTTTAGGATTAATGGTTTTTTCAAAACAGCCGACTTCAACTTCAAAGTCATTACGTAAATCAAGAATCGCAAAATCTTCATTATTATTATATAAAGCTTCAAGCTCAGCGGCAGAAAGTTCAGCAGCAGTTTCGGTTTTAAAATCAAAGCTTCCACTCCCAAGTGTTATTACCTCTGGCCTGACTTTTATCTCAAGTTTAGTAAAAGCGTGACCAGTACCAACGCTTTCTTTAAAAACCAAACCAGCAAAGCCAGGTTGAGAAGTAAGGGCTTGTTTATATTGCTCAATCTTTTCTGCGGTTCCTTCAAAAGTGCCGTTAATACCCTCTTTAGCAATTAGTAAACGACCCTTTAAACCTAACTCGTGACATATTATTTTTTGCTCATCACGAAATTGCTCTGGTTGGACAATAGGGGTAAAGCGATAAAAAAGAATAATGGTATATGGTTGCATATCTGTTAGATATATCAGAAAATTCAAGAATAGGCTAGAGTCTGTCGATTTGAAGGGTACCCTAAATCCTAAACAGAATCTTAAAACAAAAAATAAGGTTGACATGATATCTTAACTATGAAATATTTAAACATTCCGTTCATTTAACAATAGATCATGCCAAAACTAAAGAAAAAAACCGTTATCCAAAATATTAAACAGGAAAGCGGGGCGAGCTTGGATTTGTTAAAAGTTCGAGCTGAAGGCAAAGGAGTTTCTGTTGAAGAGCTTGTGTGTCGAGAAGGACTACCTCTTGAGCCTACCTTTAATTTCCTTATCTCAATTCTCAAGTATACAAACATCAGTCCTTCCTTTAAAGAATATGTTGCCGGAGTTGCGTTGAAATTAGGTAAAACTAATGAAGATTTCATAGCACTTAAGTCATGCGGCATTATTCTATCCGCACCAAATAACTCAATAAAAACATCTCAAGAGATAGTAGTTGTGAGTACCTCAAATCAATTTATTATTCCTGAAATCATTGAAGAGATTAATAATCTCCAAACCTGCCCTACTCCCGATATATCAAAAGAAGATAGGCAAAGGGTTGTTGCCAAGCTCGATATATTAGTATGTGGCCTTTTAAAGGAGGCTGGCGACAATGGAGACAAGCTTCTGGAGATATATCGCCTCTTACAAAAAGGCAATAGACGTATTCCCTATCTCAAACAAAAACTTACTCGTTTGGGATATCAAGAATATTTGGAAACTAAAAGCTGAAGAGTTACTATCTTCAGCTTTTTTATTTTATAACAATGTGAGACATACTGGACGAGATTATAACTTATTTTAAGTCTGGGAGAAAAATACGTTTTATTAAAAATATTAATTTATCTAATCAGGAATGAGCTGGGGCTGTATGGGATAATCTCTTTATACTAAAGAATAAATAAATACTAACCAATAAAAAAATAACTACTGTGACGATTTTTTGATTAAATAGAGGGGAGATAAGTAATCGACAAATAGTTGTAATAACTATAAAATTCATCAAAGTTTTTGGAGACTTTAATAAAAAATCATATAATTTAATACCATAATATAGATATCCTGATCCAATTATTAAAAGTACACTATAGCCTATTCTTTCGGGCAATGTAATATTATTTAATACTCTAAGTCCTACTATTACTGCTAAAGCTCCCCAGACTATGAAATATATCCTTAAA
>CAYZML010000077.1:0-2458 GCA_964479555.1 uncultured Gammaproteobacteria bacterium | reverse complement strand
TTTTAATGGCTTAGGCATTGCCCCGAGATTGATGGAGATTCTAGATAAACAAGGATTTAAAATCCCCACGCCGATTCAACGACAATCTATCCCGATCGCGATTGAAGGTAAAGACCTGATTGGTATTGCTCAGACTGGTACTGGTAAGACATTAGCTTTTGGCGTTCCGATGCTACAGCGTCTAATGATTACTAAATCTAAAGGCCTGGTATTATTACCAACTCGTGAATTAGCCGTACAGGTTAATGATGCTTTAAAACAGCTTGGTCGGTTATTGGGTTTAAAAACCGCGATTATTATTGGCGGTGAGCCGGCCTTTCGTCAGTTCCACGCCCTTAAACAAAATCCAGATATTATTATTGCGACCCCAGGTCGTTTAATTGATTTTTTAGATGAGAGAAGAATTAATTTGAGTCATGTTAGTATGCTTGTGCTTGATGAAGCTGATCGTATGCTTGATATGGGGTTTGCTCCGCAATTAAAAAGAATTATTCCGCACTTACCGAAAAAAAGGCAGACTGTACTTTTTTCCGCCACGATGGATAGTGGAGTGACAAAAATCGCTTCAGCCTTTTTAGAATTACCAGTTCGGATTGAGGTTGCGCCAGCTGGTACAACCGCTTCAAATATTACCCAGGAAATTATTATTGTTAATAAAGAAGAAAAACAAGATTTACTAAAAAGAATCATTACGCAATATAACGGCAGTACCTTAATTTTTTGTCGTACTAAGTATGGTGTTAAAAAATTAACCGAGATGGTGCGTCGCGCTGGTCACACTGTAACAGAAATTCATTCCAATCGAACGCTTAATCAACGTTTGCAGGCTTTACAGGGATTTAAAATTGGTAAATTTCGTATATTGATTGCCACTGATATAGCGGCGCGTGGCATAGATGTTACTAATATTGAATTGGTTATAAATTATGATTTACCAGAACAGGCGGCTGATTATGTTCATCGTGTTGGTCGTACGGCTCGGGCTGGTAAAGCCGGACATGCTATTTCGTTTGCTACATCTGACCAGGGATCAGACATACGAGCGATTGAAAAATTGATTAAAAAAACACTACCTATTTCCGGCTCAACAAAATTACAAACTAAACCGATAAGTAAATTCCCTGAACGAAAAAAACCAGTCTTTAATCAAAAATATAGACAAAGAAGGCCAAGTCGCCCATCATACCGTAGTAGGTTTAGCTCTGAGCGTTCTCAAGGTAATAGAAGTAATAAGAGATCTGTAAGGTAAAAAGGTAAATAAAAAAGCCAATCACTATTATTTTTTGGGGGATTGGCTTCGTTGTTTTTTTAACCTTATTTGGTTGCAGTTGTTTTGGTGGGATAATTTCTGGGGTAGAGATTGCGGTTGTTTTGGGTAGGTGTTTTCGTGGGGATAAGGTTTTTATTTTGTTTTTAATATTATATTTTATCATATTATTAAATTCTTGTAAAGTACCATTAAACATAAAGGCCTAAAATAGGCCTTTATTTGTTGTTATTGGCTAATTTTGCTATACTACGAGATATCTGATTCTAACCTACGCTAGATTTGTTTTGCTATGATTAACGATCAATTCACATCACCTAATCTCCTTTATCAATACCAACAAATTACCCAGGTTGACCAGTCGCTTGGTTTGAAAAACGAGGTTAAACCAAAAAGAAAAACTCACTTTTTCTTCCTCTTTGTTAAAATCATTTTTTTCTTAATCCTTGGTATTATTGCCATTGCCCTACTACTCGTTGGCATTAACATAAAAAATGTCAAAGCAGTGTATGCTGGCGTGACTGAAGGTAAAGCTAATTTAGAGTCCGCACTCTATCAGGCACAGAATCGTAATTTTGTAGCGGCAAGTGAATTCTCCGCTACCGCGATTAAAAATTTTCAAAGCGCTAATACTGAGCTCGAAAGCTTTAAACTTGGCCCCTTGGCGTTAATCCCGTTGATTCAAGGTTATAAAACCGATGCGGCTCATCTTGCTAAGGGTGGCGAGTTGATTGCTACTGCCATGAATAAAGGTACAACCTATGCTAATAATCTTGATGCAGTTTTAGCTCAAGATCGAACAGTTGGTTTTTCACAGTTATCAACCACCGAAAAAAGACGTATTCTTGAATCGATTTATCAAGCCGAACCAACCTTAAAAGAAATTCAAACTTTAATCGATCAAAGTTTAGTTGAAATACAATCAACTTCTTCATTTAGCTGGGTTATTCCGCTCAATACTAAAATTGTTGAGATGACAAAAAATTTAACTGAAGGAAAAGAAACCTTAGCTTCAGCTTCACCATTAACAAAGTTATTACCGTCTTTACTTGGTTATCCAACGACCGCTCATTACTTATTTATTTTACAAAATAGTGATGAACTACGTCCGACCGGTGGGTTTATTGGTACTTATGGTATTATCCAAACTAAAAATGGTGATTTTGAGCGTTTTGAGACACACGATATTTA
>CAYZML010000076.1:0-2519 GCA_964479555.1 uncultured Gammaproteobacteria bacterium | reverse complement strand
GGATCCGATCATTAACAACGGTACCCGTATCAACTATATTAAATTAAAACCAAATGATGGTGTGATTTTAAAAAGTACCCGTACTGATGTTCTTAATCAAGTTTTTACTAACGGTGATTTTACTCGTGTTTTTGATGTACGGGGCAAACAGGTTCAGAATGGTTTTTTTACCTATACTTCTGAGGCTCCTGCCAACGCGCGTGTAGCTATGCTTGACGTTGACGGTGACCAACAGATTGATACAGTGGCTGAGCGTAACGGTAAAATTATTATTACCGGTCCTGGACGAAAAACAGTCACCATCGCGCCTTTTGGTAATAATTTTACCGGTCGATTATCTTTTGCCGTTGGTGATTTTAATCATGATAACCAAAAAGAAATTGTGATTACTCCTCTAACAAAAGGCGGTCCGCAGATTGTGACATATAGTCAAACAGGTAAAAGATTATCAGCGGGGTTTTTTGCGTATGATAAAGATTTTCGTGGTGGCCTTAATCTAACAGTTGCTGATACTGATAATGATGGTAAGCTCGAAATTATTACGGCGCCAGCAAAAGATCTTTCACCGACTGTTAAAATTTTTTCTGATAAAGGCGTCGCGCTGGGATCGTTTCTAGCGTATGATAAAAACTTTCGTGGTGGTATTAATCTTGCCGCTGGTGATATTAATGGTGATGGTCGAGTTGAGATTATTACCGGTGCGGCTTCGGCCGGACCGCATATTCGAATTTTTAAATCAACCGGCCAGTTACTTGGGCAGTTTATGGCTTTTGATGAAAAACTCGGTGGGGGGGTGCGTGTTATGACGAGTGATATTAACGGTGATGGTCGTGTTGAGATTTTAGCCGGTAGTAGTAATTTTTAAAGAAAATAAATAGTGGTATACTAATCTATATGATTAAAAAATCGATTAATTCAATAACACCGTCGCGAGAAACAGTATTAACTCATAGCCCCTTTCTACCCTTGCTGAGTAGTATTCATAATCGATTGCGCGCTCGCCATGAGCGTCATTATAAAGATAGTTACTTTCATTTTTGGGCTGATCTATTACTAGGCGCAATTTTGATTGGCTTAGTTATTATTGTTATTCGTTTATTTGTCTGGCAGCCACAGTCGCTTTTTTCTTTGGAAATTATTAGTCAATCACCTAAGATAGTAAGTGGGGGAGTTAGTGAGTTTGCTATTACGTATAAAAACAATGAGGACCAGGCGATTACTAACGCAGAAATTCAAGTTAAATTTCCGAAAAATTTTATTGTTACTTCGAGTAATCCAGCCGAACAATTTAATCAAACGACTTATACATTTAACTTACCTAGTATTCCAGCTCATTCGAGCAACACCCTTTTGCTACAAGGTATAGTGATTGGTTCAGTTGGCGATCACCAGTCACTTGAAGTTGTCGCGACCTACCAATCTAACGGTTTTATAAAAAAAGTGTTAGCTTCATTGCCTTTTGTTGTCTCTGATTCAGCTTTAGATTTAACATTACAAGTTCCAACAGCGATTTACAGCGATCAGTTATTTAGCGGTACAGTACAAATAAAAAATACTAGTACAGTCAAGCTTGAAAATATTAGTATATATTTTCCTGAGATTGAGTTTACTATTACCCCTCAAGATAAAGAAAATAATAGCATTATTTTCTTACCAGCCCTTGAAGGTGGAGAACAAAGGACTATTTCATTTAACGCTAAAACAGAGAATGTAGGTTCAGTAAATTTTCGTGTTCGAGCTGGCTTACAAGTTGGTGAATTAATATTTGAACAAAAAGAAATTACCCAACCATTACTTTCAACTAAACCAAGTCTACTTATTTCCACTGAGGTAGATTCACGAGTGCTTGACCCGTCTCAACCAATAATTCACGCTACTATTATTGCCACTAATCTTGAACAAAAAAATTTAGAAGATGTTTCTTTTTTAATTAACTCCGGACGAAGTGATATTTCCGTTAAGCAAATATCCTCATCTTTGAATACTCTCACCATTCGCGGAACAACTATTCACCTTGGCTTACTATCGCCAGGTGAAAAAGTGACCATGCCAGTAACTATTACGTTAGCAAGAAAAAATATTTCCCTTGAAGATTTAGTTTATCTTAATCTTACTTCTTCTTATAGGCTAGATCATACAACCTCTGAATACTCTATGGTAATTGATTCATTTAAATTCAATTCTAATATTTATCTTGACTCAGGCGGTTATTATTATGGTCCGCAGGGTGACCAACTTGGTGTTGGGCCAATCCCGCCCCAGGTTGGTATTCCAACAACGTACTGGGTTATCTGGGAGATAAATAATATTGGTAATAATGTAACTGATGTAACGATATCAGGTGATATACCCTCAAACATAGCTTGGAATGAACGGCAAAGTACAACTGCGGGTGAAGTTCAATACTCAGCTATTACGCGAAGAGTCCTCTGGCAACCTGGTGAAATTTCTCGTAGCGGTGGAAATTATCGAGCCAGCTTTGCCGTTACACTTGTACCTGAGGTAAGCGATATTGGCAC
>CAYZML010000075.1:0-2626 GCA_964479555.1 uncultured Gammaproteobacteria bacterium | reverse complement strand
ACTCCTCGGTTGTGTATGCTTTTTATGTTGGGATGTGGAGTCTTGGTAATTTTGTTTTATTATTTTTTGATCCTTTTGTTCCAGAGTGGAAACAGTTTGCTTATGATATTAGTGCTGGCTTGCTTTTCTTATTTACCTTGGTTTTCTGGTATAAAGCCCTGCACCAAAGCGAAGCAACACGAGTAGTACCGATTGTTGGTGCTTTAATTCCGATTTTTTCTTTTTTATTCTCTTTTATATTTTTAGGCTCAGAGCTATCCTTGCAGGAAGCGGTTGCCTTTATATTATTAATCTCAGGTGGTCTTTTAATTTCAGTTAAACAAACCCGTTTTTACGTTTTTAAAGATTTTATTGAGCGTTTAAAAGGTATTTCTGGTAATTTATTTGGTAAATTTCAGGCAAACCTTAATCCGACCTCAAGGTTATTACTAAACTCAACGATTTCCGCTGCTTGTTTTGCCGCTTACTATGTTTTTATAAAATATATCTATTCAAACACTGAACAGCCGTTTATTGGCGCCTTTGTCTGGTCACGACTTGGTAGTTTTCTTGGTGTTTTGGTTATTTTATTTATTCCTGCCTGGCGTCGTTTAATTCGAGGATCAGAAAAGTCTGTTCACCGTACACCTAAACAATTGATTTTTTTTCTTGCAGTTCGATTAGCCGCCGCCGCCGCCTTTATTTTACTTAACTGGGCAGTAGCCTTAGGCAATGTTTCAATTATTAACGCCTTGCAAGGTACCCAGTATGTCTTCTTATTACTTATTGTTGTTTTAATTGCTAGAAAGTTTCCCCATATTATTAAAGAAGAAGTCGGTCGCGGTATAATGCTTCAGAAAATAATTGGCGTTGTCTTAGTCGCGATTGGTTTATATCTCCTAGTAATATAAATTAAGTTCAACTAATCTAGTTTTTTATAATAGTATGACTTTATTGTTTTTGTTTTGCTTTATTATTATTTTTTTTCTACTTGCCTGGAAAAAGCTTGACTCAGCGATTTTATTGACAGTTATATTACTACCAACCTACCTTATTCGTTTTAATAGTATTGTACCAACAACCTTATTAGAAATAATGATTGTCATTGTTTTTCTAGTTTGGTTTATTAAAAATCGTTTTTTTCTCTACACACATTGGCAAAAAATAATTAAAACAAAATCTTTCTCAGGAACTATGAGTTATCCATTTCGATGGGCAATGATTGCTTGGCTGTTGGTTTCGTTTATGGCAGTTGGAGTGGCCGGCTTTGATCTTTCAGCATTGGGAATCTGGCGAGCTTATTTTTTTGAACCACTATTATTATTTATTGTTATTATTAACACTTTTCAAACTAGAGAAAAAATTATTGAATTAATATCCGCCTTAGGCATATCTGTTATAGCAGTTTCTTTGTTTGCTGTGTATCAGTATATTTCCGGCAATTTTATTGCTAATGATTTTTGGGCCAATAGTATTAATCGTCGAGCCACTTCATTTTTTCCTTTTCCTAATGCGATTGGTTTATATATTGCTCCGATTATTCCTTTATTATTAGGGGCTCTTGGTTTTTTATTAACAAAGAATCCTGGTAATAAAAAAAGTATTATTATTTGTAGTGTTGGGGTGGTTTTAGGTTTACTCGCAATCGCGAGTGCTCGTTCAGAAGGAGCTTTATTAGCCCTAGGCTTGGCTCTACCGTTATTTGGGCTTATGGCAAGTAAAGTATCTCGTCGTTTAACTATTGTTGTAATAGCTATTGGTATAGTTGGTTTAATGTTGAACGTTCCCGCGCAAACGTATATTATTGATCGATTAACCTTAAAAAATTTTTCTGGTCAGGTTCGACGTGTACAATGGAAAGAAACTTTAAAAATGTTATATGATGGACGGTTATTGACTGGAGCAGGCCTGGCTCATTATCAAACCGCTGTTGCGCCTTATCATCAAGAAGGTTTTTTTGTGAAAAATAATGACCCTGATTTTGATTATAAAGTTAGAACCGATGCAGAATTTAGAAAGCAGGTTTGGCAACCCCTCGAGATATATCTCTACCCTCATAATATTATTTTAAATTTTTGGAGTGAGTTAGGCTTGCTAGGGTTAGCAACATTCATCTGGATTATTATTATCTTTGGTTATTATGGTTGGCAATCATACCAACAAGTAAAAGCTAGTGGTAGCCCAGATCGATTTATTGTGTTAGGGTTGGGTTTTAGTGTACTGGTTAGCCTAATCCATGGCTGGGTTGATGTCCCTTATTTTAAAAACGATTTGGCGGTTTTATTTTGGATTATTATGGCACTGATGGCTTTAATGTATATCCGTCATGTTAAAAAGTTAGGTAAAGATTAATTATGAAAACTATTTTACAAAAATATATAGCGCAGGCTGGTATTGGTTCTCGTCGTCAAGCCGAGGCTTTAATTAAGGGCGGAAATATAAAAATTAATGGCAAGCTGGAAAAGCTCGGGGATCGGGTTGATGAGAATGATAATGTTTACCTACGCGGTAAAAAGATTACCCAGATTCGAGAATATATGTATATCAAATTAAATAAACCAGAAGGTTATGTTTCGACTAACCGCTCATTTAAAGATGAAAAAAATGTTCTAGAATTAGTAAAAATTTCCAGCCCACTGGCGATTGT
>CAYZML010000074.1:0-2697 GCA_964479555.1 uncultured Gammaproteobacteria bacterium | reverse complement strand
AAACATGGAGGTTACTTTGACTTAGATCGGAAAAAAACTCAGGTTGTTTCCCTGCGACTTGAAATGGGTCAGCCGGATTTTTGGCAGGATCATGAACGAGCTGTTAGCGTCGGCCAGCAAGCAGAAATTTTAGACAAAGAAATACAATCATGGGAAAAACTTTTAGCTGAGGTACGAGAGCTTGAAGAGTTAGTTGCCTTAGGCTCGGAGCAAAATGATAGTAGTCTGACAGAAGAAGCACATACTCAGTATCTTAACTTAAAAAAACATTTTGCAGAGCTGGAATTTTTTGTTTTATTTTCCGGGCCATACGATGCCCATAATGCTATTATCTCTTTACACGCTGGTACGGGCGGCGTTGATGCGCAAGATTGGACAGAAATGCTTGAACGGATGTTTTTACGTTTTTGTGAACGTCACGGGTGGAAAGTTGAAATTATTGAGCGCTTGGTTGGTAATGAAGCTGGCTTAAAAAGTGTGACATTTAATGTTTCCGGCCACTATGCCTATGGTTATCTACGTTCTGAGGCTGGCGTTCATCGATTAGTGCGTATTTCTCCCTTTGATGCCGAAGGTATGCGCCATACTTCTTTTGCGTTAGTAGAAGTATTACCAGAATTACCAGATGAAGGTAGTATTGAGATAAAACCTGATGAAGTAAAAATGGAGTTTTTTCGTTCGTCTGGTCCGGGCGGACAAAATGTTAATAAGACTTCGAGCGCAGTTCGTTTAATTCACTTACCAACCGGTATTGTTGTTACCACGCAAACCGAACGTTCCCAGCACCAGAATCGTGAACTGGCTATGAAAATTTTACGAGGAAAATTATTACAGCTACAAAGCGAAAATCGCGCCGAAGAAAATGCGACCTTAAAAGGTAAACATGAAAAAGCCGCCTGGGGAAAGCAAATTCGCTCATATGTTTTACAACCATATCAATTAGTTAAGGACCATCGCACTGGCTTTGAAATGACCGATGTGTCAGCGGTGCTTGATGGTGAGATTGAGGGTTTTATCGAAGCGTATTTGAAAAATATAAAAAGTCAAAAATAACATAAAAAATAAAAACAAGGGATAAAATTTAAAATAGTGCTATTTTAAATTTTATCCCTTGTTTTTATGAAGGAGGGGCTATTACTAAAGGGGAGAATAATGACCCTCGCCTGTCTTGGCTTTATATGCGGGATTGGCGTTTTTTCGTTTGGGCAATGGTTAACAACGTTTTGGTGCTTTAGTCTGGCTATTATTTTACTTGGGTTATCTTTAGCGATTAAAAAATATTATGTTAAGGTAATTTTAGTGATTATTATTGGTTTTTTTCTGGCTGGTTTTCGCTATGGTTTAAGCTATCCGATTATTACGTCCGATCATATTAGTTATTATAATGGGCACGTACATACTTTTATTGGTGAAATTAGTCAGGCACCGGTGGAGAAAAAACAAGGTTGGCAACTTACTGTTTCTACCCTTAACGGAAAAGTTTTAATTAATACTAATTCCTGGCCACTGTATTATTATGGCGACAAAATTAAAGTTACCTGTCGTTTAGAAAAACCAGTGAGTAAAGAATTCCCTTATGATCGCTATCTTGCTCGTTATGGAATATATAGTCTTTGTTATCGATCAACAATAGCCTTAATCTCTCGCGATGGAGGTAATGTTTTGTATCGCTTTATTTTAAAAATTAAAAATAGGGCGTATGAGTTAGCTCGTCTTTCGTTACCCGAACCAGAAGTTTCCTTAGCTTTGCCAATTGTGTTTGGCGGAGGGCAGGCGATTGATGAAGATATTACCGATGAGTTTCGCCGTACCGGCTTAACTCATATTATGGCTGTTTCTGGTTTTAATGTTAGTTTATTAACAGTCTTGATTGGTTTTGGTTTATACGCGTTGGGTCTTCGTCGTCGTTTTGTCTTTTATATTACAAGTTTTCTAATTATGGCGTATGTAATGATGGTTGGCACACCGGCTTCGGCAGTACGGGCCGGAGTTATGAGTTTAATGTTGTTGTTAGCATTAACAGTTGGACGTACAGTGCGGTTACCGCGAATATTATTATTAGTAGCGGCTTTAACTCTTATTGCTAATCCACGATTATTGCGTGATGATATTGGTTGGCAACTTTCATTTCTAGCAATTCTTGGCTTAATTTATCTTCATCCTTTTTTACAAAAATGGGGGACAAGGATTACTCGGGGTAAGGCCGTATGGGTTATTGAAGCTTTAGCCGCGACTATCGCGGCCCAGATAGCCACCGCCCCGGTTATTCTTTATAACTTTGGTCAATTTTCAATTATCGCCCCGCTTGCAAATCTAGCAGTGGTCTGGGTTATTCCCGTCTTAACTATTATGATGATGGGAGCATTGTTTTTTACTGCCATTTTTCCTTTTTTCGGTTTAATTTTCTTTTTTCCATGTTGGCTGATAGTAAAGTATATATTTTTAATTGTACAGGTATTAAGTGCCTTACCGTGGGCGGCGGTTGAGATGGGTTAAGTTTTCTTCAGCTAATAATTTTTTGTATCTCCATAACCATTTTTGTCAAAGAAACGGTCTTTTGTTTACCGGTTTTCATATTTTTAATGGTAACCATATTTTTCTTTTCTTCATCTTCGCCGCATAATAACACTAACGGTATGCCAACTTTATCTGCATAACCTATCTGTTTACCTGGTTTATCAAGTGATGGATAGACTT
>CAYZML010000073.1:0-2862 GCA_964479555.1 uncultured Gammaproteobacteria bacterium | reverse complement strand
GCTAATTTCAGCGCGTAAGGCAAGAATATCACTTTCAGTGGCATCAGTTCGTAAATATAAACTAATATCAATTTTTTCTCGGACTGTCTGAACCGCCGCCCCGGAAACAACCTGCAGGGCAATTAAAAGATTAATGGAGAATAAAGCTAATACCAAAATAACTACTGTCACGACTGACAGCCAAATATTACGAAAAATATCCTGGAGACTAAATTTAAAAGCGCGACCAAAAGAAATGAACATAGATATTAAATAACATATTTACCAACGGCTTGATCAGAGATTATTTTACCGTCATGTAGTGTAACAACTCTTCGCTTTAAACGATTAACAATATCACGATTATGCGTAACAAGCACCACAGTTGTACCAAACTCATTAATTTTCAACAGTAAATCAATAATTTCCTGGGCATTAATAGAGTCAAGATTACCGGTTGGCTCATCGGCTAGGAGTACTTTTGGTTGGTACACCAGCGCGCGCGCAATCGCAACTCGCTGTTGTTCTCCGCCGGAAACCTCGTGTGGATATCGTTTCATTTTTGCCCCTAAACCAACCACATTCATCACTTTTGGCACTAATTCCTTAATTTTTTTACTACTTTTACCAGCCACTTCAAGCGCAAAAGCAACATTTTCTGCTAAAGTTTTTTTCGGCAAAAGCTTAAAATCCTGAAAAATAACCGCTACCTGACGGCGCAGATAAGGAATTTCACGCTGACCAATACGGGTAATATCCCAATCACCGATTTTAATTGTACCTTCTGATGGCTGTTCCTCGCCAATTAAACAACGCACAAGAGTTGTCTTACCAGTACCAGACTGCCCAACTAAAGACACAAACTCCCCCGGCTTAATTTCAAGGTTAATATGATCCAAGGCCTTAATATGGGGATGGTAGATTTTAGAAACGTTATTAAGACGAATCATTGGTATATCTATTAATAAAACTTTTGTTATTGAATCATTTTCTCAGCCAAGGTAATTAATTTTTTTGTATCATCGACCGTGGCTTGTCGACTTGGAGCACCAAACAATACAATAATGATATTTTTATCTTTCGCGGTGGGCCATTTAGTAGCAAGACAGTAACCAGCTTCAACAAGGTAACCAGTCTTTGAGCCGAGTAAAGCTGAATTTTTTTCTCGCGCTAAAAGGTTGGTATTTTTAAACGTGTGGGATTTTTTAGTGTTTACTGTGGTGACAGTATAGCTTGGTAAAACACTGGCCTCCGCAATCGTCGCATCAAGAAATACTTGTCTTGCTATTATAGCATATTCATGAGCCGTCGTAAGATTATGAACTGATAAACCAGACGGTTCAACGAATTTTGTGTGGGTGGCTCCCCAATTTTTTACCGTTTGATTCATCTTCTTAATAAAATTATCACGGCTTAAGCCAGAAACTCGCACTAAACTCTCAACGGTATTATTAGTTGAGCCGATTAATGATGAAAAAACTAGATCTTTTATGGTGACCTGATCTTTATCTTTAAGTTTTAAGCGAGCTGATTCGGCTGGTAAAACATATTTGGCATTATACTCTTCGTCTTTAATTGAATAACTAACCACTTTATTTAAGTTTGGCTTAGTGTCGAGAAACGTTTTAACTGCAACTAACTTTGTTAAACTGGCGAGCGGAATTTCTTCATTAGGATTTTTTGACCAAACCACCTTTTCATCGCGACTATTAAAGACAACAGCTGAATGAGCGCTAATATCAGATGAATCTGATTTTTTAACTACTGCTAATGCAACATCGTTTGTATTAAGTACTTCAACCATTACCTGCATCGTGCCTTGACTTAAGGGTGCTAAGCGTTCAAACGCTTTTGCATCAAGGTCAATCGCCCGATCTGGATGCTTACCGCGATCAGGTCCAAAGTCGTTAACAGTCACATCAACGACTTTTTTATTATCAAGATTAATAACGCGTAAACGAGTACCGGCCGGAAAATCAGGTGAAGCGGCAAACAAACCGTTTTTATGGCGATACCAGCTTGCAGTACCCCTAACTAATGTTTTAGGATTTTCAAAAACTGCCAATCGTATAAAAGGTAAATTAAGACGGGCACTTACTAAGCCTTTGGTAAAATTTTCAGAAGTTATAAGAGGTCGCCAACCGCTATTTTTATCAAAAAAATAAAGTTGTTTATAAGCAGTTGATCCGCTACTTTTTAAACTAACATAATAATCTCCGGCCTTGAAAATATGTGCTGGTATATCAATCTGGTACATTGAACCGACCATTGTTAAACCTAATGGAGGAACAACAACTTCATTAAGCTTGCTTAAAGTAATATTATCTGTGCCTAATAATCGTCCAGCCGGAATACCAACCTGTAGTTCGTCGGTGAAAACAGTAAAAGATAAATCTTTAGCTAAATCAGAGCTTGTAACCTGCGCAACAAACGTTTCGTTAATCAATGAATCTGGCCCCTGCTCTTCAGCATAGATGATAACCGGCGATCCAAGGCTGAAAAAAACTAATATTAAGAAAAAAATTACTATTTTACGCATGGGAAATGATTAAAAACAAAACGCCAACAACGTGGTTGACGGGGGCTCATTACAACTTTATAATTATAGCACATTTATAAAAAATTAAAAAATGAAAATAATAACTGTGCGGGATTAGTATAATGGTAGTGCGTGGCCTTCCCAAGGCTAAAGCACGGGTTCGATTCCCGTATCCCGCTCATAAATTTTATATTTGACTATCTAGTACTACCTGCTATCATCAAGTAATTATTAAAATAAAAAATTATTTCGCCGACCTAGCTCAACTGGTAGAGCAATAGTATCGTAAACCATAGGTTATGGGTTCAAGTCCCATGGTCGGCTCATATAAAGAGGCTGAATCA
>CAYZML010000072.1:0-2927 GCA_964479555.1 uncultured Gammaproteobacteria bacterium | reverse complement strand
CTGCCCACGTATTCATTCCAAACACTAAAGCATCAGCCCAACCTTCTTTACTATCAGGAACAATATACTGGTCGCATATTTTACCGGTTTGAATTTCAATTTGTGGAAGTCGTTGAATATTTTGACTTTCTACTGACCAGCCGACCCCAGTGCCACACATTGAAATATACATAATTTCACCCAAGTCTTGAAAACATTTTGGGGCGATATAAGAGCAATTATAGGCGCAGACGTTTGTACTACGTGCAGCTGTGCCAGCAAATTGTAAAAGTCTCATCGAGGGCATGATGTCTTGCTGTAGAATCATGGTGGTGAGTTCAGCATATTCTTTTTCGGTCAACGCATCATTAATATTTTCGCGCATAAAATCAATATAACGATTAACCGTTTCGATCCAGGTTTCACGTCGTTTTTCATTTTCAAGCCAGCGCGCATAGGTTCGGTAATACACAAATTCAGCTAAAGTATTTTTAAAGTAACGCTTGCTTTCATCCGCTAATGTTTTTACATAACGAGGGGTTCCTTGTTTTAGTCTGTTTTTAGTATGATCATGGCGGTATAGAATATAAGCTTTGGCCACTTTAGGAAAACCACCCTTCATCAACGCTTCCTCAACTAGGTCTTGAATGAGTTCAACTGTGGGAATAAATTCTTTTGTTTTAAGCTGCCGTTTTTTGAGTTCATCGGCAACAAGATTACTAATAGTAGCTGGATAGCCATCGACAACTTCTCCGATAGCAGTAAAGGCTTTGCTAACAGCTCGCTCAATGCGTTGGCTATCAAAAGTAACTAGACGACCGTCTCGCTTTTTTACTTGCTCAAGAACATGAACAGTTGTTTTCATATATCAGCTTTATATTTTAAAATAAGTTCACGCCATGAATAGATTTCAAGCCGTGGATTCGCTGTTACCCAGCGGTATATTAAAGGACTAACAATAGCTCCAAGCGTAACATTTCCAATTAAGTGATAGAGTGTAAATGGTATTTGCCCAAAAAATGCTTTAGCTAATGATTGCCCAAAAAACAAAGGACCGATTGAAAGACCAGTAATGGCATCATATAATAAAGTTGCGATAACAGCTTGGATGGCAAAGTGCGTTGGTGTCGCTGTTCGATTTTTAAAATACCAGAATGATAGTAAGGCTAAACCGCCATAGGTAAGCGCCGTAATAACTGTCCATTGACCAACTTTTTTTGTTATGAGGTCGTAAATAACAATATTGAGAAAAGCAAACATAAAAGCTGGTATAGGACCAAGTTTTTTAGCAAACGGCATCTGTACAGCTAAGATGGGTTCGACGTTAGGTGGGCGAAAAGGCATTAAACGTAAGAGGAATGAGATCGTCCAGCCGATAGTAAATTTAAGCCAAACACCAGACTTACTAAGCGTGACAATCATATGGATTTATGTTAGTTTATTAGTATCGAAATAACGAAACTATTATACCAAGTGAAAATCATTCCGTCGAGTCTTAATTTTTATCAATTAATTTAGCTATTTTATAAGTTATACACAACATCTTGTATGTTAACCAGGGATAATACCACTAGTAATAGAAAAATTAAGTATTGGCGTCAGGGCCTCTTTCGTTTTGGTTATAAAATCATTGTTAAACCTATTCTTTTTTTGTTTGAACCAGAATTAATTCATGATCAAGCTCTTTCTCTGGGTGCGTATCTTGGGAAATCAAGGGTTGCTCGTAAGGTTATTCAAGCTTGTTTTACTTATAAACATCCATCATTAAGCCAAACCATTGCCGGTATCCATTTTCAGAACCCAATTGGACTAGCAGCTGGTTTTGATAAAAATGCTGAGTTAACACAAATAATACCCGAGGTTGGTTTTGGTTTTGCTGAAGTTGGGTCAGTAACTGGTTTGCCGTGTGCTGGTAACCCCGGTCAGAAACTCTGGCGAC
Source organism: uncultured Gammaproteobacteria bacterium (assembly GCA_964479555.1). GTDB lineage: Bacteria > Patescibacteriota > Patescibacteriia > Patescibacteriales > Patescibacteriaceae > Patescibacterium. The sequence goes on along the minus strand of CAYZML010000072.1, from coordinate 1,009 downwards.
TAAAAAAAACCAAAAGTATTGTAGTTAATTGTGGTTTAAATAATGTTGGCGCTGAAGTTATTTCTCAACAGTTAGCTGATCTCAATTTTAAAATTCCAATTGGTATTAGTATTGCTAAAGCTAATTTACCGTCTACCAGCGATGAGCTTTCCGGTATTAAGGATTATGTACGAGCCTATCTTGCTTTTGTAAAATATAACGTTGGTGATTATATAACGATTAATATTAGTTGCCCTAACATTTATAGCGGTCAACTATTTTTAAAGCCAGAACCCTTGGCCCATTTATTAGCAGAATTAGAAGCTTGTCGTACAAAATATAATGATACAAGGCCGTGGTTTTTAAAGTTAGGTGCCGATCTTACCCCATCTGAGGTTGACGAGATTATTATTATCGCTCGCCGTTATCATATAACTGGTTTTATATGTTCCAATCTAACAAAAAATCGACAAAATAAAAAAATTATTGATAAAAATGTTCCTGATTGTGGATCTTTGAGCGGGACTGTTTGCCAAGTATTATCTGACAATCTAATTTCATATATCTATACTAAGACTGGTCATGAATTTTTAATTATTGGTTGTGGCGGGATTTTTTCCGCCGAAGATGCTTATCGAAAAATTCGTTTAGGCGCTTCATTATTACAGCTTATTACCGGTATGATTTTTGAAGGGCCGCAGCTTATTTCTGAAATTAATTATGGTTTAGTTCGACTTTTACAAAAAGATGGCTTTCATTCGATTAGTGAAGCGATTGGTGCTGATGTTCATAAAGATTATTCTGCGAGAGTAATGTGAGTAAGAGAATGATGTAAATGATTATTGATGTATAAATGGTAAATACCCCTTTAATTTTTAAATTAAAGGGGTATTTTAGAAGTTATGTTATGTGTAACTAATTAAAGAGTACATCAAATTTATACATCCCCATTCCGCATAGACTGGTGAGTTTTGTGCCCTTTTCTTGAGCTGGAATATCAACTAAAGTAGTACCTGTTGCTGGTAGTTGT
>CAYZML010000071.1:0-3018 GCA_964479555.1 uncultured Gammaproteobacteria bacterium | reverse complement strand
CATACCGGTCGACGACCAATTAATCGTGATGGTCGCCGTTTTTCTACACAACGTGGACATAGTGCGCCCCTAAATTCTCAACCTTACTCATCCGGTCCAGCAACCCCACATCGCTTGCGGGTTATTCCGATTGGTGGCTGTGAGGAAGTTGGACGGAATATGACTGTCTATGAATATGGTAATGATATTGTCATTATTGATATGGGTATTCAGTTTCCAGAAGAAGATATGCTCGGAATCGATTATGTTATTCCTAATATCGAATATCTTAAAGGCAAAGAAAAAAATATTCGTGGGGTTATCTTTTCACATGGTCACCTTGACCACATCGGTGCTGCACCAATTTTACTTGAAAAGCTCGGTAATCCAACCATTATCGCTCGCCATCTTACTATGGCAATGATAAAACACCGTGTTGAAGACTATAAACCAAATAGCTCTAAGAACTTAAAAACTGTTTTACTAAAAGGTATTGAAGATAAACTCAATTTAGGCGTTTTTAACATTAGTTTCTTTCAGGTTGAACACTCAATCATGGACGCGGTTGGTGTCGCAATTAATACACCTCTTGGAACAGTTATTCACCCGGGTGACTGGACAATGGAAAAAAACCGTACCACTGGTGAACCGGTGATTGATTATTCACATTTAGCTAAACTACCTCGACCAACCATCCTCATGTTAGAAAGTCTTGGTATGGTTAGTCATAAACCAAGTCCAACCGCCGAAGAACTAAAGAATAATCTTGAAGCAATCTTAGCTAAAGCTCCTGGACGATCGATCATTGGTACTTTTGCCTCTCAGGTTGAACGAGTTGGCTGGATTGTTGAAATTGCCGAAAAGCTTGGCAAAAAAGTTGCGCTTGATGGCTATAGTATGAAATTCAACATCGAAATCGCCCGCGAACTTGGCTATATTAAAGCTCGTAAAGATACGTTTATTAAGATTGATCAAATTTCACAATATGATGATAAAAAAATTGTGGTTATTTGTACTGGGGCACAAGGTGAAGAAAATGCTGTTCTTTCACGAGTGATTGATGGTAGCCATCGTTCACTACGAATTCAAAAAGATGACACAATTGTTTTATCATCTTCGATTATTCCTGGTAATGAACGTACCATTCAACGACTGATTGATAATCTATATCGACAATGTGATAACGTCATTCATGGTAACCTCATGGATATTCATATTTCTGGCCATGGAACACGAGATGATATTGCTCACATGTTAAAAACTATTCGCCCTGATTACTTTATTCCGGTCTATGGTAATTACTTTATGTTACGGGAAGCTGAGAAGCTCGCACGATCAATTGGCTTTAATCCAAAACATATTATTGTACCTGATAATGGTATGGTGATTGAATTTGATAAGAGTGGCTTGCGATCTACTAAAGAAAAGGTGCCGGCTAATTATGTCTTTGTTGACGGCATGGGCATAACTGATTCAAGTAATAATGTTGTCTTACGCGATCGCAAAATGATGTCTGAAGACGGTATGATTGTGGTTATTACGACAATTGATTCAAAAAGTGGTGAATTATTAAGTAGCCCTGATATTATCTCGCGTGGCTTTGTACATATGAAAGAAAATCAAGATTTAATCCAGAAAACTCGACAAAAAATTAAACTACTGGTAAAAAATCGACCACAACCGCAACCAGGTATGACTGAAGATGACTACCTAAAAAATCGTATCCGAGCCGAAATTGGTCAATTTCTCTTTCAGCAGACAAAACGTCGACCACTCTTAATGCCGGTCGTAATTAGAGTCTAATATAGTTAAAGATTATGAAAATACCCTGTCATGTTTTGACAGGGTATTTTAAAATTTAATTAACGCCAAAGATTGCTACACGATCACGATCTTTTCTATGTTTAATGTATCCACCATATTTTTGCCATTGTTCTAAAAAATTTTTCATTTCTAGACTGACAAAAAAATCAACAAAGATAGAAAAATCGACGTGCTCTACATTTTCATCTTGACGATGTTTTTCTTCATATTTAAAACCAACTAAGTCATATAGAGAAACTCTACCTTCTAATGTAACTGGTTTTGAGCCTTCTACTTGATTTAAAAAAATGAAAAAATGACTTTCTGTTAAATGACAAATTGAATTAGTGAAATTTCTACTTCTAAAAATAAAAAGTAAATAACATGGCTGCTCATCTTCCCTATAGTGTATAGTAACATTGCATTCATTAGAGAAGTTATTTGAAAGGTCAAGCATATTACCTCCTTTAGTTTTTAAAAAACATTACTTTCTAGATTAAAACGTATTAAAAAATAAAGCAAGCCCTTGCTTTATCACTATTACTAAAAACGACCGATAATTCGGTCGTTTTATACTGTAATATATAATCGTACTACGCTTCCTGCCCAAACATCCGCTCTAATTTGCTTGTAGCACCCTGGCCGATAAGTTGATTATATAAACCGACCCAGGTAACGGTCTGAAAAACTGTTAGCATTGAACCACCGATCACAACGATGCCTGTCATGAGGAGAATAGTCAAAGTCAACATCAAAATCCATAACGGGTAAAAACCAATCATTAAAGTAATAACATACAAAACAATAAAAGGAATAGCCACAATCAAAACGGCGATAAGAATTAAAAAGGTTCCAAGCAAACTAATAGCAAAAAGAATAAAAGCCATTTCTAAACTAACTAACCAGTTATCCCAAAATAACTTCCAGCTATATTTTATCGCACTCATGATCGTTTTATTTTTTATAGTTACTGTCGCAATGGCGTAACGGGCAATCAAAGCTAAAGACAAAGCAAAACTAAAAAATAATATAAAAACAATTAAATATGTCAGTCCGAAAATAGCCCCTTTACTCGATGACCAGATAATAAATGGAACAATTGTGGCTAAAGCCAATCCATATACCACAACGCGAATAACAATATTTAAAAATAATACTGGCCAGAAATAACGTCTACCTGCTTGAAAACCTGTGGAAATATCATGGTTACGATCTACAGCGGTTTTTCGGGGGCTA
>CAYZML010000070.1:0-3038 GCA_964479555.1 uncultured Gammaproteobacteria bacterium | reverse complement strand
AAAAGATTAGATGATGATCAGGCTGTCTGATGTTAGGTTAAGGGAAGTCATTTGGAGGGGTGAACTATCCTTGTTCATATCAGACAGTCTGACTATTATCTAAATTATATCAATAGAATACCAGTATGGATTTTTTATTGATGACTTAAAAATTTGGCAAGGTGCTTTGACTAAAGAAGAAGTTGCTCAAGAAGCAGAGATAAACTAATATTTTTATTAAATATTATCTAATATTAGCTATTTTTATTCTTCTTTAATAGGTGAGAAGAGGTTAGGAGTTGAGTATAGATTATAAAAACCCTTATATTTATTGTAGTTTTTTTGACTTTGGTGTATAATTAGCAATAGATATAGGCTTTTGCCTCTTAATAATTAAACTTAGTCACATATGACAAAGTCTCAGCTCATGGAAGCCTTGGCTTCCAAATCAGGTTTAGCTAAGAAAGATGTCGTGAACTTTATGTCCGTGATGGTCGACATGGCCTACTCGGAAGTAAAGCGTAACGGTGAATTTGTTTTACCGGGTTTTGGTAAAATGGTAAAAATGCGTCGTGCCGCTCGTCAGGGTCGTAACCCTGCGACTGGTGCAACAATTCAGATTCCAGCTAAGACCGTAGTAAAGTTCCGTCTTTCAAAAGCAGCTAAAGACGCTGTTCTATAAGAGAATAATAAAAAACCGCCGATGTCTTCGGCGGTTTTTTTATTGCTTAATTTTTTTAAATATCCAGATTTTTAACTTTTTGAGCATGCGTTTGAATAAAATGTTTACGCGGAGCAACATCACCACCCATAAGCATTTCAAAAGTTTCCGAAGCCTGACCAGCATCATCAATCGTCACTTGCTTCATAACGCGGTTTTGTGGATCCATGGTTGTTTCCCAAAGTTGACTTGGATTCATTTCACCAAGACCCTTATAGCGTTGAATGTTGATACGGGTGTTAGGCTTAGCTTTTTTGGTTTCTTCCTCTTCTTCGGCCAAATTCTCGTCAATTTCTTCTGGGTTTTCAATAACCTCACCGCCACCTAGTTCCTTAATAATATTATTTTTTTCTTCATCTGAGAAAGCATAGCGAACAGTTGCTCCTTTTTTAACTTGGTAAAGCGGTGGTTGGGCAATATAAAGATAGCCGTCGCGCACCAATTCATTAAAATGACGGAAAAATAGAGTTAATAATAATGTTCGAATATGCGCGCCATCAACATCAGCATCAGTCATAATAATAATACGATGGTAGCGAAGTTTTGTAATATCAAACTGGTCATCAATATTTGTTCCCAGGGCAATAACAAGATTTTTAATTTCATTATTAGCTAACATTTTATCAAGTCGAGCACGTTCAACGTTTAAGATTTTACCTCGCAAGGGTAAAATAGCCTGAAAACCTCGATCTCGGCCTTGTTTAGCTGAGCCACCAGCCGAGTCACCCTCAACAATATATAGTTCTGATTCTTCGGGTTTACGACTTGAACAATCAGCTAATTTACCTGGTAATGTCATACCCTCAAGAGCACCTTTGCGTAAAATAGTGGCACGGGCAGTTCGAGCGGCAATACGAGCCTGGGAAGATAGTACACATTTAGCTACAATCGCCTCAGCTTCACGAGGGTGTTCTTCGAGAAAGGTTGTAAAAGCATCACCCATTACTTGTTCGACATACGTTTTCATTTCAGCGTTGCCTAATTTATCTTTTGTTTGGCCTTCAAACTGTGGATCGCCGAGTTTAACACTGATAATAGAAGTTAAACCTTCGCGGACATCATCGCCGGTTAAATTTTCATCTTTTTCTTTCAAGAGGTTATGATTACGGGCATAGCTGTTTAAAGTACGGGTTAAGGCTGTTCGAAAGCCAACTAAATGAGTTCCGCCACCTGGGTTAATAATATTATTAGCAAACGCCATGACGTTTTCGTTAAAACCGTCATTATATTGTAAGGCAATTTCAACGCGCGCGTCTTTTATCTCTTTTTCGGTATAAAAGATTGTTTCATTTTTAACCGTGCTATTACGGTGAAGTGATTTTACATAGGTTCTAATACCACCTTCGAAGTGAAAAGTAAAATGTTTAGGGCTGTGGTTTTCACGCTGGTCAATTAAATGTAGCGTGATACCCTTTGTTAAGTACGCTTGCTGGCGTAGGCGATCAAGGATTTTTCCCCAGTTAAATTCTAATTCTTCAAAGATAGTTGCGTCAGGTTTAAATATAATAGTCGTACCGGTTTTTTTAGTCGTGCCAGTCGGGGCGACTTTTTTTACTGGTTTGCCGGTTTTATACTCTTGTGACCAAATTTTACCGTTAAGATGAACCTCGGCTTTAAGATAAGAGCTTAAAGCGTTAACAACGCTGACACCAACGCCATGAAGACCACCAGAAACCTTATAACCACCACCACCAAATTTTCCCCCTGCGTGTAGTTTTGTTAAGACCGTTTCCAGCGCCGAAACTTTTGTGCCTTTATGAATATCAACCGGAATACCGCGACCATTATCACTTACTGAAACCATACCATCACGCAAAAGAGTTGTTGTAATTTCGGTTGCAAAACCAGCCATAGCTTCGTCAATTGAGTTATCGACAACTTCCCAGATAAGGTGGTGTAAACCAGCGGCTGAAGTTGAGCCAATATACATACCCGGACGTTTTCGTACTGGCTCAAGACCTTCAAGAACGGTAATAGATTCAGCGTTGTATTGTTCAGCTGAATTTTTAGTATTTTTTACCATAGAATAAGGTGAAAAAAGAAAGGAAATATATAAAAATACTACTTAAAAAAGTAATACATATCTATAGATAGAATAACAAAAATTATGCCTATTGGCAAGGTATTTTTACAGTCAAAATCATCAAAATATGGTATACTAATATCATTATGTTTATTGACCAAACATCCCAGGTGAATCAAAGTTCGAGCACCGATGGAAATCAGGCATCGCCAAAAAAGTCAAAAAAAACACTACTATTGATTAGTAGTGGGCTACTTATTATTATTCTCGGAGTGGGGGGATGGTATATGTTCACGCAAAAGAAAAAAGTGGTTA
>CAYZML010000069.1:0-3042 GCA_964479555.1 uncultured Gammaproteobacteria bacterium | reverse complement strand
TGGTATGGTCTGGCCGAGCAGTGGTATTTCCCCCATTTGATTAAGCAACATAAGATTGACTTAATGCATTTTACTCATTTTAATATTCCGATTTTTTGTCCGGTACCGTTTGTGGTAACAATCCATGATTTAATTTTGACAAAATTTCCAACTATGCGGGCGACTACACTTGGGCTGATTTTATATTTTTTGAAAAATCTTGGTTACCGCTATGTTATTAATCGTGCGGTTAATCGTGCCGCGCGCGTGATTGCTGTTTCTGAATTCACTAAACAGGATATTATTGAACATTTTAAGATTCCATCCGAAAAAATAACTATGATTTACGAAGGAGTAGCTGATTTACACCATGCTCATGATCAAGCTTTTACCTCAAAATTACATGCTTTAGCAGTTTTATCTCGTCATTGCATTCTCGAGCCGTATTTACTGTATGTTGGTAATGCCTATCCCCATAAAAATTTAGAGAGTTTAATCAGAGTTTTTCTCGTTATAAAGAGACAGTGGACTGATTTAAAATTAGTCTTAGTTGGTAAAGATGATTATTTTTATCATCGTTTACGCGAGTTTCTCACAACTATTAAGGATGATACCTCCGCCATTATTTTTCCCGGGTATGTCCCTGACGAAGATTTACAAACATTATTTGAACACGCCTATGCTTATATTTTTCCCTCAAAATATGAAGGGTTTGGTTTACCACCACTCGAAGCAATGTCACGCGGTTGTCCGGTTGTTAGTTCAAACGCCACCTGCTTACCAGAAATTCTTGGTTCAGCCGCGGCTTACTTTAATCCCGAAGATGAAACTTCAATCGTTACGGCAATCGAAAGAGTTTTAACTGATGAACACTATCGTCAAACGTTAATCAGCGCCGGTAGGGAACAAGCCGCGCTTTATGACTGGAAGCAAGCTGCCGTAGCTACTCTGGCTGTTTATAAGTCAATTCTTAAAACCATTTCATGAGTTACTCATATCGACCAACAACTTCTTCACCCCTTGCTTTAGCTATTCGTCGTTTAACGGTTGTACGAGTGGTAATATGGTTTAGTCGAGTTATTTTTCGCAGTCTTTATTTTTTGGGAAATTTTATATTTTCTTTATTACGCACGATCGGTTTGCTTTTTTTAGATGTTGCGTATGGTCTTAAAAAACAGCGGCTTGATTGGCCATCAGATAGTCAACCTCGGCGATCAGCGGTTATGCACATTGTTTCTGCTTTCCTTTCGATAATATGGATTATCCCTAAGTCGGTTTATATTTTTATTACTCGCTTACTTAAATTAAGTAGTGAAACAGTTGTTCAAAGTGAAAAGGCAATTAAAAAAGAAATCCAAACACATCGACAAAGGGGAAAACTTCTTACAGCCAAACGCTCTCTTACATGGTCAATAGTAAATTTTTTTTTGATTTTATTATTTATTATTAGTCCGATCGTTATATATGGTAATTGGCGAAAGATAAATACTGTAAAAAATAAGGTTTTTACCTCAACAAGTACCGCCATTATGAAATTACTTTCTGCCAAAGATTTCTTAGCGGAACGCGATGCGCCAAAAGCACAAGAAGCTTTTAGTGAAGCAGGTAAAAATTTTTTAACCGCTCAGTCTAATTTATCGGCCGTTAATTCATTTTTATTAAAACTAGCCGGCTTAATACCAAATAAATCAACTAAATTAGCCTCTTCAAGTCAGTCTCTTATCCGCGCGGGTGAATTATCTTCACAACTTGGCGAACAGCTAAGTGGAGCGCTCATATTACCAGCGGGACAACCATCAACCGTCATGAATGTTTTAAATAATTTTATTACCCATGCTGAGCCAGCCATACCGATTGCTCGTGAACTTGAGCAAGAAATGTCAAAAATTAATATTGATTCACTGCCACTTGAATACAAATCAGAATTTAAAGATTTTAAAGCCAAAACTGATTTTTTGGTCGCGAGTTTAGAAGAAGCTGTTAGGCTTAGTAAAAAAGCTGGTAATTTTCTAGGAGAAAAAATCGATAAGCGTTATATGTTTGTTTTCCAAAACAATACTGAAAAACGTGGGCCAGGCGGGTTTATTGGTAGTTTTGCTTTAGTTGATGTCCGGCGTGGTGAAGTTACGCGGGTTACAGTGCCTAAGGGTGGGACATACGACACTGAAGCCGGACTATCTAAACTAGTTGTGGCACCTGAACCATTATGGTTGTTAAATCCGCGTTGGCATTTTTGGGACGCTAACTGGTGGCCGGATTGGCCAACAAGTGCAAAAAAGTTAATGTGGTTTTACGAAAACAGTAATGGCCCTAGTGTTGATGGCGTTATTAGTTTGACACCAACTGTCTTAGAAAAAATTCTCGGCGTAATTGGCCCGATTGATATGTCGGCTGATTATGGAGTTATTATTGATGAACATAATTTTTGGCAGGTAACGCAAACTTTTTCTGAGCAAAAACCCAATGTTACTAAAGAACCAAAAAAAATTATTGGTGACCTGATAAATCAACTGATGATAGAAGTACCAAAACGCCTTAATCCTGAAAAAACCGTCGCCTTAATTTCTATTCTTGAGCAGGCGCTGGAAGAAAAACAAATCCTAGTTTATTTTAATGATCCCGAACTAGAAAAAGCCGCTAGCGATCTTGGCTGGAGCGGAGCCGTCACTCCGACGAGCGGTGATTATCTTATGGTTGTTAATAGTAATATTGGTGGACAAAAAACCGATAAAGTTATAAACGAAATTTTGACTCATGAAGCACGAATTTTGCCTGACGGTTCAATTATTGATACACTAACAATACGTCGCGAACATACTGGTGGAAAAGGCGAAACATTTGTTGGTGTACGCAATGTCGATTGGTTACGTATTTATGTTCCGCAAGGCAGTACCTTGTTATCAGCTTCTGGTTTTAGCTCACTGGATCAAAATTTATTTGAAACACCTGACCCAAAAGCTGAACATGATCCTGACCTTGAGGCTGAACGTACGGCTAAGCTTGACCCGAGCAGTGGCACTAAAATATATACAGAAAACGGGAAAACGGTTTTTGCTAATTGGT
>CAYZML010000068.1:0-3315 GCA_964479555.1 uncultured Gammaproteobacteria bacterium | reverse complement strand
ATAAATTCTTTAACAACCTCAGCTGCTTCTGGCGCGGTAACAAGTTGGTATGCCATTCCCTGTTTAATTAAACGAACACCGCGACTTGATGCTTCACAGTCCAAGGATAACTCTTCCAAAGCTTTTTTAACCGCGTCTGATCCAGTATTAGTTAAAGAGGCTAAATCTTTAATCTGAAGAGGTTTTGCAGCGGTAAATAAGAGTGCTTCAAGTTTTAGTTTTAGGTTGGTCATATATATTAAATTATTCTTGCTATATCAATTTCCGCAAATAAGTCACCTTGTTCAGCGCTGATTGTTCGCTGTTTAATTAATTCCAACATAGCTAAAAAACTAACCACAATTTCAACTTTTGAACCGGCGTCAGCCAACAGTTCACTAAAACGAGCCTTAGCGGTGCGTTGTATTCGATCAGCAATAAAGGCAATTCTCTCTTCGATACTAATCACTACTTCAAGAGTCTTTTCCGGTAAAGAATCAACGGTGGTTTTTAAGTTACCAATAATATCAAGTAGTATCTGTTTCATCTCAGTAGTTGTGAGATTTTTTGGTGGAGCAAACAACTTAAGATTAGCCACGATTGCCTTACGATTAAATTCACGAACAAACATAAATTGTTTACCCGCCACAACTTTTTCAATCTTTTTTGTTGCTTCCAAAAACTCCTTATACATGCGTAGCTGATGCTCAAGCTCTTCAATCGCTTCCTCTTCTTCTGGTAGTAAGTATGGCAAAAGCGCCTTTGATTTAATAAGTAATAACCGCGAAGCTACCACTAAAAAATCCGCTACTTCTTCCGGATCAAGGTTAGTTAACTTTTTCAAATGAGCAATATATTGATCGGCGACCGCCGCAAGACTAACCTGAGTGATATCAAGCTCAGCTGAGTCAATCAATTTAACCAGTAGGGCTAACGGACCCTCAAACTGTTCAAGCTTATACATCACCATAGAATACATCGACGAGAAAATTATTTAACGTGTCATCAGTGGCGCTGGCTTGATCGGTGCTTCATTTATGCCTGTCATCGGCGCGACTGTCTGTTTTAAACACTGTTCACCAACACGATGAGGCCAGGTATCGGTATAGATATAATCAGTTTGGTGTTCTGGCTCGGTATTATCAGATTTAAAAGTTGCACATAATTCATATTCATTGTCACTATTTTTATGATACTGATAAGGAATACCTGATTCTGGATCTTTTAGAGCCGCCGCGTTTAAATAAGGAATTTGGTCTTTTAAATCATCAAGACTATTTGGTAATTGCTTTTTGTCGGCAAAATAAGAATTGATCGTAGCATCAATCTGCGAAAAATGACCAAGCACTTCAATATCATGACGACGAGCACGGGCTTCACGAGGTGATTCATTAATCATAAAAGCTGCGACTAAAGCCCCAACCGTAATAACAAGTCCAATAATCGCACAAATCATCACAACCTGATCTTTCTTTTTAATCTCGGAACGACGAATATCATATAAATAATAACTAAAAACTCCACCAGCAATGACAATCACTGTTAAGGCTTTAAACAAAAACTTTTGCGCTAACTCACCACCAAGAAAATTATTAATGGTAATAATTAACCAAACAATAATCACCACTGAGGAAGCAAATAAAATTAAATATGTTAACCAGCGACGTACACCCGCATCTTTATCTAACTCTTTAGCTTCAAGACTTCGCTCAATCTGACGAGCGGTCAGAAAATAAAGTGGAATGGAAATAATTAAAGACGAGATAGCAAATTTTAATGTTTCTAAACTAAAAGTATAGGCATACCCGGAGGAAAAATCATTGATATATTTATTGATAATCTGAAAAATCACCTGACCGGTCGAAAGTGCCATAAAAATAAGCGCTACGAGCGACAGAAGATACCAAAAAGCAAATTTTGCGTTGTTAGTAGTTTGCATAAGGGTAATTAAAAAATAAAATAATTAATAAAGATAAAATTAAGGTTTTATTTTTGCTAAACCAAGCTCCCGTAACTGTGCGGAATCAACCTCGCTTGGACTATTCATTAAAACATCACGACCTTGACCATCTTTTGGGAAAGCATATAAATCTCGAATTGAATCCCAGTCATTCAAAACCATTAATAAGCGATCAACTCCTGGGGCATTACCGGCATGAGGCGGAACGCCATAACGAAAAGCGCGAATCATACCACCAAACCGCCGTTCAACTTCGGCCGCTTCATAGCCGGCTTTAATAAAAACTTTACGCAGTAATTCTGGATTATGGTTACGAACACCACCACTGGAAACTTCATAACCATTTAAAACTAAGTCATATTGATAAGCTAAGATCTCAAGGGGATCTTTAGTATCAAGCGCATCATGCCCGCCCTGTGGCATTGAAAATGGATTATGGCCAAAATCAATTGTACCTGGTTTTAACTCGCTGTACTCATACATCGGAAAATCAATAATCCAACACCAAGCCGCCTTGTTTATATCAATTAAATTAAGTCGCCGGGCACAATCCTGTCGAACTAAACCAAGCGCCTCAGAAACTTCACGCCATTTACCGGCAATCATAATTACTAAATCACCACTCTTGGCCGCAGTCGCGCTCGCGATTGCTTTTAACTCTTGTTCGGAAAAAAATTTAGCTAACGAACTTTTAATCTCACTTGAATCTTCAACTGATAATGTCGCGAAAGCAAAAATTGGTTTACGCGCCGCACTGTCTTTTAATTCATCAATCACCTTTCGACTTAAACTCGCTCCGCCCGGCACACGCAAAGCATGCACAACACCATTATTAGTTAAAGCGTCATTAAAACCAGCAAAACTACTACCTTCTACTACTTTAGAAATTGGGATAATTTTCAGATCATATCGTAAATCAGGTTTATCAGTACCATACATTTCCATAGCCTGTTTCCAGGGTAGGCGTAAAAATTTTCCATCAGCCGCCAGGTTAATAATTTTTTTATGGCTAAATTTTTCAGTAACTTCTTTCATTAATGGCTCCATAATCGCAAAAATATCTTCCTGGGTTACAAAACTCATCTCCATATCAAGCTGATAAAACTCACCATAGGCTCGATCATTACGTGAATCTTCATCGCGAAAACAGGGGGCAATCTGAAAATAACGATCAAGTCCGCCAACCATCAAAAGCTGTTTAAACTGCTGGGGTGCCTGTGGTAATGCATAGCACATACCTGGATATAATCGTGAGGGAATTAAAAAGTCTCGCGCGCCTTCCGGTGATGAATTAGCTAAAATCGGTGTTTGTACCTCAACAAAGTCATGCTTATGGAAATATTCTCTTAGATGCGTGAAAAAAGCGTCTTTAGTAC
>CAYZML010000067.1:0-3504 GCA_964479555.1 uncultured Gammaproteobacteria bacterium | reverse complement strand
CGTTTATGGGTCGACAGGATCATAACATGGTAAAGGAATTAATGAAAACTACTCATTGTTTAGTTGTGCCTTCGCTCTGTTATGAGAATTTTCCGACTGTTATTCTTGAGGCAATGAGTGTTAGTTTACCAGTGATTGGTACAAATCTTGGTGGTATAAAAGAACTGTTAGAAAACGAAGTATTATTATTTAATCCTGATATAGAGTCAATTCAGCAAAAGATAGAATGGGCTGGTCAATCATATCAAGAACTATTAGAGTTAACTCAAGCTCGCTATAATAATATTATTACGATAACTCCGGCCGAATACTGCCAGAGATTAGGTTTAGAAAACTAGATTATTTTTTAAAAGTATAAACAGTGATTTGGTTATCCTGTAGAGTAGTAGTTTCATCGGCTATGGCCTTAATTTCGGGGCCAATTTTTTTTGCGTTAAACCAGTACTCATTTAAGACAAAGTAAACTTGATTAACGCCGGCTAAAGCCATCGCCTTGTCTATGCTTTCACGATTGGGTTCTTTTACCATAGCTAAATAATATTGGTACAGGGGACCGCCGGTTGGCACTGGATAATAAAAAAGATTATTGTAATATTTCTTAAAACCAAATTCGCGAATCGCGACCGCACTCGTTTGTTGATTGGCTAAAACAATGTAAGCACTATCGCCCGCTTGCTGGTTAATCCAGTGTACCGCTGTTACGTCAGCGTCAGAACTCGCGTAGCCGTGACTATTAAAATAGTGGTCAAAACGAGGATAACTTAAATAGAGTGAGCCGGTAACAAGAGTAGCCAGACATATCAGCCAGCCAGTCTGAATATATTTTTTTTGTTCAGCAAGACGAATAAAAAAGTTTTCTAAGGTTAAAACAATAAAAGGTAAACAAAATATTACCGCGACAGTGATGAGTCGATGAGCATAATCGAACCGTTCATAATTAATTAAAAAACCAAAATTAAGTAAACTTGTTATTATAGCTGAGAGTAAAAGAGCTCCGGCTGGTAGACCATACATAGAGATATAGCTTGTTTTTTTATTATGAGCGATAGTAATTCCCACAATAATAATAATCGCGAAGATAAGTCCGCGCATTGACGCAAAAAAATAAACTAGATTAAGATATACACTTTCACGGTGAGGGTTAGTTGGTACTAAAAAAGAAAATAATTGAGTCAGATTAAAGTTAGTAAAACTGATCGCGCCATTCGCGTATTGATGAGAAAATATATAGAGTGCTAGCGGTATTGCTAAAGTAAAGGCAATTACGAGGCAGCCAGATAGGATCTTTTTATAGGTGGTTTCTGGTTGATTTTTTATTGTGAGCCAGGTTGCGAATAATAAGGCTGGTAGGCCGGCAATTGGTTGGGTTAACAGTGCAAGTATTGCTAATAGCCAGATAATTATTAAGTCACCCGGTTGTAAGCGCAGTGAATAAAAGATAATTATTATTAAGAAGACATAGGCAAGGTTTTGTGGCGTAGTGACAATAAAAATAGAAAAGGGGAGTATGAGGAGACTAAGAATAATCAGTCCGCGATATTGTAAGGCAATTGTAATTTTTTTATACAGTACAGTCGGTATGAGTAGTGTTGCCAAAACCGGTACAAGTAATTTATCCCACCAGGCAATCGTCCAACCAAAAAGTAGGTGAAGGGTTGTTATTAGACTATATTGACCAAGATAGTAAAAAGTCGTTGGGTAGATTTTTCCAAGTTGTTCAATCGCTTGTACTGTTGCCTGATGAATAAAAGGATCAAAGCCATAACCAATTTTATAAATTATAACCGCAAAACAGTATGACCAGCCATAGTGAATTAAACTTAATAATCCACCCATTTTTCGTCCTATTCGTGGTAATAACATGTAAAGACAGAGGGTGGCTAAACCATATATAATAAAATGGCTATGAGGTAGTGTTTCCCAAGGGGTAATCAATGGTCGACCACTCTGGCTATGAATAATTTGATACAAGCCTAATAAACCAAGAAAACCATATATTGCCAAAAGTCTTCCGGAGTTTATTGATAGTTTAATCTTACTTTCTTTATTCTCTTCCCAGGGAAAATATTTTTTTAGATACATGATGCCTATAATCGAGAGTAGAACAGCAATAATTCGTACCGGAGTTGTTAGGCCAATAATAAGATAGCCAACTGAGCCAAAGATGCCAACTAAGGCAAGCAGAGTTAAGAAAAGGGAGAAAAATGAATAGCGATTTTTTAGCATATATGATAGGGTATTTCTATCATAGCAGACATAATTAATATCTCACAAACAAGCCTTTATGAAGCGTTTGCCTGCTCATAAAATTAAAGAATATTTAAAACGGCCTGACGCTGAGATAGATTTTCATGGCTTAACGAGAGTTGAAGCTATTATAGAATTAAAGGATTTTTTATTTTTAGCCAAAAGTAATCATTGGCGATCAGTAAGGCTTATTACTGGTAAGGGTATAAACTCTACTAACGGTAAAGCTATTATTAAAGAAACGATTATAGATTGGCTGGTTTCAAATAAGTACAAGTTTATAGCTGAAAAAGGTGGAAACCAGGGAGCAGGTAGTTTGATTGTTAAACTTGTTTGATTTTTTTTAAAAAATTATATATTATATAAAGAAATTGTACTTTAAATAAAACTGAAAGGAGTTATTATGGAAAAAATTCCAGAGAACTTTCGTATATTATTCATTTCATTTGATGATATATATGATAACGGAGCAATGGAAGCTCTTCTTATTAATCAAGCAGGTTTGCCCCATTCAGCACTGATTGATTTAGAGGATTTATTAAAAAATCCGGAAGAAAAAATCGATTTGGTGATATATATTGATCGATCAGCAGAGCTTGGTATGAATCTGAAAGATTTTCGACAAAGTTTTAAGGGATTAAAGAAAAAAATTAAAGGTATTCCGACTCTTAAGATCAAAATCTTAGAGGGCGTGGAAAAAAGTATCTTGAGAGTAAGAAACTTTCCTTATGATAATCAACTTCAGAGGATTATAAGTTTTTTAACTGATCATCTTAATAAAATGTATAAATTTTCTTAAGATACAAAATCCTTTAAGGCGCCAGCAAGTCTTTCAATAAACAGGCTATTTTTACCAGCCTGTTTTTATTTGTAAAAAATGTTACTACCTGATACCGTTATAAGTACGTATGAAAAATAGTCGTTGTATGACTTTTCTAAAAACATATAAAGAACTCATCGTGGTAATTATAATTGCCATTGGGTTTTTTATTTTTTCCTCTTCTTTAAACTATCTTAGTCAAACGTCTGATTTTATTAAATGGCTGTCGCCTGATGAAACTGCTAATTACACCATGGCAAAAACGTTTGCCACCACCGGTAATCTTCAATTTTTTGAAAAATATAACTTGATTTCTAAAGACATTATTCATCCGCGTAGTTTTCGTTCTGATGGGGGATGGATTAAGCCGGTTAGTTTTTTGGGATTACCTTTAATCTATGGTGCTTTAGCTCATTTGTTTGGCGTTCCGATATTAC
>CAYZML010000066.1:0-3508 GCA_964479555.1 uncultured Gammaproteobacteria bacterium | reverse complement strand
CTCAGCTACGATCTATGAGTCAAGGACGGGCAAACTACAGTATGGAGTTTCTTCATTATAATGAGGTTCCTCGACATGCTGCTGAAGCAATTATTGGCGCTGTCAATAAAGATAAAAAATAAGAGATATTAACAATCTAAGGATTGACGGGAGCTAAATTATCAGCTACAATAAGCAAATCCCCTCCATCTAAGATTAAGCCAAAAGTATGCAAGATCGCCTTCAACGTCTCATACACTTGATCAACAAGACAGGAGACAAGCTTATCGTTTTTGATCAACAAAACTCTGATAATTGTTATGTTATCTCAAGTCTTTCTGGCTATGAGGACATAGTCAAAGAGGGTAGTGATGTTAAGGGCTTGACAGAAGATGAGCTTATTGATAAAATAAACCGCGATATTGCTGTTTGGAAAAGTGATCAGCGAGAAACTTTAGATTTCTCTAATTTTTCAGAAGAATTTGTCGCAAGCGAAGAAGCTCCAGTAGTGGTTGAAGAAAAAACCTGGACACCACCAAAACCATCCAGTCCAAGCAATCAAGAATCTAAAAATATGTGGAAAATACCTGAATCCCGCCGCCGAGAAGCAGAATTTACTATATAAATCCCTTAAAACTTTATAATTTTATAAATTAAAATGTATGGCAGGAAAATTTGAGCGCACAAAACCCCATGTTAACGTCGGTACAATTGGCCACGTTGACCATGGAAAAACAACCCTAACCGCTGCGTTGCTTAAAGTATTAAGCAGCAAAGGTTTGGCCGCTTCTGATAAAGGAGTTGACCAGATTGATGCCGCACCGGAAGAAAAAGCTCGTGGTATTACTATTGCGACGGCTCACGTTGAATATGAATCTGAAACCCGTCACTATGCCCACGTTGACTGTCCAGGTCACGCTGATTATGTAAAAAACATGATTACCGGTGCCGCTCAGATGGACGGTGCGATTTTAGTTGTTTCTGCAACTGATGGTCCAATGCCTCAGACTCGTGAACATATTTTACTTGCTCGTCAGGTTGGTGTGCCATACATAGTTGTCTTTTTAAATAAGTGCGATATGGTTGAAGATAAGGAGCTGATTGATTTGGTTGAAGAAGAAGTAAAAGATTTATTAAAGAAATACGAATTTCCTGGTGATACAACCCCAATCATTCGTGGTAGCGCCTTAAAAGCTTTGGAAAATCCAAGCGGTGAGTATGGTCAGGCAGTGCTTGATTTAGTAAAAGCGCTTGATGAATATATTCCAGAACCAGTTCGTGATACTGATAAACCATTCTTAATGCCAATTGAAGATATTTTCTCAATCGAAGGTCGTGGTACAGTTGTTACTGGTCGTGTTGAACGTGGTGTTATTAAGATTAACGATGAAGTTGAAATTGTTGGTTTAGCTGATACAACTAAAACTGTTGTCACTGGTATTGAAATGTTTAATAAGCAACTTGATCAAGGTCAGGCCGGAGATAATGCTGGTTTACTTTTGCGCGGTACAAAAAAAGATGATGTTCAGCGCGGTCAGGTATTAGCTAAAACAGGCTCAGTTACTCCTCACACTGATTTTGAATGCGAAGTCTATGTCTTGAGTAAAGAAGAAGGTGGACGCCATAAACCATTTTTCAAAGGTTATAAGCCACAGTTCTATATTCGTACCACTGACGTTACTGGTGAAGTAGAATTACCGGCTGGTACTGAAATGGTTATGCCAGGTGATACTGTTAACTTAACTGTTAAATTAATTTCTCCAGTTGCTTTGGAAGAAAAGCAACGTTTCGCAATTCGCGAAGGTGGTCGTACAGTTGGCGCCGGAGTAGTAGTTAAAATTCTTAAGTAAAGATATTGTCCCGCTCTTAGTTTAAGGGCGGGATTAATCTGTATTTAATTAATAAATTACAGTAATAAGAATCTATGACTGAAGTTGCAAGTAAAACGGCCGTTAAGGGACCGGTTCAAGATTTCAAACAACGTGTTCGTATTAAGATCCGTTCGTTTGATCATAAGATCATTGACCAGTCAACAAAAATTATCGTTCAGACCGTAAAACGTACCGGTGCTAATCTTTATGGCCCGATTCCGTTGCCAACGGAAAAGCGAAAATATACCGTTAATGCTTCAACCTTTGTTCATAAAGACGCCAGAGATCAGTTTGAGATGCGAACCCATAAGCGTTTGCTCGATATTATTGAGCCTTCGGCGGCAACTATTGAAGCATTAAGTAATTTAAATCTACCAACTGGTGTAGATATTGAAATTAAAATGTAAAACCGATCTAATGTTTCTTCCTTAATCTTTATATAAAGCAGTGGGGGAGAAAAGAGTTAGATTGATAAGGAATTATAAACCATTGAATCATTGTTTTCGTCATCGGTGAAATACCACAACCGACCCTCTAATAATAGAGTTAAGTCGAGTCGACGTTAGCTAATGACTGGTTTATAAAAAGCCGGTTTTTTATTTATCAATTATGAAATTCATTCTTGGCAAAAAAGTTACCATGACTCAAGTCTGGCAGGGCGAAACTGTTGTTCCCGTGACCAAGGTTGAAGCCGGCCCATGTACAATTTTACAGTTAAAAACTAATCCTCAAGATGGTTACAACGCAGTTCAAGTTGGTTATGGCATTCGTCGCGCAAGTTTAATTACCAAACCTTTAAGAGGTCATTTTAAAAATTTAGGTGATTTTCGTTTTGTACGAGAGTTTCGCGTTAGCGACACTGATCAAAGCAATTTAAAAACTGGTGATGTTATTACGGTGAAGACTTTTGCCCCTGGCGATAAATTAACAGTCGTAGGGATTTCCAAAGGTAAGGGTTTTCAAGGTGTCGTAAAACGTCATGGTTTTCATGGTCAGGATGCGACTCATGGTAATAAAGACCAGCTTCGTATGTCAGGTTCGGTTGGTGCCGGTGGTGTTCAGCACGTTTTCAAAGGCATGCGTATGGGTGGTCGTATGGGTGGAGATCAGGTTACGCTTCATAAAGTTGAAGTTGTTTCTGTTGACGAAGCTACTAACAGCTTATTGTTAAAAGGCGCTGTTCCGGGCGCTCGTAATAGTTTAATTTTATTATCAGCTCAGGGTGAATTAATTACTGGTCAAATTGAACCAGTAATAGAAACAGAAGTCAAGAATGAAGTTGAAGAGTCAACCACTGAAGAAAATAAAGAAAATATTGAAGAGGTAGCTACTGAAGCACTACAAGAAGAAATTAAAAAAGAAGAAGTAACTGAGTCGACTGTTGTCGAAGAAAAAGTCGTTGAAAATGAAGTTGTGCCTGAAGCGACTCCAGCCGCTGAGGTAGTAGAAGAAGAGGTAAAAACTTCGGCCGACGAATCAGTCGTTGAACCCGAAAAGACTAACTAACATATGATTACCGAAAAAATTTACAACGCACAGGGTGAGAGTACTGGTGAAATTCAGTTATCTGAAAGTGTTTTTGGTCAGCCTAAAAATGAAGCCTTGGTTCATCAGGCAGTAGTAGCCCAACGCGCTAACGAACGCCAAGTTTTAGCTCA
>CAYZML010000065.1:0-3577 GCA_964479555.1 uncultured Gammaproteobacteria bacterium | reverse complement strand
GGAAATCGCTCATCAAGCAAAACTCTTTGCCAATGTGGTTAATGGCGTTATCCCCTCAAGCGGTTATTTTTTGTTTGCCAATGAAGCCTTATTGGAATATCTATCAAAAAAGCAACTATCTGATATTATCACGACGTTACCACCAGCCAGTGCCGCCGAGCAAATAAAAATATTACTTGATCAAACTAATGCCTTTGTGCCATTTTTTGGCTTAATCGTTAAAAACACAGTGGGTGATGAACGTGAAGTTGCGACGACTGGTGCGAGCTATGGAATACCAACAAGCCAAACGGTTATGGGCGGAGGTAGGGTTTCAGTTGATCAACTTAACACAACTCAGGAACGAACCGAGGAATTATTAAGTCCGTCTGGCGCATTAACAGTTAAAAAGTGGCTTAGTAAATTCCGACCGACTTCAACCTTATTAAAAAATTATGCGGAAAATACTGCTCGCGGTCTTCATATTTCGGCCGGTCGTCTTAAGGCGCGTGGGACTCATCTTGCCATTAGTAAAAAGATTCTTGATTTTGGAAAAATAATAGTCTCTATGGGTTATGATGCCTTAAAAAGTACAGCTCGCCTTATAACTAATACCGACACGCGCCAGACTGTTCTTAAAACAATAAGAGAACTACCACATATAACGATTGCTAGGTTACGTAATGTAATTATAGGTTTTCATGGGCTAGGTAAAAAACAAAAAATTCTTTTATCAATCGTCAGTCTGGCGGTTATTATTCTCATTGTTAACGTTGCTCGCACAAGTATTAATGCTCGCGATGCGGCCGAAGAAGCTAATATTAACGAAACAAAAGTAATCTTTGAGCAGAAAGAACATCAGCTTGAAGCAAGCCTACTCTATAATAATACCGACGGCGCGAAACAAATACTCGCTGATATGGACACATTAATTAAAAATCTTTCACAAAAAACTGAAAATGGAAAAAAGGTAGCGACCGAATTAACCGACCGTTATCATGCTAAACTTGATACAATTTTTGCTATTACTCGCCTTACTAACCCAACCGCTTTTGCCGAATTGCCAACCACCGGCGATAACCTTGTCTTAGCTGAAACTGATTTATATACTGGTAACGGAGAAAGTAAAAATATCTATCGAATTGATGCGAGTCGACAAGTCACCACCTTACACTCTGATACTTTTTCCGGCAAAAAATTAACGATTCTTACTAATAGTGGTGATGCCTATATGTATGATGAAAATAATTTTTTTGCCGTTAACCCGATTGATTATAGTATTAGTACAATGACAATCGATAGTAAACCAAAAAAGATTAACGGAGTGGCTCTTTATAATAACCGCCTCTATGTTACTGATGAAACCGATAATACCATCTATCGCTTTAACGAGGATAAACGTAGTTTGACTTTTTCCGGGCGACAAAACTGGTTGCGAGATAATTTAAACGTTAAAAACGTTAGTTCATTAGCGGTGAATGGTCGAATCTTTATGATTGGCGATGATCAAATTAAGCGTTTGAGTAATGGTAAATTTGATGCTATTACTTTCGAAGATGCCTCGCCTTCTTTGATAAAACCAACACAGATTATTATTACCAGTGATCAATCAACCTTATATATACTTGATCCAAAAAATCAACGCGTTGTCACATATAACTCCGATGGCCGTTATCTAGCCCAGTATACCTCATCGACCTTTAATAACTTAAAGGGATTAGCTATAACAGAAGATAATAAAAAACTGTACGTTCTTAATGATAAAACAATTTACGAGATTGAAATTAAAAAATAATCTTTGTAATTTATAAAAAATATATGAGCTCAGAACAATTTAATCCTACAAAAGAAGCAGGTATGAAAAAGTTTAATACGGAAATAGAAAGTATTAAAACCGATTTATCTGAGATAGAAAATATACTAAATCAGATAAAACACTTAACTAATGTCCCAGCTCATTATCCTAATCTAAGTGGCAAGGATCAACCAATTCCACCTAATGAATTACCAGCTGTAATACAGTTTACAGAGTATGGTGATACTTATGAAGTATTACTAAAGAAAACAGAGACATCTCTTCAAGAATCAAAATCAAAGTTGTTTGATACTCTAAGTTTTTTAAGAAGTGTTACTGGAATTAGTACTAAAGAAGAAACTCAAGAATTTGACCCTAAGACTGGGCGAAAAATAAAGGATCTGAATTAAATAAAAAAGATTATAAAAAACCTCCTGATATCAGGAGGTTTTTTATAACTTATGTTAAAAGTTTATTTTAAGGTTACCTTTCCACCAGCTTCTTCAAGCTTGGCTTTCATCTTTTCGGCGTCTTCTTTCTTAACGGCTTCCTTAACAACCTTTGGTGCACCGTCAGCTAAATCCTTAGCTTCTTTTAAACCAAGCTCAGGGGCAACTTCACGCAAAGCTTTAATAACGGCAATCTTGTTAGCACCAGCATCAGTCAATTCAACATCAAAGCTGTCTTTTTCTGGAGCAGCTTCAGCGGCAGCGGCCGGACCGGCCATCATCATAGCTGGAGCAGCGGCGGAAACGCCAAATTTCTTTTCCAAAATTTTTACTAATTCAGCTAGATCTAGCACTGACATTTTTTCAATCTCTGAAACAAGAGACTTAAACTTTTCTGGGATAACCACTTCTTCAGTGGCATCATTTTTTACTTCTTCTGACATATAA
Organism: uncultured Gammaproteobacteria bacterium; assembly: GCA_964479555.1. Lineage (GTDB taxonomy): Bacteria > Patescibacteriota > Patescibacteriia > Patescibacteriales > Patescibacteriaceae > Patescibacterium. The sequence continues at coordinate 907 of CAYZML010000065.1, read as the reverse complement.
TTATAGTTATAAAGACGTATTGTTCTGAATCTACTTCAGAAACAAACGTCATAAAATGTATTAAATAAAAAGTAACGCTATACTTTTCTTATTTTGTTTCCTGAATGGCAGACAGTACTCGAACCAACGAACGAAGATTACCGGCCAGCACATTCACAAAACCAGAAACAGGGGCATTGATTGAACCAACGATTTTCGCGTAGAGCTCTTGCTTTGAAGGCATAGTTGCCAAGGCGGCAATAGCACCGGCATCAATATAACGATTTTCAAGAATCCCGCCAAGAAATTCAATCTTCCCGTCGTTACTCTTTCGAAAATCAGCAATTGTTTTTGCCGCGGCGACTTCATCACCATAACCAAAAGTTACGGCTACCTGACCGGTTAATTCGGCTGATTCAGCACCTTCGATCTTTAGTTCAGACAAAGCTCGTTTTAACAGGGTTTTCTTAGCGGCGTAATATTCACTGTCTTTTGCGACCAAGGCATTACGTAAATTTTCATTTTCTTTAACACCAAGATTGGTAAAGCTGGTAAAAACAACCGCTTTAGCTTTTCGCAAACGTTCAGTAATATCACGAGAAATTACCTGTTTTTGCTGTTTTGATTTAGGCATATATAATATCTATATTGCTTTCTATATAATAAAAAACTGCGACCTTTACGGGTCCCAGACAAGAAATACCGCTTATAAGCGGTTATATGTCTCGGCAGGACTTAATGATTGCCTGCTGTCTAGGACAAAGATAGTATATCATAGTTTAGAAAACTGTCAAGAAAAAGAGTCTGGTGATTAAAAGCCAACATTCTATATTGTTAGTTATTAAAGCTGATAATAATTATGTACTTTTATTATATTTTTGGCTCATAATGTAAAACCCCTCCGACGATAACATCTATCTTTTATGTT
>CAYZML010000064.1:0-3613 GCA_964479555.1 uncultured Gammaproteobacteria bacterium | reverse complement strand
CTCAGATACATTTTCTTATGTTTCTCGCTTAATGTTTTCTACTTAGATAATATGAAAAGCCGTGGTCGAACAAAGGTTGGTAGTAAGCGAGGTAATCCGGGATATCGCACCCCGAGTTTTTTTAAGAATCAAGAGAGAGTAAAATATCAAATTCGAACTACTAAGGCTATTAAATAATATATATAGTAAGGACTAGTTATTTTGTATATCTACTTCCCATGCCCGCACTCCTTATTGCTACATTTTGGGTCATCCTTACCTTCAACTAGAGGTTGCCCGCAATCCGGGCACATATCACCGGTTGGTTTAGCATTAAAAGCCGTTTTACAATCTGGATATTGATCGCAGGCAAAGAAAATTCCACGGCGACTACGTTTTTGAACAATAGTGCCTTTTTTACAAACCGGACAGGTAATTGTTGGTCCATCAGTGACATTAAGGTTTTTAATATTTTTACATTTTGGGTAATTACTACAACCAAGAAAAGGTCCAAACCGTCCATTTTTTACAGTCATCGGACTACCGCATTTTTCACAAACATCATCTTTATGCTTTTCTCTTAAAGTTTTTAGTTTTTCATCTTCTTGAGTATCGCCTTTAGACATTGATTTAATATTTTTACATTCCGGAAAATTACTGCAACCAAGAAAAGGTCCAAACCGTCCGGTTTTAATTACCATCGGACTACCGCATTTTTCACACTTCTCATCGGATAATTTTTCCGGCATAATATTTTTTTTATCAACCTCGTCATATTTTTCGGTTAGATTATTATGAAAAGGGCCATAAAAATCTTTTAAAACCGGTTGCCAATCTTTTTCACCTTCAGCGATTTCATCAAGGTCATTTTCCATTTTTGCCGTGAAGGCTAGATCAACAATATTTGAAAAGTGCTTAACAAGTAAGTCAATAACTACGCCGGCAATCTCGGTTGGTTTTAGTCGCTTATTTTCGTCACGCTGAACATAGTTTCGCGCTTCGATTGTGCTAATCGTTGGTGCATACGTTGACGGTCGGCCAATTCCATGTTTTTCAAGTTCTTTAACTAACGTCGCGTCGCTATAGCGGGCCGGTGGTTTAGTAAAATGTTGTTCTGGTTTTAATGTTTGTAGTTTTAGTTTTTCCTTTGTTTGTATATCTGGTAACGTAACTTCCTGACTTTTTTCCGGATAGATTTTTAGGTAACCCGGAAAAGCGATGGTTTGTCCGGTAGCGCGAAATTCACCGCGACCAGCTTTGACATCGATCGCCACTTGATCAAGTTCCGCTGCCGGCATCTGAGTTGCGAGTGAGCGTTGCCAAATTAACCGATATAGTTTTAACTGGTTTGGGGCTAGAAAACTTTTCAAACTGTCTGGTGTACGATTAGCTTCGGTTGGTCTAACTGCTTCATGGGCCTCCTGGGCGCCTTTACTTTTAGTTTTAAAACGACGTGGCGCACTTAGCGCATATTCTTTCCCAAGCATCGTATTAAGATAGTCATGAGCTTCGGTTAAAAACTTTTGCGATAGATTAAGGGAATCAGTACGCATATAGGTAATTAAACCAACACTACCCTCATTACCTAATTCAACGCCTTCATATAACTGCTGGGCGATCATCATTGTTTGCTTGGCGGAAAAACCAAGAAAACGGTTGGCGGTTTGTTGTAAGCTTGAGGTTGTGAATGGCGCGGGTGGAGACTTTTTTGTGCGTTTTTTTTCCACGGCGCTTACGCTGTATATTTCCTTTGTTAATTCATTAACTAATTGTTGCGCAGTTTTTTCAGTTTTAATTTCCAGCTTATCTAAAGATTTATCGTCCAATTTATTTAGTTCAGCGGTAAAAATTTCTTTTTCATTTGTTAAAAGTTCAGCTGTGAGTGACCAATACTCATCGGTTTTAAAAGCGTCAATTTCTCGTTCACGCTCCACAACCAAACGTACTGCAACTGATTGTACACGGCCAGCTGATAAACCGCGGGCAACTTTTTTCCAGAGAAAAGGTGAGAGTTCATAGCCAACTAAGCGATCAAGAATACGTCGTGCTTGTTGAGCGTCAACTAATTTTTGGTCAATTGAGCGCGGTTCGGTTAAAGCATGTTCAATTGCTTCTTTGGTAATCTCGTGAAAAACAATGCGGCTAATTTTTTCTTTTGGTAATTTTAACGCTTCGGCTAAATGCCAGGCAATTGCTTCTCCTTCGCGGTCTTCATCAGACGCTAAAATAACTGACTCGGCTTTTTCGGCCAGTTTTTTTAATTTGGTGACGGTTTTTTTCGCTTTAGTTGGAACAACATACCGCGGCGTAAAATTGTTTTCTACTTCAATACCAAGGTTAGATTTTGGTAAATCACGGATATGACCAAACGATGATTCAACGTCAAAACCCTTACCAAGGAATTTGGTAATTGTTTTAGCTTTGGTAGGTGATTCAACGATAACAAGTTTCATGAAATGTTTTGAATAAATTATAATGGCAAGCGAATGTAGTACATATTTCCAGTGTGGCGCACGATCCCATTCATTTCCATAATAGTCAGTCTACTGTTTATCGCTTTGATGTCAAGTTTAGTTTGTTTTTGTAATTCATTAATATGTTGGGGTTCATAGTGTAAATAGCGTAAGATATATACATCTTCGGTGGAGAGAGCAGGAGATGATTTTTTACTAATCTTTTTTGCGATTATCATATTGTATATAGTATATATATCTTCCACGTTAGTTATAATCCGCGCACCGTTTTTTAAAAGATGATGAGTACCGGCACTATGGGGAGAGAAGATATTACCTGGAACACTAAGCACTAAGCGACCTATCTTTTTCGTTGATTGAGCTGTATGGAGTGCGCCTGATTTTTCGCCGGCTTCAACCACGAGTGTGGCAGAGACCAAACCGGCAATAAGATAGTTACGTTGGAGAAAATTTTGTTTTAACGGTGGTGTTCCGGGTTTAAATTGTGAGATTAAACAGCCACGTTGTTTAATTATTTTAGCTAAAGATTGATGTCTTTGTGGATAAATATAATCTAAACCTGAGCCAAGCACAGCCACCGTTTTGCCATTATGTTCAAGAGTTAGATTATGAGCTAGTCCATCAACTCCAAGTGCTAAGCCACTAATAATAAGGAAGCCGGCCTCGGCTAATTCAGGAATAAATTTTTTTACGACCAGTTCACCATACGCACTCATTTTTCGTGCCCCAACTACGGCTAGGCTTGTAGAGGTAAAAATAGTCAGGTCGCCTTGATAATATAAGAGCGGTGGTGGATTTGGTATTATTTTTAATAATTTTGGATAAGTAGACTCATCAAGTGTAATATAGCTTATATTTTTTTCTTTTAATTCTGTTATAGCTTTTTCAATATTAAAATCGCGGCGATAGTGGATTAATTTTTTTATCTGTGAATTTTTTAAACCAGCTTTCTTTAGATCATTAGTTTTAGCTCCCCAGATTTTTTCCCAGCTATTAAAAAAGCCCCTCAGGCGCTGAAGGCGAGAGGGGCCGAGAATTTCGGATTGAGTTAAGGCAAGTAGATAATCCTTATCTTTCATAGTTAGTTAATATAGATGGTGCGCCTGCTTGGACTCGAACCAAGGACCCTCGAGGTATAAGCTCGATGCTCTAACCAACTG
>CAYZML010000063.1:0-3623 GCA_964479555.1 uncultured Gammaproteobacteria bacterium | reverse complement strand
GAAATGGAAATTGCCTGGAATGAAAAATGGGTAGAAATTCTTGGTGCTGGTATTGTTCATAATCAAGTAATGTCTAACCTTGGCCTTGATCCAGAAAAATATGTTGGGTGGGCGTTTGGTTTTGGCGCTGACCGTCTTGCCATGCTTAAAATGAAAATTCCTGATATTCGCCTACTTCGTTCAACTGATGAGCGAGTTGTTCAACAATTAGCTAAGCTTGATAATGAATATCATGCTGTTAGTAAATTTCCGTCAATCATTAGAGATATTTCTTTTATCGTTGATAAAAATAACTTTAATCTTAATCGTTACTATGAGTTGATTCGAGAGATTGCCGGCGATGAGTATGTTGAGGAGGTAAAACTGCTTGATGAGTATGAAGATGAAGCTAAATTTGGTAAAGATAAAAAAAGTTACACCTTCCGCACTGTCTACCGCCATCTTGACCGAACCCTAACCAACGAAGAAGTTGACGCTAAGCATAAAAAGCTTGAGGAGATAACTATGCAAACGTTTGGCGGAGTTGTTCGCTAATTGTATTTAATCTGAAGTTAAAATAAAAAAGCCCCTTACTTCTCTAATGAAGTAGGGGGCTTAGAAACTTAATGTGCCTTAATTCTACGTAACAACTTGCGGTCTATTAACAATTATAGGAGGGTGTAGAAACGTGCTGTCGTTGTGAAACCGTGGAAAAAATAATCTAAAATAGTAATTAGACTGATCTACTCTAATTAAACAAATGACTACTCTTTTATCGGAGTATAGCTCATTTGTTAATAAATAGGTACGATCAACTACCTCTAAAAAACTATTTTCTTTAAATACTTTGTTTAAAAAAATTTCCTCCAGATCTATCTGAGGGAAAATGTCGGTATCAATTATTCTGATCTCATATACTATCGAGAGATCTTGAATAATCTTTTCAAAAAATAATGTGTCCATGATATCTCCTTTCAGATTTTAAAAAATATTTATTTTAAATGTTCTAGCTAAATTAGACTCTTTTTATTATTTTTTGTCAAGTTTCTATCCCTAAACATCTTTATTTTTTCCCTATCAATACACTGCCACAACTTATTACATTTCTTCAACTATCTCAATACCAAGTAAATTAAGGGCTTTTTCAATAACAATCGCCACGGAGTTACATAAATCCAATCGGGCTTTAACTAAAGCAATATTAACATCCGCGTCATGTAAAATAGGGGTACTGTGATAATAGTCATTAAATAACTGTGCTACTTCGTAAATATAACGGGCAATTTCTGAGGGTTGGTATATTTTCCCGGCTATAGCCACTATCTCTGGGAAAAAACTTAACTTCATTGCTAACTGTTTTTCTTTTTCATCTTTTAATTCACTTAAGTTTGATTTCGACACTAATACTTCTGACGAAGCTTTACGTAATAAACTTTTAACTCGTACATAGGTATACTGTAAGTAAGCGGCGGTAAACCCTTCAAAACGTAAAGCTTTTTCCATATCAAAGGTAATAACTTTGTCACCACTAACTTTTACCATTTCAAATTTCAAAGCACCAAGGGCTAACACCTCGGCGACTTTTTTAATTTTTATTTCTTCCCAGTCCGAATGACGTTTAATAATTTCCTCGCGCGTACGTTTTAAGGCTTCGGTTTTTAATTCTTCATAAGTAATAACATTACCGCTCCGCGATGACATCATACCTGAAGGTAAGGTCACAAACTCATACGGTAAATGCGCTAGGTGAGCTTTTAAACCATATAATTCTAAAACCTTAAAGAGTTGTTTTAGATATTGACCCTGCCTTATATCAACCACCCATAACGATGTATCAAGTTTATATTTTTTTACTTTATGAATAGTAAGTGATAAATCAGCCACCGGATATAACGCCGTACCATCAGACCGAAGCACGACAAGAACACCTAAATTATATTGTTCAAGATTAGCAATAACTGCACCTTCGCTTTTAATTAAAATACCTTTTGTAACTAAATCTTTGACAATCTTAAACCCTTCTTCAATATAATCACTTTCATAAAAAATCGTTGCAAAATTAACTCCTAACTCTTGGTTAATTTTTTCCATCTGTTCAAGGCTCCATTGCCTTGTTTTTTTCCATAAATCATATATAACACCAGATCGACTTTCAATCGCTTTCATAACTTCCCCGACTTCAGCCTTAGTTTCTGGCTGATCTTCTAAACTTTTTACTGCGGCAGTATAGAGTTGACCAAGAAAATAACCCTTATTATCAATCGGCGCTTGAGCATTAGTTTTTTGATAATACCATAATGTTTTTGCCACATGAATACCAAAATCGTTGATATAAGAAACAGGTAATGACGTATAACCATTAGCAGATAAAATTCGATTAATAGCGTCACCAAAAGCAATATTACGTAAATGACCAACATGATATTCTTTATGTGTATTACCATTAGCATATTCCTGCATTACTCGTTTTTTCTCACCACTCATGTTCATACCGTACTGATTATTTTTCTTTAAAATCTCATTAATAACACCGCCAATAATATCAACTTTAAGGCTGATATTAACATAAGGCCCGGCAACTTCGGCTTTTATAACCATAGGATGGCTAAAACTAGCGACGATCTTCTGCGCTATCATAACTGGATTAGTTTGTAATTCTTTAGCCACGGCAAAACAAGGTAATGAGAGGTCACCAAGATAGGCTTCCGGTGGTAAAACAAAATCAGACCCTAAAATTAAGGGTCTTGGCAAAACAGTATTAATTGCTTGAGCTAATTCAATTTTTAGGTTTTCTAAAAAATACATAAAGACTAACAGTTGGCTACTTAGCTCACTAACTTCCTAAACTCCCTCTTGCCTTTTTGTAAAATCAAAGCTTCTTTGCCCGGCTTAATAACATAGTTTTGATCCTTAATTGTTTCACCATTAACTTTAATTCCCCCCTGCTCAAGTAAACGACGGGCTTCGGCTTTTGAGGGCGCTAATTGTAATTCTAATAAAGCATTAATAATCGATTGGGCTTTTACTGTTACTACTGGCATATCAGCAGGTAGTTCACCTTTTTGAAAAGTTTGTATAAAAGCTTTTTCTGCGGCAACGGCTTTTTTCTCGCCGTGATAAATAGAAGTTATTTCGCGTGCCAATCGCATCTTAAAATCACGAGGATTAAAGCTGGTGTTTTCCAAACGTTTCTGAATTTCTTTAACTTCAGACCAGGATAATTTCGTGCATAATTCAAAAGCTGAGGCAAGTATTGTATCAGGCCAGGTCATAATTTTGCCATACATGTCTTCTGGCTGAGCATCAAGGCTAACAATATTACCCTCACTCTTACCCATTTTTTTTCCTTCATTATCAGTTAAAAGCTTGGTCGCGATAACAAACTTTTCTTTACCTTTTAAGGCTTTCATTAAATCGCGACCAGTGAGCATATTAAATGTCTGATCATTGCCACCAACTTCACCATCAACTTCTAAGGCAACGCTATCATAACCTTGTACTAAGGGGTAAAGAAACTCATGAAGATAGATTGGCTTTTCTTCTTTTATTCGAGCTTGAAACATATCGCGTACAAGCATCTGCTGAACGGTAATATTGCCGGCCAAGCGAATAAAATCCTCAAGCCCTAACTTATCATAGATTTT
>CAYZML010000062.1:0-3686 GCA_964479555.1 uncultured Gammaproteobacteria bacterium | reverse complement strand
GTATACCTTGTTATTAAACCTAAAGCGAATATAAACCACCATATATTCCAATTATTATCAAAGAATAAAGTTCTAATAAATTACGAGAGAACTTTAGAGTGCCAACTAATAACTAACGGGGAATCACTAAGCTGAAGATGATATACACATCTAAATATCAACCAGCCCATAATTGGCAATAGTAATGATCCAAGTAAATAGAATAATAACTTTTTTGATATTTTTATCTGCTTCATTAAAAAAGCTACGAAAAGTGCAAAACCTAAACTAATAATATAAAAAATTCCTTCATTCTTAACAAATAACGCCCAGCCGATATATCCAGCTGAAAAAAGTAAAAATATCATCTTTTTTTCTTTAAGCCATAACATTAAAAATAGGGCTCCGACCGAAACATAATAGGCTAAAGTTAAATCAGCATAGGTATTAAAGCTATGATAAAAAATTAATGGCATTGAAGAAAAAAAGGCAACTAGCAAGAGAGATTTAACTCGTGATAGATGGCGGGAAACGCCATAATATATAATTAAACCTAAACTGAGAAAATAACCAAAGGGTAGAATATTAACGCCAACCTCATTACTGCCAAGTTGTCGTAGCCAGTACTCTGCTAAAGAGACATGCCAAGGATATGATCGATAATGCGGTGAACCTAGGTAGTTGTAGCTATTTGAATCAAAATTAACTTGACCATCACGCAATAATATTTTCGCTCGCAGTGACCAGATTGTCATCGCATCATACGCAAGTGGTGGTTTTGTTAAAGCATTACCTAAGGAAAATAAAAATATTACTATGATTAAACTAATAATAACTTTTTCAATTATTGTCCAAGGTTGTTTTTGTAAAACTGTCTCTTTCTTTTTTCTAGACTGATACAACCAACCTAAAAATAAGGCAAGACTTGCCTGGAAAAAAATAATACCATACAGCCAAGGCGAAACCGAGAGACGGAAAATAAAAAAATAAAAAAATAGTTCAACGGTTAGAATTGCTGTGCCTAAACCATAGCTTAGAGCTAACTTTATATACATCGGCATCTTAATATAACGATCAACAAAAAACCAACCAATCGGCAAAATAGAGAATAAATATAATAATAACGCAATAATTATATCAACCATATTAAGAGTTAAAACGTTCTAAAATTAGTACTTGATCCTTAATTCTTTTTTTAATTTTAAAGCGACTAATGTGTTGATTATTATTCGTAAAACTAAAAATAGGGCCATTATTTATATTCTCCTCAGCATATAAAGGTGTTTCCGGAAAATAAACAATAATATAATCAATCTCATCACTAGTATCCGTAACATAATAATCAGAAACTAGTTGATATTCAAAAAATGGTCGAGTTACACCACTAACTAATAAAAAAATATGGCTATCCTGCGGCACTTCACTATATATTTCTTTAACAAGAGCCGGAATATTACAATAAAAATTATCTAGACTTTGAGCCTGATCAATCTGGCAATAACGATTTTGAGCTTGATCTGCGGTAGTAAGTGGTAATGTTGTTATCGCCCTCTGACTATCTCTTAACCCTCCATAGATAAAATTAAGGAATAATGGTAACCAAGCTAGAGTAATTCCTAGCCACAGTACAAACTCTGATGGTATTTTTTTCTTTATACGTTGTAGATATATAGTATATGAGAAGATAATACTACTGCTAATACCTCCTATTATAAAAACCGCCGAATAAGAAAACAAAACGGGACTGAAAATAAAATTTGGTGATAAAAATAATTCTGGCTGATAAGAGAAAAAAATAAACATAGGCACTAATCGATCTGTGATTTTATTTCTTCAAGTAGTCGTTTCATCTGTATATCTTCAGGACTTAGCTGTACGGCCTGACTTGCATATGTATAAGCTTTACTAATATTACCTAACTCTTTATAAAGTGTTCCTAGCGCAAATGACCAAAGACTGTTGTTTGGGTCAATGGCTAAAGCTTTTTCATTATAGGTAATGGCTTTAGTAATATCGCCAAGTTGGTAATGTAGGTCAGCTGAATTCTTATAAGCGGCGGTTTGCGACGGTGCAACTGTTATAGCTTTTGTATACCATTCATCAGCCGCTTTATAATCACCTTTATCGCTATAGGCCATCCCAACTAAGCTCATAAAATAACCAACCTGAGAAGCAATCTCACTTTGTCGAAATTCGGGGTATTTTGAACCTAGGGAAGGGGCATTATCAAGTCCTTTTTGAAAAATTGTGATCGCTTCATCGTTTTTCCTTTCCCATAATTTCATTCGACCGTAATCCTGATAGGTGCTGGTAATATATGGATTCATAGCTAACATCTTTTGATAAAGCTTCTCAGCTTCAAGATAATATTTTTTGTCAACATAAAAGCCAAGAATTGAATACATATGAGACATATCAACCAGTGTGTAAAACTGTTGTTCTCTCTCTGGGATAGCTTCAGCATGCATGACTAGAATATCACCTAACTCTTTTAAACTCTCCTCGGAATTAATTGCAGAAAAGCAGTTAATTCCATGATTTAGATATTGACGATTATAAAAATGACTAACTGGATACCAGATTAATACCTGATCCATATTCTTTAGTAGGGCTGAACAATCATTCTTAACTTCGGCTTTTTTCGCCTTAAAATAATAATAATCAGCAATATAGAATTTAATAGTATAATTATAAAAAATTAAAAATAAAAAACCAATAAAAAATCCGGAAATCAACCATCGTGATAAAGGTTGAAAAAATGCTAAAGAGATTTTCCTAAATTTATACTGATTACCAACTAGCCAGGTAATAGCCAATAAACTATAAAAAACTACATGCATCGCTGTTAAAGAAAAGCTAAATAAGTTATTGATCGCGTATATGCCCAAAGAACAAAACAGACTTAATCCAAGCCAATACTCCTGACCTAGCTTTTCATTTTTTACCAATATATACAATGTATATATGATGTAACCGATTAATACACTTAACAAACTTAATCCTACTAAACCAAACTGTAAAATAATATCAATAATAAAATTATGGGCTCGATCCGGAAAAGAATTCATTTGCTCATAATAAGCCCAGTATGGTTTATAATAACTAATGAAAACACTTGCCTGAACATCTGGGCCATAACCAACTAGTTGTCTAGGCAATGGAGCTCTTTTTATTGCCTCTATACCAGCTTGCCAATACTCTAACCTAATCTTATTTGTAAAAGCTGAATCAACGCCTATTATACTTAATAACCGCTCCACAGGCCATTGTATCTTAGTTGGTACGCTTGCTATGATTACCTGTCGAACCGAACCAAAATTTAAAGTTATAATTAGCGCAACTATACAGAGTACTAATCCGCCCATAATCTTTTTCTTACCCTGACGCCACAAAAGAAAAATAATAAATAAAAATGAAATAATAATTACTGCCAGCCAAGCACCGCGACTATAGGTAAATAAAAGACATACCATCTGTAAGCAGAGTAATACACTATAAATTAAACGAAAATAAATATTCCGACTTAAATAAATAATTGCGTACACAGTTAATGGTATTAGGGTTGAAAGATAATGACCAAAAAAATTAGGCTGACCAAAAGTGGAAAAAATGCGTGTTACATTTTCTGACCATCCAAGCGGATCTAAATTTAAAACCTGTATAACACCATATATAGAAGCTAAAGCTGAACCAAGCAAAAGATTCAT
>CAYZML010000061.1:0-3773 GCA_964479555.1 uncultured Gammaproteobacteria bacterium | reverse complement strand
AAAATCTATTAGTCATTAAACCAATTTTTTTTAGTGATTACTATCAAACACTATTAGATCCACTCCAAACTGCTTCTGACATAATCAAGAAAGAAAAGAATAATATTCAAAAATTCTATAGCGTTTTTCGATCTTGACAAACTAAAAACTTTTTTCTATTATGGTGGTTACAAATCACCCCACGGTCTCAGTATTGCAACCACCCTCCTGGTTGTTGATACTGGGATTGAGGGGTGATTTTTTAATTTTTCTGTATAAATCTATTTAACTTTCTTCATAATTTCACCAAGCTCCTCTTCACTGGTGAAATGAATAATAATCTGCCCGCCGGCACGAACACGTTTAATATTGGCTTTAGCGCCAAAAAATTGGCGTAAGCGCATTTCTTTATCTTTGTCAGTATGATTAATAAGGACTCGAGCCTGTTTAGTTCCACCCATTCGTCGCGCTTCTAATAACGTATCATCAACGGTTAACTTTCGTTTTCGAACACGGTTGAATAACTCAAACTGCTTCTGTTCTGAATCTAATCCCATTAAAATCTTCGCATGACCTTCGCTAATCTCACCGCTCGACAATGCTTGTTGAATTAACTCGGGTAACTGTAATATTCGTAAGGTATTAGCGATAGCAGAACGTGATTTCCCGATTTTTTGCGCAACTTGCTCCTGGCTCAAATTAAATTCTTCAACCAACTGCTTATAGGCTCGCGCTTGTTCAATCGCGTTTAAATCGGCTCGTTGAACATTCTCAATTAACGCTAACTCTAATTTAGCCTGCTCATTAGCTGCCCGCACAATCACCGGTACTTCTTTTAACCCTAATTGCTTAGCTGATCGCCAGCGACGTTCACCGGCAATCAACTCATAGCCAGTGGGAGTTTTGGTTATAATCAAAGGCTGAATAATACCATGCTCTCGAATTGATTGGATTAACTCATCAAGCTCACCAGTCGCAAAAACCTGCCGCGGTTGACGCGGATTGACCTGGATCAAATTCGGATCAATTTTGGTAATTTGATTATCACCAGGTGCTATTATATCTGGAGTGAGTGATGATGAATTATTTTTTTGTGGAATCAGAGAACCAAGTCCCCTACCTAAGCCATTAGCCATAGTTATGTTATAAGATGTATCACTCTAAGTTTAATTTGCAATCTAAAGTTATAAATATTATCAATCTATAACTTTCTGCTACCCTGATAGTATATCATTTTTTTCAAGAAAACATTATTTTGTGACTTCAATCACCTCGCGGGCTAACTTTTCATACGCTCGTCCACCTTTAGAATTTGGGTCATAATGTAGAATTGATCGACCATAGCTAGGTGACTCAGCTAACTTAACTGATCGAGGAATAACCGAACGAAAAATTCGATTTGGAAAATACTGATATAACTCATTTAAAACTGAGGCTGATAATCGGTTACGTCGGTCATACATAGTAATAATTGCTCCCATAATACCAAGTTCGGGTTTAAGATTATTTTGTACCAAACTAATCGTATGGAGTAATTGACCCAAACCCTCAAGCGCATAATATTCACTCTGGACCGGGATTAATATTTGGTCAGCCGCGACTAAACTATTAATTGTTAATAATCCAAGTGATGGCGGCCCATCAATAATAATATAATCATAATCATCACGAACTGTTTCCAAAATAGCAGCCAACCGTCCTTCCCGGTTTTCAACATTAACTAATTCTATACCGGCTCCAGCCAGTCCCATAGTAGCCGGTGCAACAGTTAACCGTTCTTGTAAGGTACGTTTTAAAACCGAACTTAAATCTTTGACACCAACTAAAGCCTCATAAATTCCGGCTTCAAGCTGATTATGATCAATACCAAGACCTGAAGTCGCATTAGCCTGCGGATCAATATCAACCAGCAACACGTGTTTTCCGTGATGAGCAAGATAGGCGGCCAAATTAACAGCGGTAGTGGTTTTTCCCACCCCGCCTTTTTGATTAACAATCGAAATAATTACTGCCATGAATTTCATTATATCGCAGGCTTTGACAATTTTCAATTTTCATTTTAGAATTTTCAAGCACAGGCTATTAGCCTCGATGGCGGAACTGGCAGACGCACACGACTCAAAATCGTGCGGGGTAACCCATGAGAGTTCGATTCTCTCTCGAGGCACATAACAATTTAAAAAACCGATCTATTATTTTAGACCGGTTTTTATAATTTTTTGCCTTTCATTTTCATAAGAAAATGCTATTTTGGCTTTTTGATTATACTCAATAAAAAAATTTTCGAGCTTAATTGCTATAATTAAGAATATAATCAATTCAAAAGAAAAAACTAAAATAAAACTAAAAGCTATTATAATCTTTCTCATTATTGCCCTCCCTTTATATATTGTTTTAATGAATAAAAAATACATTCTTATCCAATTTTTGTCAAATACTAATAAAATTAAGCACTTTTGACATATTCTAAAGCTTATGTTAGAATCTTTAGATATTTCTTATATTTCTTAAATGTATGAAAAAAGATACTCATCCAACCTATTATCCAGAAGCACAAATTAAATGCGCCTGCGGCCATATTTTTGTGGTTGGCTCAACCGCGCCTGAGATACAAATTGAGTTATGCTCAAATTGTCATCCTTTTTATACTGGAAAACAAAAACTTGTTGACACTGCTCGCCGAGTTGAAAAATTCCAAGCTAAATCCGCGGCAAAATCAGCCTTAAAAACAGTCCGAGGTAAAACCGTTAAACGAGCAGCTAAGGCAACTATCAAAAAAGCAAAGAAAGCTAAGGCTAAAAAGTAACTACTAAAAAACCTGATATAATGAAGTTGGCGTCAGCCAAACTCGTTTTATCAGGTTTTTTGTATACAATAAAAGCTAGTAAACTAATTTTAATAACCTACATGTACGAAAATATAAAAGAACAATTTAAAACAATTGAAGCCGAATTAATGGATCCGGCGATTCAGGCTGACCGACAAAGGTTAACCACTATCGCAAAAAAACACGCTGAGTTAAAAAGAGTAGTTGATTTAATTATACGACTGGAAAAAAACCAAACGACTATTATTAATAATGAAAGTATTATTAATGAAGAAAAAGATGAAGCCATGCGTGTCTTAGCTCAAGATGAAAATGAAGAACTAAAAAAAGCCATTGCCGAAATTGAAACTGCTATTAAAGAAGAGTTATTTCCTGCGAACCCACTCGACAAAAAAAATGCGATTATTGAAATCCGTGCCGGTACTGGGGGTGATGAATCAGCCTTATTTGCCGCTGAACTTTTCCGAATGTATAGCCGCTTTGCCGAAAAACATGGCTGGAAAATTGATGTGCTTAATTCAAGTCGAATTGGACTTGGCGGTTATAAGGAAATTATTTTTTCGCTTGATGGTACGGGCGTCTATGGTTTAATGAAATATGAAGGCGGTACCCACCGCGTTCAACGGGTGCCCGAAACTGAAAAAGCCGGACGAATTCATACCTCAGCCGTTACTGTGGCGGTTTTTCCTGAAGCGGAAGAAATTGATATTGAGATTAAACCTTCCGATATTAGAATTGATACTTTTTGTTCCTCGGGACCTGGTGGCCAAAGCGTTAACACAACTTATTCAGCGATTCGGATTCTTCATATTCCAACTGGCATGATTGTTTCCTGTCAGGATCAAAAATCACAACACCAAAATAAAGAAAAAGCTCTGCAGGTACTTCGCTCTCGTCTTTTACAAAAAGCCGAGGATGAACGTCGGGAAAAAGAATCGGCGGCGCGTAAAGAACAAGTTGGCAGTGG
>CAYZML010000060.1:0-3920 GCA_964479555.1 uncultured Gammaproteobacteria bacterium | reverse complement strand
ACCATAAGCTATCGACTGCCTTTTCTTATTAAACCGCCTGAGCCACAAGTCGGTTGGCGTGGATGGTTTGAACGCTGGATCGGCCTTGATCCATCTCTTAAATATAGCTTACTCGTACAAAAACAACCCGGCGCTCTTCGGACAACCCTATACTCATTATTATCGATTGAAAAAATGACGGCTATTCGTTGGCTGTATCCATCATCCGCACAAACCACTCAGGGCTGGAGTGTTACCAGACCACTTAATACAGATTTTTTTGGAGCTGTTTTATATAAATAATTGTGTATGCCAAAACAAAACTCTAAACTCACTACAAATAATCAAAATGGCAAAAAAAAGGCTAAGCCGGCTGATTTTTTTGCTATGGTGGACGCACCGACTACCGAAGCTAAGCGTTTTAGTCGGTATGTAAAAGGACCAAGCAAAGAAGAAATTGTTTCTGATAGTTTATCTGAATTGTATGCCGATGATAATGGTGAACGCATTAATGTCCAAGAAGTAACAATAAAACGTCGTCGTAGCTGGTGGGTACGTCTTGGTTTCATTCTTCTCTACACAGTTATTATAGCCGCGATTATCGGTGGTGGTTGGTATGGGTTTATGCACCGTGCCAGTAAAGCCTCACCCTTAGACGTTACTATTATGGCTGATACCGGCTTGATAAGTAATCAGGAATTTACTTACACAATTAATTATCAAAATAAAGAAAATAAAAATTTAACTAATATTGAGTTAACGACTGTATATCCGGATAATTTTGTTATCGCCGACAGCTCGCCTAAACCAAGTGAAGGTAATAATAAATGGCGTCTGCCTGATATAAAACCTTTTGGTAGTGGTAGTCTCCAGATTAAAGGTCGTTTGATCGGACGTTCAGGGCAATCAAATATTTTATTTGTTGATGTTAATTATCAGCCAGAAGGAATTACCAGTACGTTTAAAAAAACCACTAGCCTTGATAGTGTTCTAGCCTCTTCGGGGCTTGATGTTATGGCTACTGCGCCTGGTAGCCTACTGGTTGGTGAAGAAAAGCCAATGGAAATTTCCTGGCTGTTACAAGAAAAAAATTATCTTGATACTTTTACTTTACATGTCGAAACAAGTAATAATCTCAGTATTAAATCACCTAAAGATTTACCCGAAGGCGTTAGGATTAACGGTAGTGTCTGGGTGATTGATGCACGTAAAATAGTCAAAGCCCTACCTTTAAATATTAAAGCGCTTGATAAAGGAGAAAAACCAGAAGAAGTAAAATTAGTTTTTGAATATACACCGACCGGGAGTGATCGTTCTTTTGTAATTGAAGAAAAACTTTTAACGATTGAAATTGTGAAAAATAACCTTAACCTTTCAATCTCAGCTAATGGCCAGACGGCTGATCAGGGAGTTGATTTTGATCAAGTTATTAACTACTCAATTTCTTATGAGAATAAAGGTGAGGCCACGATGAATAATGTTATTATCAGCGCAGTATTAAACGGTGATGCGCTTGACTGGCGAAAATTAGAAGATGAAAATAATGGTAAAGTGGTCGGCTCTTCAATTATCTGGACCGGTGCGGAAATACCCGCTTTGCAGTCACTTTCGAAAAATCAGCAGGGGACAATTAATTTTATGATCCCAGTCCGTTCAAGTAGTAACGCCAAGCTTATTAATAGTTTCGAGATTAAAAGTTATGCGCAATTTTCTTTGGCTGATAAAACCGAAACAACTGTTAGCGAGAATGATTCAAATCGTTCCAACCAACTAACCTTAAAAGTTAATTCTGATGTTAATCTTGATGAGGCTGTGCGTTATTTTGATGAAGATAATATTGCGGTTGGTACTGGTCCGTTGCCACCAAAAGTCAATGAAATAACCACTCTAAAAGTTTATTGGAAAATTACCAATAGTTTACATGAACTTGGTAATGTAAAAGTTACAACAACCTTACCTTCAGGCGTTACCTGGAACGAAAAAGATATTGTGAGTGTTGGTACCTTACAATATAATCCGACGACTAATGAGGTAGTTTGGGATATTGGACGTTTACCGCTTTCCGCCCCGGAGATTACGGCTGAATTCAGTATTGCGTTAAAGCCGAGAATCTCTGATCAAAATCGTTTAATGATTTTAGTTTCTGGTACAGCTTTAACGGCTCAAGATAACCAAACAATTTATCCAATTATTAAAGAATTAAAAGCCCAGACAACTAAGCTTGAAAAAGATGATATTGCTAATACCGACGGTATTGTCCGTTAAATATGTTTACTGTTATAAAAAATAGCGCAAATAGTCGCGCACGGCGCGGACGACTTACAACGGCTCATGGTATTTTACCGACGCCGTTTTTTATGCCAGTTGCAACACAGGGAACGATTAAATTTGCCAGCGCCGAAGATATTCGTCGTTTGGGCTCTCCTGTTCTTTTAGCTAATACGTATCACCTTATGCTACGCCCAGGTGAAAAAACTGTTAAAAAAATGGGTGGACTTCATGCGTTTATGGATTGGCAAGGGGCAATCTTAACTGACTCGGGTGGTTTTCAAGTTTTTTCTTTAGCTAGTGGAAAAACTAAAAGCGGTAAAAGTTTAGTTAAACTTTCTAAAAAAGGCGTGGAGTTTCTTTCGTATGTTGATGGTAGTAAGCATTTTTTAACTCCTGAGCGTTCACTACAAATTCAAATTGATTTAGGCGTTGATATCGCGGTGGTGCTTGATGAATGTGTCTCTTTGCCGGCGCAACGGTCATACCTTGAGCATTCAGTTGCTTTAACAACTGAATGGGCAGAGAGAACCAGCAAATACATAAAAAAAATTAAAGGTAAAAAACCGTTAGTGTTTGCCGTTGTGCAGGGCGGGATCGAAAAAGATCTACGTTTACAGAGTGCCAAAGAATTAAGCGCGTTGAACTTTGATGGGTATAACATTGGCGGTTTGGCTGTCGGTGAGTCTGCGCAAGAAATGTATCAGGTTTTAGATTATACGGTTGAGGCTTTACCAGCAAATAAGCCACGATATTTAATGGGCGTTGGTTATCCGGAAAATATTATTGAAGCGGTTAAGCGGGGAGTGGATATATTTGATTGTGTCATACCGACTCGAGAAGGTAGGCATGGACGATTATTTTTTTATAAAGAAGATACTGTAAAAAAAATAGCGCAATTACTAAAAACAAAAAAAGTCGCTGATCATTCTTTTTATGAAACCGCGACTATCACCAACGCTCAATTTCAATTTGATAAACGAGTTATTAACTCAGAATCAAAAATTCCTGAGTTACGAAAATTATCTCGCGCCTACCTACACTATCTATTTAAAATTAATGAGCCGTTAGGAAAACGTTTAGCCACCTTAAATAATTTGGAATTTTACGGACGATTTATGGACTCATTACGTAAAAATATCTAATTTTGTCAAACTTGATCTTTGCCTATATATTTGTTATAATCAAGTATAGACTAAAGAATTAACTAAAAATATATGTCAATTGAAAATTTTCCTACTTTTGATCCACTTGAAAAATCAAAAGATAAAAATAGGGAAGAAGCTCCTGGGAGTGAGTTAGAAGCAGAAAATGAGCAAAAGGTTGGAGAAAGTGAAAGTAATAATAAAGATGCAAAAAAAGAATCATGGTTTTCTCGTAATAAACGTAAATTAGTGCTTGGGACAGCAGCTTTCGGTATGTTATCTTCAGCTGTAGAAGGAAAAGAATTAAAGAATACAGCCGATGAAGATTTTGCTAAACAAGGTAAGGATGAAAAAGAGTTATTTATTGACTCATCAGCTGAAAAATCTGCAGAGAATCCAATTGGTAAAGTTTTGAATATTGAAGCAGAGGATCCAGATCTTGAGCTTAGAACTTGCTCACTTCATGAATTAGGCTTTCTTACTGAAGAAGATTTTGATAAAGAGTTCGAAAAATTTTATAAACAAACA
>CAYZML010000059.1:0-3940 GCA_964479555.1 uncultured Gammaproteobacteria bacterium | reverse complement strand
TTTCCTTGTTTTTTTAAGTGGTATTGGCCGTTGCGATACCATTCTGAGGCGGCGGCATCAATACCAAGTTGGATATCAGCGCCAGCACGATAACCAGCTTTTTCAATTGCTTTTAAAATAAGTTCAAACGGCTCTTCATTATTAGTTACCTCAGGCGCAAAACCACCTTCATCACCAATCGCCTCAGATAAGCCGGCCTGATTAATAATTTCTTTTAAAGCTTCGTACACTTCTGTCCCCTGTCTAATACGCTCGGCCATTGTCTCTGCCTGAGGTAGAATCATATATTCCTGAATATCGGTTACCCAGCCAGCGTGCGCGCCACCATTCATAATGTTCATTAATGGGGTTGGCAAAATAAAATTATCTCCTAATTCCTTAAAAAAAAGTTCTCTGAGATAGCGAAACAGTGAAACTTTTTTAACCAGCGCGCCGGTTCGAGCGACCGCTAACGAAACCGCTAGAATCGCATTAGCACCAAGTTTACTTTTATTATCAGTGCCATCAAGTTTAAGCATAATTCCATCAATCGCTTCCTGATCAAAGATATTGTGTGATTTAATAATTGGAGAAATCGCTTCTTCAATATTTTTGATAGCATGAAGGACTCCCCGACCTTCATAACGATCAGAACGACTATCACGAAGCTCAACGGCTTCATAGCTACCGGTTGAAGCACCAGAAGGGACAGAGGCGCTTGCCTCTAAACCGTTTTCAAGCCGAACCGTTGCTTCAATAGTGGGATTACCCCGACTATCAAGAATTTCACGAGCAAAAACTGAAGAAATACGCATAAGAAAGTAATTACTTCTTATTATACCTTAGGGAATAAGCTTTGCCTACCGTGGACAAGAAGGCTATTTTCCGCTATCCTATATAAACTATTATATAATACTTTATTTAAAATAGACTTATGAAATTAACTTTACACTATTTAAAACAACATAAAAAGACATTAATACTAATTTTGAGCCTGGCAACCATCAACCAGGTCTTTTCATTATTAGATCCACAAATTTTTAGAATGATTGTTGACAATTATGCCTCTAAAATTGGCCAACTATCCTCTGAACAATTTATTAAGGGAGTTGGCTTATTACTATTAGCTTCAATTTTCGTGGCGCTAGTTTCTCGTATTGCTAAAAATTTTCAAGATTATTACGTTAACTTTGTTACCCAGAATATCGGTACTTCTTTATATGGCCGTGCGATTAGCCATGCTCTCCGCCTTCCCTATTTTGTCTTTGAAGATCAAAAATCCGGCGAAATTCTCCAAAAAATCCAAAAAGCTAGAATTGACAACCAAAATATTATCACCAGTGGAGTTAATGTTGTTTTTGTTTCTTTAGTCGGTTTAATATTCGTTTTAATTTATGCCCTAACCGTTCACTGGTTGATTGCGTTGGCTTTTTTTATGCTGTTACCAACGCTGGGCGGTTTTACCTTTTTTATTAGTCGTCGTATTAAACAAGCGCAACAAGCGATCGTTAAACGAATGAGTGAACTAGCTGGATCTACGACTGAAACCCTGCGTAACGTTGAGTTAGTAAAAAGTTTAGGTCTAGAAAAACAGGAAACTAATCGTTTAAACGAAGTTAATACACAAATCCTTAACCTCGAATTAACTAAAATAAAATTAATTAGAAAATTAAGTTTTATCCAGGGTTCATTAATAAATCTTTGCCGGTCAGCCCTTATGCTCTTGATGCTGTGGTTACTATTTAAACAAAGTATTAGCCTTGGACAATTTTTCAGCCTACTTTTTTATTCTTTTGCCATTTTTGGCCCACTATATGAATTAAGTAACGTGGCTTCAAATTATCAAGAAGCTAAAGCTTCTAATGAAATTCTTGACAATATCCTCAATATGAAGCCAGAAGAAACAACCGGGCAAGTTCATAGCTTAAAAAAAATTACTAGCCTTAGTTTTAATGATGTTAGTTTCAAATATAATGATGAAACTAATCCGGCGCTTGAGCATATTTCTCTAGCTATTAAACCCGGGGAAACAGTAGCTTTTGCCGGCCCGTCCGGGGCTGGTAAAACCAGTTTAATTAAACTGCTTCTTAATTTATATCAACCAACCAACGGCTCAATTATGATTAACAATCTACCAATGCAGGCTATCAAGGCTGATGATTTTAAACAAAAACTAAGTTATGTTTCACAAGATACTCAGCTGTTTGCCGGCACAATTCGAGCTAACCTACTATTTGTTAACCCAGAAGCGACTGATCAAGAATGTCTTGAAGCCTTAACCCATGCCGCAGCAATAAGTTTACTTGAACGTGGTGATCAGGGACTTGATACTAAAATTGGTGAAGGTGGCTTAAAAATCTCTGGCGGAGAAAAGCAACGACTTGCCATTGCGCGGGCTCTTCTACGTAAACCTGATGTTATTATTTTTGATGAAGCAACTTCAAGTCTTGATAGTATTACTGAAAAAGCCATTACAGAAACAATTAAAAATATTGTTGCCACACGACCAAACTTAATTACCATCTTAATTGCTCATCGCCTTTCGACTATTATGCACGCTGACCAGATTTATGTGCTTGAAAAAGGCCATATTACCGAGCATGGTACTCATGAAGAATTATTAACAGTTACCGGTTTATATAACGCTTTGTGGCGCCAACAGAACGGCGAGGATTAGAGGGTAAATGACAGCGCTGATCCTGAACATCAAACATAGAAGGCTCGATCTGTTCCCCGCCTAGCAACTGACTGAGACGATAACCACCATAAATAGAAGGTAAAATACCTATACCATTACAACCGAGGTTATAAAGAAGCCTTTGGTTACAGGGTTCAAAACCAATTAAGCGGACACCATTGCGGGTATAGCCCATCAGACCATGCCACATAAAATCAAACTCAGTGTTTTCAGTATAATTTCGATAGGTACGTTTAAGAAAAGCGCGCGTATTTTCCAATGCTTCTGTCGGATATGGATATGCTTGACGATTATATAGAGATTTATGCTCTAAGGCAATTTCTGGACCGCCAAGACACAAAAGATTATGGGGCTTTGACACTAACCCTTCATAAGGCCTTCTAGTAAGATACATATAAGGATCAAGTCGTGAAGTATGTTCTGGTTCAAAATAACTAATTGCCACAGGCGGTCGATTCTCTGCATCAATGTAGCCTGCCATATACCCAATGGTTCCTTCTAAGTGTTCGTGAAAACGGCCATTAATATCAACGCCGACTTCATTTTTTAACTCAATGTTTTCAAAGCCATTTGTACAAAGAATAACATGATCGGCCTTAATAGTGCCTTGCTTAGTTTCCAATATCGCTTCAGAAAGACGGAGACGAGCGGTTGTCACTGGCGTATGTTCAAAAACTGAAAAACGCTTGGCATATCTTTTTTCCAAATATTCAATCAGTTGTTCGCAAAACAAAGCGCTGTTTAAACAGCCTTTGCGCGAAGCTTTGACCGCAATATAAGAATGGTCATTAGTTTCAAGCAAATCTAAAATATCAGAATGATTAACTACTTTATACAAATAGGCAAACTCATCTGGGATACGAAGTAATACCATCGGATCATTCTTAACTAAAATTTCGTGGGCTTTGAGTCCGCCTTGTATCCGGAGAGCTTCTTCTTCTAGCCTAAACATAATCTGTTCCAAGGTAGAAAAACCAGCGTAGCCAATAAATTGGTGAAAGGGAACGGATAAATGGGCTTTTTGAATTATTTCTTCCAAGAGAAGCCACGCACCTTCAACAGCTGCCTGTCCCGCTGTTGCTTTTTGTAATCCAAAATCTTCAACTAATTCCACGAAATGGCGCTCAAAATAACTAGTCACCTGACCAGCGTTATGACCAGTGGCGCCATGAGCAATTTTATCAGCCTCTATTAAAATAACTGATTTATTGGTTCGCTCTAATAGAAAATAAGCTGAGCTAATACCGGCGATACCACCACCAA
>CAYZML010000058.1:0-4050 GCA_964479555.1 uncultured Gammaproteobacteria bacterium | reverse complement strand
ACATAGGTGGCTGTTTTTCATTTACAAAAAAACAGTCCGTAAACAGGCTTTTTATTGATGGGTGACTAGAGGGAATCGAACCCTCGCTAACGGGACCACAACCCGCTGTTCTACCATTAAACTATAGTCACCATATAATTAGTAAAAAGCTCATAAAGTTATAAAGTTGAAAGTCTAATACCTCGATTTGTATTTACTTTATAACTTTCCAACTTATAATTTTATAATTCATACTTGTGCCCTCGGTAGGAATCGAACCTACATTAAGAGATTAGAAGTCTCTCGTTCTATCCATTGAACTACGAGGACATAGGCCTATTTTCACCGCGAACACTGGTCTAAAAATATCAGGAAAAAAGGCTAATGTCAACCTAATTTAGCCCTTTCTTTTGCGGCGTACACCATGAAAAGCTTTGTAGACATCACGCAGTTGATTATCAGTAATATGAGTATAGACTTGAGTGGTTGTGATAGAAGAATGGCCAAGCATTGCCTGTACCGAACGAATATCAGCCCCGTTTAATAATAAGTCGGTCGCATAGCTATGGCGAAGAGTATGAGGTGTTACTTTTTTCATAATTCCGGAGAGTTTTGCATAACGAGTAACCAATCGTTCGATTGAGCGAGGTGTTATTGGTTTATCCGTCTCACTACTATTAATTTTACTTAAGCCAATAAAAATATAAGGGTTAGGATCATGTCGACTATCAAAGTATTTTTTAAGCCAGTGGCGAGCAGTTTCAGATAAAAATACCAACCGAACTTTATTACCTTTTCCCCGCACCGTAAATTCAGGTTTGTTTAGATTAATATCATCAATTTTTAATTTTGCTAATTCACTAACACGTAAGCCGGTGGAAAATAATGTCTCCAGCAGTGCTTTATCACGTAATTGTTGATGCGGGTCATTATTTTGTTGAAGTGGTGCCTCAAGAATTTTTTCAAGATCACTACCTTCCAAAAATTCAACTTGCCGGGGTGATTGCTTGGCTAACTCAATCTTTTCCGGTTCTAGAGTTTTAACATCATTTTTTATTAAATATTTTAAAAATGTTCGTAGGGCTATTAAATGATAATTTTGCGTATTTTTTTTAATAGTATCAGCTGTTCGGGCCGGTAGACGGTTAAGATGTAGACGAAACTGGTGAATTAACATTTTGGTAATTTGTTCTGGTTTAGTAACGCCGCGCTCACGAGCAAAATCAGCAAATCGTTCCAAGAAGAATTTATAGTTTCTAATAGTTAAAGCCGAAAGGCCGCGGTCAACTTCAAGATATTCAAGAAAATCCTTAATAGCTTGCCGTAATGGCGAGATTTTTTTCGAGTCAGCGTTTGACATAGCTAATATTATACGACGTCTTGATTTTTTTTTCAATTTATAGTACAATAAAAAAGCTGTGATATCATAGCATTTTTATTATTTTACTTTACCTTTTTCTTGGAAATAGCGTTTGTCGCACTGTTTCTCGGATCTAGGCTGACACGACTATGTTAGACAAAAAAGTTAAACAACGGTTAATCAACCGTTTTAAAGTTCATGAGACTGATACTGGTTCCCCGCAGGTACAGATCGCAATTTTAACTGAGGAAATTACCCAGTTAACCGAACACTTAAAAAAGCATAAGCAAGATCATTCTTCTCGTCGCGGTTTACTTCGTAAAGTTGGCGAGCGACGTCGTTTACTCCGCTATATTCAACGTGAAGATGAAAAAGCTTTTCTTGATTTAGCTCAGAAACTTAAATTACGTATCGCTAAAAAAATGATTGCCGACGAAGAGGAACGTAAACGCATTGAAGAGGAAATCATGGGTGATCAGATAGTTGATGAGGAAGAGGAAACCGTTATTAAAGAATAATAATCGAAAAGCGGATTGTCTCCGCTTTTCTTTCGTATATGATGAAACATAAAGATCAACGAATCGGCGTTTTAATCGACGTCTCAAATATGTATCACTCGGCCAAAAATTTATATAAGCGCCGTGTGAACTTTAAGGAAGTTTTAAAGGAAGCAGTCGCCGGCCGAAAATTAATCAGGGCTACGGCCTATGTTATTCGCGCCGAAAATAAAGAAGAAAATAGTTTTTTTGACACGCTTAACCAGCAGGGTTTTCAAGTCATGATTAAGGATCTCCAGGTTTTTACCGGCGGATTGAAAAAAGGCGACTGGGATGTTGGTATTGCGGTTGACGCAATCAAACTCGCAACCAAAGTTGATGTAGTGGTACTTGTGACTGGTGACGGCGACTATCTCCCATTAGTTTCCTATCTCCAGAACACAACTGGTTGTTTAGTAGAGGTTATGGGCTTTCGACAAACAACTTCAAGTCGTTTAATTGAAGAAGCTGATGACTTTGTTAATTTAAGTGAGAGTCGAAAGTTTTTGATCGGCAAATAAAAAATTAATTTATTAATTATATAACTAAGTTCTGTTCGCCAAACATATAGCACTGTGGCCTAACCATAGTTCTCCAGTTTGTCGGACAGAAATGTAATTTTATGTCCAAAGAATATATTGTGAGCGGTGACTGGCATGGTCGCCTGTTAACATTTAAAACTGGTCGTTTAGCTAAGCAGGCTAACGCAGCCGTCACTGTTCAATACGGTGATACGGTTGTTTTAGCTACTGTCGTGGAAGCAAAAACTGAACGTGACGGAATTGATTTTTTTCCACTTATGGTTGAATTTGAAGAGCGTTTGTATGCGGCTGGTATTATTAAGGGATCACGGTGGATAAAACGTGAAGGCCGTCCATCAGATGAAGCAATTTTAACCGGTCGCATGATTGACCGTTCTGTTCGACCTTTATTTAATCAGGCGTCTCGTCGTGATGTTCAGGTTGTGCTGACGGTTTTATCAGTTGATCGTGAAAATGATTATGATGTAGTTGCTTTAGTGGCGGCTTCAGCCGCGTTAGCTATTTCTGGCGTACAGTGGCAGGGACCGATTGCTGGCGTTCGAGTTGGTCGAGTTGATGGCACATTTTTAATTAATCCAACATACAAAGAACGCGAGAAAAGCGATCTTGATTTAATTGTGGCTGGTACAAGTGAGCGCGTCGTTATGATTGAAGCTGGTTGTCAGGAAATTCCTGAGGCAGATATGTTAGAAGCTTTACGTACCGGACAAGAAGCTTTAGCTCCGGCGATTGATGTTATAAAAAAACTCCAAGCAGAAGTTAATGTAACAACTACTGAAGTAATCTTAAGTAGAAAAGATAAGGCGGTTGATGAAGTTAAAATGCAAGTTTTAACTAACGCTGGTCAGTGGTTACACGCTAATATAAAAAATATTTTATTTGATACTACCTATTACACTAAAGGAGAGCGTAAAGCAGCTGTGACGGCTATTAAACAACAGTTAGATGATTATTTATTTTCAACCGGAGTTGAAAGCTCATACCGCGAGAGTGCAATCAAAGAGTTAGTTGAAAGCGCGGTTGAAGCTGAGGTTACTCGCGCGATTCTTGAGGACAAGCGACGAGTTGACGGACGAGCACTTGATGAAATCAGAACGCTTGAAGCCGATGTTGAAATGCTACCGCGTAACCATGGTTCAAGTTTGTTCTCTCGGGGTGAAACACAGGTGATGTCAATCGTAACGCTCGGTGCGCCGGGTGATGAGCAAACATTAGAAGGACTTGAAGGTGAAAGTAAGAAGCGTTATATGCATCATTATAACTTCCCGTCCTATTCAGTCGGTGAAGCAAAGCCAAGTCGTGGTCCTGGTCGTCGAGAAATTGGTCATGGTGCTTTAGCGGAAAAAGCTTTAGTGCCGGTATTACCAAGTAAAGAAGAATTTCCTTATACAATTCGAGTTGTGAGTGAAACATTAGGATCAAACGGTTCATCATCAATGGCTTCGACTTGTGCCTCAAGTTTGGCATTATTTGACGCTGGTGTACCGATCAAAAAAGCTGTGGCTGGTATTGCGATGGGGCTGGCCTCAAGCGCTGATATGAGTCGTTGGGAAGTATTAACTGATCTTCAAGATCTTGAAGACGGTGAAGGTGGTATGGATTTTAAAATTACTGGTACAGCTGATGGTATTAC
>CAYZML010000057.1:0-4391 GCA_964479555.1 uncultured Gammaproteobacteria bacterium | reverse complement strand
AATATTTAAAAATTCATATAGAACAATTGGTATCGGCTTTTTAATTATGATTGTTATTCCGATTGTTTGTTTCATTTTAGCTATAACTATTATTGGCTTACCATTAGCGTTAATAATTCTTGTTCTTTGGTTGACTTTAATGTACCTAGCTAAAATTGTTGTGGCTATTATTGTTGGTAATGAAATTTTAAAACGTCGTCAGAAGCTAGAGAGTAGTCGTCAGATTGATATTAAAGCAATGATCATTGGCATCGTTATTGCTTATATTATATTTTCAATCCCTGTGATTGGTTGGCTAGCTTGTTTAGTTGCAACGTTACTTGGCCTTGGTATGGTTTGGCATTATGGTCGAGAAAAAAGTACTGTTTAAAATTATCATCTAGTCGTGTTAATACATTCAATACGTTAGGCTATTAACGTATTGAATGTATTAACCACATAAAATAGTTGATTAGTCGACGAAAATTTATTATAGTGTCTTGGCGGGAGTTTTTAATAGACTCCTTTTGTCATATTAGAGATTATTCATGAAAAACATTAGAAATTTTTGTATTATTGCCCATATTGATCATGGTAAATCAACTTTAGCTGATCGAATGCTTGAAATTACCGGTACGGTTGAACAGCGTAAAATGAAAGCTCAGCTACTTGATCGTATGGATCTTGAACGTGAGCGTGGTATCACAATCAAGCTTACGCCGGTAGCGATGAACTATATGGATTATCAATTAAATTTAATTGATACACCTGGTCATGTTGATTTTACCTATGAAGTTTCGCGTAGTTTAGCCGCGGTTGAAGGAGCGGTATTATTGATTGATGCTTCGCAGGGTATTCAGGCTCAGACATTGGCAAATTTATATCTAGCCGTTGAGCAAAATTTAGTTATTATTCCTGTTCTTAATAAAATTGATTTACCAGCCGCTGATGTCAATCGGGTAACTAAAGAGGTAGTAAAATTATTAGGTTGCGATTTGAGCGATATTATTTTAGCGTCAGGTAAAACTGGTGAAGGCGTTGAGGCGATTTTAAAAGCCGTTATTGATCGTATCCCCGCCCCGCACGGTGATGAACAGACTTCACCGCGCGCTTTAATTTTTGATTCTAATTTTGATGAATATAAAGGAGTGGTCGCGTATGTACGTTTAGTCGACGGTAAATTACGCAAAGGCGATAAAATTAAGTTGTTGGCAACGAAGGCCGAAAGTGAAATTTTAGACATCGGCATTTTTAAACCAGATTATTATTCTACCGGTGTTTTGGAAACGGGTCAGATTGGTTATGTCGTGACTGGTTTTAAAAGTGTGACTGAATGTCGAGTTGGCGATACCATGACACTCGCAAATGCTAAAGAGATTACTTTATTAAAAGGTTATCACGAAGTTAAACCGATGGTGTTTGCCGGAATTTTCCCACGCGAAGGTGATGACTTTGGTAAACTCAGAGAAGGAATTGAAAAATTAACTTTAAATGATTCAGCTTTAATATACGAAGCGGAACAGTCCCAGGCACTTGGTCTTGGTTTTCGTTGTGGTTTTCTTGGACTTTTACATTTGGAAATTGTTCAAGAGCGATTACGCCGTGAGTATGGTTTAGAGTTAATTGTGACTGTACCAAGTGTAGCTTACTATGTATATAGTAAAGGTGAAAAAAGTCCTTTAATTGTTCGTAGTCCACAGATGCTGCCGGATCCAAGTAAAATTGATTATATTGAAGAGCCGTGGGTAAAGCTTGATATTGTTACGCCTAAAGCATATATTGGTGGAATTATGACTTTAGTTCAGGAACGTAAAGCAGTGTATGTTACCACTGAATATCTTGATGAGGATCGTTTAGTTTTACATTATGAAATTCCAATGGCAACGATTTTAACAAATTTTTATGATCGAATTAAAAGTGTCTCATCAGGTTATGCTTCAATCAATTATGAGTATCTTGAATACCGTTTAACTGATGTGGTTAAAATGGATATTTTAGTGGCAGAAGAGCCGGTTGAGTCATTGGCTTTAATTGTCTACCGTGATGAAGCCTTTCGGCGTGGTAAGGAAATTGTCGAAACATTAAAAGAAACATTGCCTAAGCAGATGTTTGTTATTAAACTCCAGGCCGCCATTGGTAGTCAGATTATTGCAGCGGAGCGGATTGCGGCTTTGCGTAAGGATGTCACCGCTCATTTATATGGTGGTGATGTTTCTCGTAAACGAAAATTATTAGAAAAACAAAAGAAAGGCAAAAAGAAAATGATGAGTGCTGGTAAGGGTAGTGTAGAAATTCCCAGTGATACCTTTGTTAAGCTGTTAAAACAATAAAAACTAATCTAATTAATAATATGAAGCGTCACAAAGTTATTAAAATTATCTGGACGATTATTAGCGTCATGGTAATGATCTCAATGGTTGCTTGGACAATGGCTTTTACATTTTAAGATATGGAAAAGCAATGGCAAGTTGCCCCTGTCGCACCTGACTCATTTTTTATAACGCAATCAAGATATTCTTGTCTGATTGCCCAACTTTTATATAACCGAAAACTGTTTTCGACTGAGGAAGTTGAAGCTTTTTTTCACCCTGAAAATGTATCTGAATATGATCCGTTTTTATTTAAAGATATGTCATCGGCAATTGATCTTGTTATTGAGCATATTAAAAAAGGTAGTCGAATTACAATCTGCGGTGATTATGATGCTGATGGTGTAACTTCATCAGCTTTGTTAGCTGAAGTGTTATCAACCTTACAAGCTCAAGTCGATGTCTGGATACCAAGTCGATTTGGTGAAGGCTATGGTTTAAACCCTAACATTGTTAAAGAATTAGCCGAAACTGGTGTTAACCTTCTTATAACGGTTGATAATGGTATTCGAGCTAAAAACGAAGTTACTCTTGCTCGTTCGTTGGGTCTTGATGTGATTGTGACCGATCACCATGAAGGACCAAGCGATGTTTCTGATTTACCGCCCTGTTTAGTTATTAATCCAATTTTAGATTTTGAGAATTATCCTTTTAAATATTTGTGTGGCGCTGGGGTTGCTTATACGTTTGCGCGCGCTTTAATTTCAAAATCAACGTTATCGCCAGATGATAAAGAGAAATTGAAAAATAAGTTGGTTGACTTAGCAGCCATTGGCACAATCTCTGATTGCGTTACTCTGTTTGGTGAAAATCGTTTAATCGTTCGCAATGGTTTAGAGCAAATTAATCATCGGCCACGACGGGGTTTGAAAGAACTAATTACTGTGGCTAATTTGAACACTAGTGAATTAACCGCTTGGAATATTAGTTGGCAGATTACACCTCGACTTAATGCTGCCGGTCGAATTGATCATGCTAATACCGCTTATAAACTTTTTACCACTACATCAGAGGAGGAAGCTCAGATGTTAGCCGATGATTTAAACCAAAAAAATAGCGAGCGTCAGCGTTTAACAGAAGAAATTATGTTAGCCAGTATAGAAATCATCGAAAAGGAGCAGAGTGAGCAAAAATTATTAGTAGTTATATCGCCGGATTTACGGGTTGAAGGGACTGGAGAGACTTGGCCTGAAGGAGTTATTGGTTTAGTGGCTGGACGATTAGCGGAGAAATTTGCCAAACCTTGTTTTGTTATTTGCCAGAGTGAGGGTCATATTAAAGGATCAGGTCGTAGTATTGAGCAGTATGATTTAGGCGCGAGCTTGGAAATAGGTAAAGAATATTTAGAGCGTTTTGGCGGCCATAAAATGGCTTGTGGTTTTACCGTTAAAAGTCAAGAAGATCTTGAGCCTTTTATTTCCGTGATGCGCGCTACGGCTCAGGAACAGCTAAGTAATCTTGATTTATCTCCGGTCTTAAGGATTGAAGCAGTGTTATCTATAAATGATATTAATCCGACGTTAGTTGAACAGATTGAACTTTTTGCACCGTTTGGCCAGGATAATCCTGAGCCACGCTTTATTAGTTTTGCTTCCACGGTTGAGGATGTTATGATGATGGGACAAGATAAAAAACATATTAAGTTTCGTTTTAATGGTATCTGGGCGATAGCCTTTGGTAGAGCTAACATTTTAGGTACTATTAAACCTGGAGAGAAAGTTGATATTGTTTATACTGTTGGCTTTAATATATTTAATAATCATCGCAATATTCAATTAAAAATTGTTGATATGCGATTAACAAAAGATCATGAGTAACTATATTATTCATAGCGATGGTGGTGCGCGTGGTAATCCTGGGCCAGCGGCCATTGGAGTAGTTATTGAGGAAAACGGAAAAGTAATCGCGACGATTGCTCGTTGTATTGGCGTGGCGACTAATAACCAAGCCGAGTATCAAGCCGTAATTGCGGGGTTAGAAAAAGCCCTTGAGCTAAAAATTAAAGAAGTTGATTTTTTCTTAGATAGTGAGTTGGTTGTGAAG
>CAYZML010000056.1:0-4483 GCA_964479555.1 uncultured Gammaproteobacteria bacterium | reverse complement strand
CCAATCCGTTTAATCCGACGACTATAATAAATTATAATATCCCAAAAGAGGGAATAATCAATTTTATAGTATACGATATAATCGGCCGGGAAGTTTTTAAACAGACAATAAATCAAATAGCGGGACAACACTCGATAAAATTCAATGGAGCTAATCTCTCAAGCGGAATATATTATTATAAAATGGAAGCAGGAGAATTTACTGAAACGAAGAAAATGATGCTGATAAGATAAAAAGCTGAAAAGATAAAAAATAATTAAAATCTGTTGTATATTGTTTACAACAGATTTTTTTATTTTAATTTTTGGTGACTCAGAAGTAACATAACCTTTCTTTTTTTATTATAGGTCCAATGATGTTTAACTGGATAACGTTTTTTTGAGCTATTACTAATCGCCTGATTATTACCAAGATAAAAGCCAATATGCTTATGGGGCTCACGTTGCTCAAAATTATCTTTATCCCAGACAATAATACAGCCACGTTTTGGTTTAGAAATTTTTTCCCAGCCGGATTTTTTAAGATCAATCACAGTACCATCAACCGTGGCATGAAGATTTTTTATTAATTTAAAAATTAATAGTAGTGAGGAAACGTAAAATGCGCAGGCAATCCGCCCTTTTACGACAATATTTTTTTTCTTGCCGTTAACTAAAGCTGGTAGATTTTGGAACATTGTTGTTCCAACGCTTTGCTCAATCATAGTTAGATATGTATCGAAGACTAGGGGTTTAATATCGAGTTTTTTAGAAGGCATATGTAATATAACTCTAAATAATTAAGTAAAGAGTAGCGTTTGTTACCGCTTTGGGATAGATTATATGCTCAAATATTGAAGATAAAAACTGTGGACCTGAAGGGATTCGAACCCTTGACCTCCTGCTTGCAAAGCAGGCATTCTAACCAGCTGAACTACAGGCCCCTGTAATTAATTTTATTTTTGATATTGTAATAACGGACTTAGAGCCCAGCCCATAAAACCACCGATAAGGCCTGTCATAGTTATAATTCCAAGAAATATTAGAATAATACCTATAATCTGATAGCCAAAGCGTGAACCGCCAGTAGTACCAAATCTAGTTTCAAAAAACTCAATCCGGCCGAAAAAAGTTAAAAACTTATTAGCCTTGGCGGTCATAAGAGCGCCGACAACAACCATGATTACCCCAATTAAAAATTTCATATTGTTATATTAAATATACCTATAGTATAACTGCTTGATTAACAGTTGTATAGGTTTAACGAACATAGTTAAGTGGGTTATAATGTTGGCCTTTAATCATAACTTCAAAGTGAAGGTGTGGGCCGGTACTACGACCAGTTGATCCCATAGCGGCGATATACTGGCCTTTTGACACCTTTTGACCAAGATTAACACTAAAAGCCGAAAGATGTCCATAGCGGGTAGTTTTTCCTCCTCCATGATCAATTACAATTTGATTGCCATAACCGCCACGGTTATAACCAACCGTAATTACTACCCCGTCATCAGCCGCATAAATAGGCGTGCCAATTTTATTGGCAATATCAACCCCGCTATGACGCCAGGAGAAATATTGCGTGATACGATGACCGGTAGTCGGCCAGGCCATACGTCCGCCAGATGGAATAACGGCCGACGGTCCACCAGGAATAATATTTTTTATTGTGGTTATACTTTTACTAACATCTTCACCGATTCGTCGTGTAGTTGATTGTGATGCTTGCGCGATCTTGTTACCACCTGGAATAACAAGCTTAGCCCCAATTCGTAATTGATTTGGATTAGTTAAACCATTAGCCGTCATAATATTTTCCGGACTAACTCCATACAAACTTGCAATCTGACTAAGTGTTTGGCCGGCAGTAACGCTATGGCTTACACCACTGGTCGGAAGAATTATCAACTTGTCGCCTGGTTGTAATAAGCTAGTAACTGATAAATTATTTTCCCACAAAATTGTATTAGCCGAAATATTAAAGCGACGAGCAATACCACTAATCGTATCTCCACTTTGTACAAGATAGGTAATCGCTTCGGTTCTGGCAGGTATAGCAATTGTACCGCCAGCGGTTTCTGCTTCCATTTTTTCTTTAGTTAAAGGGCTAAATGGGATATGTAAAAAACCTAGCACTTCATCAGTTGTTTGACGCCAGCGTTGTGCCATCGGATTAGGATAGTCTTCAATAAGCTGGGCGCTGTCATTTGAATTTTCTGTTATTACTAATTCGGCTAATAATAGATTATTAATGTTATCACCAGTGGAAAGCGGGGCTGAACGAGCGGTTATATTATAAATTGTTAAACAACCAACAATCATAATAAATATGATATGAATAGCGTAGCGACTTGTTAGGATGGCGGTAAAACGTCGGCCGGTTTTTGGCAGTGTAAATATTTTTCGGTTGGCAATGGTGTAAAGACGGTAAATCGGTATGATTAGAATATTAAGGATAAGTGCCTCAAACCAGCTAATAGGCACCACTACCGCTTTAATAAAAAAAGCGGTTAAAAACCTCTTTGCGTGAATAATTATTTTGAGCGTGGCTAGCGTGATGGCAACAGCTAACCGCTTAAATGGCGTACTAATACGTGTAACTTTATTAGTCTCTATAGTAATCTATAATACCATATAATAGCATCAGAGTCAACGAAATTTTTAGGTACAATAGGTTATTAACTTATTCTTGAGTAGGCTAAAAAAATATCAATTATCGTTTACTTTTTCGTGAGTTTTTTGTCTGGCTGCTCATAATTGTAATTAATTTAGCTATGGCTGTTGCGATTAAGGTTAGATAGGTAGTGTTAGTAGTTATTTTATTCTTAAAAAATGTCATAACTCCTTCGGCTGATTGTACTTTTTCTTTTAAATTTTTAACGGTTTGATTAATATAACGAGCAACGGAAATAAGATGATATAAAAGCCAGGCTGATACAATCGTTAGCCAAAGAACGCAGATAGCAATTATCAGTAAAAGAATATCTTGTGAAGTTGAATAAATCATATACTAATCAGTAAGGTAGTTATCAATCGGTTCGCCGATTATACCTTTAGTTAAAATTTTAATTCCGCTGTGGTCATTGCCAAGCCCAAGTTCATCTTCGGCACAGAGCATACCGTTTGATTCAACGCCACGAATAGTTGCTTTAGTTATTGTTAAACCGTTAGGTAGAAGCGCGCCAA
Organism: uncultured Gammaproteobacteria bacterium; assembly: GCA_964479555.1. Lineage (GTDB taxonomy): Bacteria > Patescibacteriota > Patescibacteriia > Patescibacteriales > Patescibacteriaceae > Patescibacterium. The sequence goes on along the minus strand of CAYZML010000056.1, from coordinate 1,319 downwards.
TCGTCGCGACTGGTACAAGCTGGCCGGCGGTAATGTTTGGCGCACCACAGACGATACGTAATGTTTGGCCAATATCAACCTGAGCAATCTGTAATCGATCAGCGTTTGGATGTGGTTCAACACTTATTATTTTACCAACCACTACTCCGGGAAATTTAGTGGTGGCAGACTGTGGTTGTTTTTTAAAAAATCGAGTAAAAAAAGACATAGTAATAAAAGATAAAATTTAAGAATAATCTACTCTCGGCTCAGTAAAAAAAATTCTAAAGCCGATAATGTTAAAAGTAAAAGACTCAGGTTAAGCCAGCTAAAAAGATGTTGGGAGAAAAGAAATAATACTCCGATAACAAGAATGGCACCAAGTAATGCCTGGCGAAAAGCAATTAAAACCAAGTGACCAACAAGATCTTGTTTTAAGGCAAAAAAACGAATAATAAAACCAAGAATAGCGCCTGTACCAGTCACAGCGCAGGTAAGAATAGCGTAAAAAAGTATAATACCTGATTGTTCAGTCATGGCAGGATCAGTACTGACCACAATCAACCCGAGTGCCAACCAGAAAATAATGGTGGCAATCGTCATGAGTAATAAATAAGATCGGAGAGTCATAGTCTTTATAGTCTACCTGATTTTTTATCTTATCTCAATTTTTTTCGATTGGCCCATGCTGACAATATTTACAATCTGAGTTTGTTCGACGTTTGAAATCACTGGTTTGTATTGTCTGAATTAACGCAATCATATCATCTTTTACTTTTTGAATTTCATTGGGCTTGGCGATAAAATCAACCGTTTCGCCATCTTTTAAATAATAGTAAGTTAAGGTACTAACTTTCAGGCCAAAATTTTCTTCAACCGCCGCCTGATATAATAGCAACTGGCGTTTTACTGAGTAGTCAAATTTTTTTGGCTTGTTGCCTGACTTATAATCGATAATTTGATATGTACCGTCAGATAGTCTATCAACGCGGTCAACTGTACCGGTTAGAGTATAGCGATCAAGTTTAAGGCTGAATTTTTTTTCTAAAAAGACAATCGTGGGTAAGGGGTCAGGGAGTTGAGACTGAAAGGTGGTTAATATTTTTTTACCTTCTTGTTTATAGGTATCAGCCTGTTGGCGATCACTATAGCCAGTATCAACCCAATAGTTATTATAATAGTCGAGCAGGCGTGTCAGCGTTAGTTCTTCAGTTTTTATTTTTTTTGCTCCGAAGAGGCTTGGTTGGCTATGAGATTCTAAAAGAGGAAGAAAAAATTGCCGTAAGCAGGCATGTAAACAGCGACCAAACACTGCCTGTGGATTATCTTCCAGGGGTATT
>CAYZML010000055.1:0-4514 GCA_964479555.1 uncultured Gammaproteobacteria bacterium | reverse complement strand
AAATCCTGGTCTTCATTATACATCCATAATTCTTCGTCAAATAAACCAACCTTATTAAGCGCCGCAACTCGTATTAATACACCAGCACCAGACGGATATGCAATTGCGCGTCTTTGGTTATTAACATCGGAAAATAATTCTTTATAACCATCTGTATAACCAAAACCAAGAAAATGAGTTTTATTGCCCAAACTGTTTACTCTTTCTTGATCAGGGTATAGCATCAACCGCGCTTGTAAAGCGCCACACTGAGGATAGGCTTTAATTGTTTCAACTAACAATCGTAAACAATCAGCCTCAATAATTGTATCCATATTTAGTAAAAGAACCAAATCATAACCGCGTTTAATAATTACCTCTAAGGCGGCATTATTACCGCCCGCAAAGCCATCATTATGTTGCCGTCGAATAATTTCTGCTTCTGGGGCTAGTGACCTAAGAAGAGTAAAACTAGTATCAGAACTTTCATTGTCAACTAAAAAAATATCTGTCTCAGTATATGTTTGTTGACGTACACTAGCTAAACAGTCGGCCAGATAACGAACGGCATAATCTTTGTAGTTTGGGCTAATAATAATAGCAACTTTTTTTAGCATACTATAACCTATTACGTTTGCGAACGTGAACGTAGATTAATAACATCACCCAGCCAAACAATCACTAAAGCTAACCACCAAGCAATAGATAAAATTATTACCTGCCACAGCGGGTGCCATTTTTTAAAATAAGTTAACATACTTTTACGAAAATAATTTTGTTTTTTAAAACGCGCTACCTGAGCAAAGCTTTGCCCAACGTAATCAATCGCGGTGACGGCCGGTGTATACCAGACCTGCCCACCTTTATTTTTTACCATACGACAATAATCAACTTCTTCAAACCACAAAAAATAACGTTCATCCAAATAACCAAATTTCATTAAAGCGGAACGACGAATAACAAAAAAAGCGCCTCGAACCGAATCAACCGCCGCCGCTTGAGTATAATCAAAATCAACTCTAATATACTTCTGTAATAAAGAGGGAAACAGATGAGGCTGTTTTAAGGTAATCATGAGCTGATCTATTAACTTTGGAAAACGTCGTACATGCTTAATAATTGCGCCGCTACTATCTACTAGTGTAATACCAGTAACATCAGCTTGAGGATTTTCCTCAAGCCATTTTTTTAAATCAACTAACATCGTTGCCTCCACTTTCATATCTGGATTAAGAAGTATTAAATAATCCCCACTGGCTACTTTTAGACCCTGATTACCAGCGTAAGCAAAACCTAAGTTTTTTTGATTCTTAATAATACGTATATTAGGAAAATCAATGGCGAGCATACTAACGGTGTCATCAGTTGAGGCATTATCAACCACAATAACTTCAAAGGTTACGTGGTCGGTACTAGCATATAAAGCCTGTAAATTTTCACGCAAGCGATCTTTAACGTTCCAGCTAACAATAATAATTGAAAAATCCATATTAGTATCGTTTTAGAAAACGGGCGGCTTTAATAATAATCGGATAACACCCAAGTAAATACCATTCAAGCAATAGCGCCAAACCAAGGCTCAGTAAACAATCAAAAATAATACGAAGATGGTCAGCGATACTTTGTTGGCGCCAATATTTTATATATAAAAAATACTGATTAATAAAAGCATAGCGGTTAGCGGCGATTGATCTTTGTCGTCGATTATGAATTCTTTGCCAGATTGTTCCACCAGTGGCGGTGCGATCATGATAAATAATCGCCTGACTCACTAAACGTGATTGATACCCAGCTAATAAAAGACGATAAGCCAGATCACAATCTTCTTTGTACATAAAAAACGCTTCATCAAAATAACAATCATTAACGGCAATTTTTTGTAACATTGCTAAACGAAATAAACCGGCCGCGCCTGATGGGCTAATAATAGTGGCATGATCATATTGACCTTGGTCTTCCTCGCCTTGACCAATGTCAATAAAATGTAGACCAGGTTTAACCGCCAGTCCACAGGAGTCGATAATGGTGGTTTTTATTTTAGCTTGAAAGTTCCACTGCCGAATTTTTGGTGCGACTGCAGCAATAGTCGGATTAACGTTTAATTCAGTAATAAGATAATCAAGCGCGGTGGGATCTAAAACTGTATCCGGATTAATAATTAAAAAGTAATCAGCGCCGGCGGCGATCGCTTTTCTTAAAAGAATATTATAGGCAGCGCTAAAACCAAGATTTTTTCCCTCGTGATAAACAACTATATCAGAAAATTTTTGTAGATGGGGGCGGTTTTCATTGTGCTCTTCAGGAGTATTATCAAAACAAACAATTTTATAATCCTGATAGGTTTGTTGCCGCAGGCTTGATAAAAAATACGGCAAATAAGATGCCGTAGTTGTGCCGTAGGTAAGAAAACCAATCCAAACTTTTTTTGGCGCATCAGTCAATGCCATACTTAGATAATCATTAATGGTTGCAATTGATCTTTAGCTAATGTTTGAGCGGCTAATAGACTATCAAACGTACCGGCGTCAATCCAATCTTGATAAATTAACTTAACCTTTAATTCTCCTCGCTCCATATACCAACGATGTATATCAGTAATTTCAAGTTCGCCACGCGCACTTGGACCTAGCTGCTTAGCGATTTCAGCTACACGATTATCACAGAGGTATAAACCGGTAATAGCTAGATTACTTTTTGGTTGAGTTGGTTTTTCCTCAATTGAGATTGCTTGGTTAGTGTCATTAACTTCAACAACACCAAACCGCTCTGGATCAGAAACTGTTTTAGCAAAAATCTCTGCTCCACTCGTAAACCCCCTTATATGTTCTGAAACATCATCAATAAAAATATTATCACCTAAAATCATCGCCACTGAATCAGCGCCAATAAAATGTTCAGCAATAATAAAACCTTCGGGAATACCGCGTGGCTCTTTTTGAATTTCATAGGTAAAATGAGCTTTAAAATCAGAACCATCGCCAAGTAGATCAATATAATCCTGACTATGCTCTTGGCTAATAATAAATAAAATTTCCGTAATACCAGCTTTTAAAAGAGTATTAAGAGGGTAATAAATCATCGGCCGATTATAAACCGGCAAAAGTGTCTTGCTGGTAACTTTAGTACAAGGATAGAGTCTTGTGCCACGCCCGGCGGCTAAAATAATACCTTTCATAATATAATATCTAAAAACTACCTTACAACGTTTTAACATCTTCGTCCACTATTACCGATAAAAACCCTTAAACTAACTAAAAATAACTAATATAACAATGTCTATAGTTTATATTCGGGCACTAAGAATAGTTTCCAGATATTGTTTGACCTCGAGCTGTTCATCAAAAAAATTATCTAATTTTAAAACCAACGTTGTTTCTAAATATTTGGGTACAATGTTATGGAGGTAACGTAAAGAGTTTAGATTAGTTAATCGTGATGGATTACCAGTAAAACGACTTAGTAATGAATGAGAAACTGGTGAAATTAATGAGCAAAGAACTGGGTGGTGATCAAGGGCAAAAAGATTTGTTTGATATAGTTTTGGACGATGTAAACGATCAGCCTCTAGAGTAGCCGTATCAAGACAGATACCAGCCACACCAGGTCGAGCTAATGCCTCTTCACTAAATTCACTATTTTTTATATCAGGCGAAGGATTTTGAATTACTATTGTCTGTGGCGCAGAAACACGACGATTAGCAATCGTATATGATTCGGCTATCGGAGGTAAGCTAAAAATAGAAGTTTTGTATTTTTGTACTATGTATTCAATCTCACTATCATCGGCATCCAAAGGTAACTGAACATAAGGAATTTTTACTACTGAACTTTTTTCTAAACGACGATAAATCTCACGGCGAGTCGCTAAGGGCACGCCTAATAAAAATAAGCCTAGCTCAGTAACTTGTAATGTCGCTAAGCTTTCAAACTTCGCTTGCCAATTATATGGCGGACTACAGACAAGGCCAAAAAGTATTTTTAACGATGAAGTATTCATAGAAAATAAACAGTCAAGAGAGCGTTACGTTATTAACTAAGTGCCTGTTTAATCTTAGCGGCATATTCTTCCGCTTGACCATCATCATAAGCCCCCTGCTGACGACGTTCAGTACTATAACCATCCCGACGCGGTACAACATGAAAATGAACATATTGAATATGCTCTTCGACGACATAATTTTTATCAATATTATCTAAAAACAAACTATACCCCTTAACTCCCAAACTTTTTAACATTGCGGCGCCAATATTCTTAACTACTAAGAATAATTTACTTGCTAACTCATTAGGCATATCTTCAAGCGATGCGTATGGTTGTTTTGGGATAACAATAACGTGCCCAGGCTCAATCGGTAGAACATCTAAAAAAACCATAAAATCATTACTGATATTGTGAACCACATCTGGTTCGCACGATAAGAGCAATGCTCCAGCATAAAAATGATATTATAACAGTCAGATCTAGTAAATATGACCAGCTGTTTTTAAAGCAGGGTCGTAGCTATAGCTGAGGCAGAGGACTCGGAGGCAGATGC
>CAYZML010000054.1:0-4557 GCA_964479555.1 uncultured Gammaproteobacteria bacterium | reverse complement strand
GAGAGTTGAAAGAGAAAGAGACATAAAAGAAATTAATACATTAAATAATGAATACGGTTTATTTATTAATTATCTCGGTTTTAGTTTCAACCACTGTTTCAACTGATTTTTTCTTTGGGGCACGCAGTGATTCAAGCGCAATAATAACACATTTGGCGTTATTAACTTTATTGTTAGTGCCTAAGATTTTACTTGTAACATTATTAACACCGCTTAATTCTAAAATAGTTCGAACAATACCGCCACCAATAATACCACGACCAACCGCTGCTGGTTTAAGTAAAACATGAGCGGCACCAAACCACTGGTCAACTGAATGTGGGATTGTTTGCTTTACCATCGGTACGGTAATTAAATGTTTTTTAGCTTGGTTAACGGCTTTAGCCACGGCTAAGGTTACGTCAGCCCCTTTAGCTAAACCAATACCAACCCTACCTTTCTTATCACCAATCGCCACACAAGCACGAAAACGCATACGTTTTCCACCAGCCATAACACGAGTAACACGAGCAATATCAATAATTCTTTGCTCAAATTCATCAGCTGGCTTTTCTTCAGCGCGACCGCCACCACGGCGACCACCGCGATCACCGCCTGGAAAACGTCGGCCACGACTACCTCGCTGTCCGCCGCGACCACCGCGGTCAGATATATTGTCAGTAACAGTTTGTGGGTTTATTTCTTGTTCACTCATAAATTTCAAATAGATTAGAATTGGAGACCGCCTTCACGGGCGCCTTCAGCCACTGCTCGCACACGACCGGTATAGCGATTACCACCGCGATCAAAAACAACGCTTGAAATCTTTTTAGTTAAGGCTTTTTCTGCTAGTAATTTTCCAACGGCTTTAGCTGTTTCAACTTTTGACTTACCTTTGACTTCACGCGTATGAGCACTCGCAAGCGTTATACCTTTTTCATCATTAATCAACTGAGCGTACAAACTAGTCAAAGACTTTGAAACACTAAGACGAGGACGAAGACCTGTACCGTTAATTTCAGTACGTAAACGACGTTGACGTCGGACCTTATTTAATTTTGCTTGTTGCTTATTCATATATCAAATTTAGGCGCCTTTAGCGGCAGTTTTACCAGCTTTACGGCGAACAATCTCACCAACATAGCGAATACCTTTACCTTTGTATGGTTCTGGTTTCTTTAAACGACGAATTTGGGCCGCAACTTCACCGACAAGCTGTTTATCAATACTGGTCAAAGTAATAATATTGCCTTCAATAGCCGCGGTTACACCTTCGGGCATAGTTAATGGTACTGGATGAGAAAAACCAAGACTTAAGGTCAAGCTCTTACCCCCGCCGGCAACTTTATAACCAACACCCTGAATTTCTAGTTTTTTTTCATAGCCTTCAGTAACACCAATCACCATATTCTTAACTAAACTATAAAATAAACCCCATAATGCCCGTTCTTTTTTATTAATTGGATTTGCGACCGAGACAGTAATATGTTCAGGTTGTATATCAAGTTGAACTAAAGGATGAACCACTTGAGATAATTCCCCTTTTGGACCCTTAATCTTTAAGATCTTAGCTTCAAGAATGGCGCTAACGCCTTTAGCTAATTCAATTGGTAGTTTTCCAAGTCGTGACATATTAGTAAATTTCGCAAATAACTTCTCCGCCGAGACTACGTTTACGAGCATCGCGGTTGGTCATAAGACCCTGGGAAGTGGAAATAATGGCAATACCAAGATTATTTAAAACTTTTGGTAACTGATCTTTAGTTACGTAGACACGACGGCTTGATTTGCTAATACGAGTTAAAGAAGCAATTTTCGGTTTACCGTCAGCTTTATATTTAAGAGTTAATTTTAATTCAGAAAAATTATTTTTACCCTCATGGGTTATTACTTCAGCTTTGGTTATCCAGCCGTTTTCTTCTAATAATTTCGCAATATTAAATTTTATTTTACTCATAGGTAAAACAACCTCAGCCTTACGGACGGCGGCGGCATTTCTAATTTGAGTAAGCATGTCTGCGATTGGATCAATCATATAATTTATAGTAAATCTTACCAGCTCGATTTTGTTACACCAGGTAAATCAGCGTTAGTAGCTAATTCTCTGAAACAAATACGACACATATCAAAATCACGCATATAACCATGGTTGCGGCCACAACGCCAACAACGACGGATTTTACGAGAACTAAATTTTGGTGATCGCTTTGCTTTGGCGATTAATGCTTTTCGTGCCATAAAATCTAATTATCTTTCTTAAAAGGAAAACCAAGGAGCTGAAATAAGGCTAAGCCCTCTTCACGGTTACGGGCGGTGGTAGTGATATTAACTTCAAGACCATGAACATTATCAACTTCATCAGCTTTAATTTCCGGAAAAGCAATATGTTCACGGAAACCAATGGAAAGATTACCGGTTTTATCAATTTTTTTATTATCAACACCACGGAAGTCACGTACACGTGGAAAAGTAACATTAATTAATTTTTCCAAAAAATCATACATTCGATCACCGCGCAATGTTACAGCTATGCCGATTACCGTACCTTCACGAACTTTAAAAGCAGAAATTGATTTTTTTGCCTTAGTCATAATTACTTTTTGACCAGTAATACGAGTAATATTATTGGCAACAGTATCAAGATATGTTTTATCTTTAGTAAAACGACCAACACCAACATTCAAAGAAATTTTAAGTAAACGAGGCACAGCCATATCATTAGTATAGCCAAGCTGTTCTTTTAGGGCTGGTTTAACTTTTTTCTGGTATAGTTCCTTTAATTTCATATATTTAATCAATGGCAGTTTTACATTTAGTACAAACGCGAACCTTACTACCCTTTGTATCATTTTCACCCTTAATCAGTAAATGACGAATACGAGTTGGCTGATTACATTTTGGGCAAATCAACATCACGTTGGAAAGATTCATCGGTGCCGCAAACTCAACTCGCTGACCTTTTTCACCTTGACGGCGCGGACGCAAATGCTTAATCAGTAAATTAATACCTTCAATGCTTGCACGGCGGGTAAGAGGAAAAACTTGTAGTACTTTTCCACTCTTGCCTTTATCCTTACCGGCAATAACTTTTACATTGTCATTTTGCTTGATATTCATATAATTACAAAACTTCAGGCGCCAATGAGGCAATCTTAATATAACCGGCTTTACGGACTTCACGTGGAATCGGTCCAAAAATACGAGTTCCTCGTGGTTCACCGTTTTTCTTATCAATAATAACACAAGCATTTTCATCAAAACGAATATAACTACCATCAGGGCGGCGAATTTCTTTTTTCAAACGTACAACCACCGCTAGTAAAACATCACTCTTTTTCACCATCGCGTGTGGGACTGCCTGTTTAACCGCAACAATAATACGTTCGCCGACGGTCGCATAGCGCTTACGATAGCCACCAAGCACACGAATACACTGAACGCGTTTTGCGCCGGTATTATCAGCTACTTTTAACATGGTTTGGACCTGGATCATACAAATTAATTATAAATAACGCGCCAGCGTTTATCTTTACTCAACGGTCGACATTCAACGAACACAACCTTGTCACCTTCATGATACTGATTTTTTTCGTCATGAACCTTATAACGACTTGTTGAAACATAGCGCTTATGGTATTTCGGGTGAATTTTAACAATTTCAACCGCGACCACAATCGTTTTATCCATTTTATCGCTCACAACTACACCCTTAAACGTACGGTGAATACGAGCGCGACCTGTATCAGAATTATTGGTTTTCATAGATTTCATATTACGACTGTTTGTTGATAAGGGTTAGTAAACGAGCAATTAACAAACGCTCACGACGAATAGCGCGCACGTCTTTTAACTGCTTATTAGCTTCTTTAAAACGCATATCCCGTAACTTATCACGACTCTCAGCAAGCAACTTCTGTAGTTCTGGTTTTGATTTTTCTTGTAATTCCTTAAATTCCATATAATTAATGTTTTCTAATAAAACTACATTTTACCGGTAACTTATGAGCGGCTAATGTCATTGCTTCACGTGCCTGACTTTCGGTTACGCCTTCAATCTCAAATAAAACCATACCTGGCTTAACAATGGCAACATAATGATCAACTGCGCCCTTACCTTTACCCATTGGCATTTCTCCACCTTTAGCTGTGACTGACTTATCAGGAAAAATTCGAATCCATACTTTACCAGTTCGCTGAACATAACGAGTAATAACACGACGAGCTGCTTCGATCTGGCGGGATGTTACCCAGCAACCTTCAAGACTCTTCAAACCATAACTACCAAAGCCAAGCTGAATCTTACGCGTTGCTTTACCGCCACGGGTCATTTTATGAGTCTTACGAAATTTGGTTTTTTTCGGTGCTAACATATTATTTTCTAACTTTTTCAGCAATAACTTCGCCGGCTTCTTCATGGCGATCAAAAATTTCTCCACGATAAATCCAAACTTTAATACCAATCAAACCAAACGTTGTCTGAGCGGCCGTACGAGCATAGTCAATATCGGCGCGTAAAGTCTGAAGCGGGAGTTTACCACTAATCAACATTTCACGACGAGCAATTTCAGCTCCATTTAA
>CAYZML010000053.1:0-4758 GCA_964479555.1 uncultured Gammaproteobacteria bacterium | reverse complement strand
CCACTGGCGATTGTTGGTCGTCTTGATAAAGACAGTGAAGGGTTATTATTGTTAACCAATGATGGTGATTTAGCTAATAAATTAACCCACCCAAAATTTGGTATTGAAAAAGTGTATGTTGTTACCCTTAGTCATGATATTGGCAAGGATAAGAAAGAGGAAAAGGAAAAAATTACTGAAATTATTGAAAAATGTAAGGCCGGTATTGAAATTGGTTTGGGTGATGGCGTTGTCCAGGCTGAGCGAATAAAGCACTTACGTGGAAGAACGTTTGAAGTAGTGTTACGCCAAGGAAAAAAACGGCAGATTAGAAGAATGTTTAGGCGTTTAGGTTTTCATGTGGCACGATTGGTACGAGTTAGAATTGCTAATATAACAATTGGTAGATTACGCAAAGGACAATGGGAACATATAAAAAAGCCAGAGATTGAGAAGTTAAAGACAATCGTTGTCAGTACAACAGAATTTCAGAAAAATCGTTTTAAAAGCTAAAGATGAAATAATTTTTCTCGGAGAGGTGGCTGAGTGGTTGAAAGCACAGCTCTCGAAAAGCTGCATACCAGCAATGGTATCGAGGGTTCAAATCCCTCCCTCTCCGCATGTATTTTTATCGCACCACATGTTACTATATAGTCATTAACATATAGTAATAGACAATGAAAAATTTTTATAAAAAATATTTAACTAATAGTTCAATTTATTTCCGCCATATTGTTATTGGTTTTTTTCTTTTATTTTTTGTAGTTGGTTCTTTGGTTTTTAATGACTACGGTGTTTCTTTTGATGAGCCACTGCAAAGATTTCATGGCATAGTTTCGACTAATTATCTTTTTGAAAGATTTCTACCAAGTCGGGCCATTGCTGGAATAGTGCCCCTACATCAGTTTTTTAATCAATATTACGGTGTCGCATTTGATACCCCAGCCTATTTACTGGAAGTACTTTTTAATATTGATTCAGGTACAGTCACTATGTACTACTTTAAACATTTTTTGACCTTTCTAGTATTTTTTATTGGTGTTATTTATTTTTACAAAATTATTTATAAAGTTTATAAAAATTGGCGACTTGGTCTTCTTGGTAGCCTATTTTTAATTCTGAGTCCAAGGATTTTCGCAGAATCTTTTTACAATAATAAAGATATTATACTCTTGGCGGCCTGTATTATTAGTATTTATTATCTCTTACAATTTTTGGAAAAAAAGACTTATCTTTCTGCCCTTGCTTTTGCTATTAGCTCCGCCTTTGCTGTCGCCGTTAGAATACCAGCTATTATAATACCAGTGGTTGGTTTGTTATTTTATGGCATTGAAATGATAGTGAGCAAGAAGAATTATACCCGACAGTTAATTACGGGAGTAATGTTTATTATTATTTTTATTATTTTCACTATCTTTTTTTGGCCAGTGTTATGGGAACATCCTTGGCTTAATTTTAAAGCCGCCTATAATACAATGGCACATTTTCAGTGGCCGGGTTCAGTTTTTTACTTTGGTAAACCCATTCAGAGTACTAATATTCCCTGGCACTATATTCCAGTTTGGATCGGAGTGACAACTCCTATTTTCTACTCCCTACTTTTTATTAGTGGCTTAGTTGCTACTTTAATATTATTAGTAAAAAAAATACGAATCCGAGAATATAGTACCGAATTACGTTTGGCATTAATTTCAACCTCATTATTTTTTGCACCCTTGGTCTCAGTAATTCTTTTACACTCAGTTTTATATGATGGTTGGCGACAAATGTATTTTATCTACGGACCATTTCTACTCCTAGCAATTATTGGATTTATATCAATGTATCGATTAGTAGCTAACTATCATTTTTATGGTCGTCATATTCTTATTAGTTTAGTAGTTGTATCACTAGGAGTAACAAGTGTATGGATGATTCATAATCATCCCTTTCAGAATGTATATTTTAATTTTTTAGTTAGAAATCCCAATGAAACCTTTGAGCTTGATTACTGGGGCTTATCATATCGTCAGGCCTGGGAATATCTTAAAGATACGCCAGGTCAGCTAGTTGTCAGTGTTAATCAGCCACCTGGTATAGAAAATATTTTTTTTCTGGCGCCAGAAGATCGAGCACGAATAATGTTAACCAATTCAGGTAAAGCCGATTATATTATGACTAATTATAGAAACCAACAGAAAAATTGTATGTATAATAACCCAATTAAAATAATCTATTCTGGCCGTGCGGCCATCATGGGAATTTATAAAGGCCCACAAACCTGTAAACCTCTGGCGAATTAAGTTTATATTTATAATATGAAACTTTTAGATATTCTCACGGCTTTTCAATGGCGTTATGCGGTCAAAATATTTGATACAAAGAAAAAGTTACATAAAGCTGATATAGAAACATTATTAGAAATTATTCGCCTTTCCCCTTCTTCATTGGGGTTACAGCCGTATAAAATTGTGATAGTTGAAAATAAAAAATTACGTCAGCAAATTTTTAATATAGCAAGTCATCAACGAAAAATTATCGAAGCGCCTTATTTATTAGTTTTTTGTACCTATAAAAAATATTCTCGTACTTTTGTTGATTCGTTTATTAATCGTTTTGTTAAAGAGAGAAAATTAACTTTACAACAGGCTAAAAATTTACGTACCGCTCGCCAAGAATATATTTCTAAAACTAGTTTTAGAGAATTAGATGAATGGGCCGGTAACCAGGCTTTTATTGCTTTAGGCGTTTTGTTATCAGCCGCGGCAATAGCTCATATTGATGCTGGGCCGATGGGCGGTTTTGAACCAAAAAAACTTGATAAAATACTAAATCTTAAAAAATATAATCTTCATTCTCGTGTGTTATGCGCCCTAGGTCATCGTTCATTTAAAGATCCTGAAGCTAAAGCTATTAAAGTTAGGCGCCCATTATCAGAATTAGTTATAAAGTTAAAATAATGGCTAATATTAAATATATTACTATTATAATCATTGACTTTTATAGTATAATGTGATATAATTATATTATTAGTTTTTAGTTTTTTTCTTTTAAAATATAATTTTCAAATTTAAAAAAAGGAGTAATAGCTTTGAAAACATATTTTGTTTTAATTTTTGCGATAATGTTTATCGCTTTGATAAAGTTTTTTTGTGGCTGTACCAGTGAAATTCCGCCACAGAAAAATGTAACAGCGGAAGTTTCTTATTTTAATAAAAAACCTTCTGACAAGAAGGATAATCCAGTTTATCTTAATGCAAAAAAGTTAAATGAGGATTACAGGAAGTCGGGAGGAGAAAATGGACTTGATGATGTACGATTTAATACTAAGTACAGATATATGGTCACTCCAAAGTCTCCTTTTATCTGGAGTATTTATATAAGATATCATCCAGGAGATCTTGTTGTTGCCGATGACAACATTGACGGAATATTCCATGTTCTGACTAATGATATTGATCGGGAGGTTTTTTCTCCCGTATCATACGTTTTTAAATAAGTTTATATCTTTTAAGAAGCCTAAAACAACAGGCTTCTTTTCATTTATTTAAAATATTTTTAAATGACAAACTAATATAATCGTTTTATACTATATATTAGATTTACTTATTTTTAATCCTACGCAGTTTTTATAAAAGTATGCTTTTTATTCATACTTTCACGCCCCCTTCAATCCTTTTTACTATTGGTCCAATAACAATTTTTTGCTATGGAGTGATAATTGTTTTAGCTATTATCGTCGCTTTAATAATTACTACACTACTGGCTAAGAAAAAGTCTTTGTCTTCGGATATGGTTTTTGATATGGCAATATGGTTGTTAATCGGTGGCATAATTGGTGCACGATTGTATGAGATTATTTTAGAGTTACCATATTATATACAGTCGCCACAGGAGATAGTAAAAATTTGGCATGGCGGGTTAGCAATTCATGGCGCTTTACTCGGAGGACTTATTGCTTTATTTATTTTTAGTCGAATAAAAAAATTTAATTTTTGGCACATACTGAGTTTAACACTACCTGGCGTGGCGATTGCGCAAGCAATCGGTCGCTGGGGTAACTGGTTTAATCAAGAATTGTTTGGTTTACCAACTAACTCAGTATTTGGTATCCCAATTGAATATAGTAATCGCCCAATGGGTTATGAAAATTTTATGTATTTTCACCCGACTTTTTTATATGAATCATTTGGCTGTTTATTAATTGGTCTATTTTTATATTATAAAGTTAGCCGAAAATCTGACGAAAAAATAATTGTTGGTTATTATGCTTTGCTGTATGGCATAGTAAGATTTTTTTTGGAGTTTATTAAAATTGATCCTACGCCGGTATTATTTGGCTTACGCTGGCCACAAATTTTTAGCTTACTTTTAATAATAATTGGCATCTTATTAATCCTTTCTCCTATCCTCCCAAAAGCTCTTAAAAGACTCTTGACATAGCGCTTCACATCACCTAAAATAGGGTTACTTAGCACTCAAAGCTAATGAGTGCTAATTTTAAAATTAATATATTTTAAATCTTTTTATGTTAAAACCCATCTCTGATTATTTAATTGTTAAAGCCCTGTCTGATGAAGTTATTACAAAATCAGGCATTGTTTTACCTGACACAATCGACAAAGAAAAACCAGAAAAGGGAGAGGTTGTTGCCACTGGCCCCGGTAAGCGTTTAGATAACGGACAAGTTAGTCCTATGGATGTTAAGGTTGGCGATAAAGTTATGTTTAAAAAATATGCGCCTGATGAGATTAAAGTTGATGGAGTTGAATATCTTGTTATTCGGGAGTCAGATGTGAT
>CAYZML010000052.1:0-5114 GCA_964479555.1 uncultured Gammaproteobacteria bacterium | reverse complement strand
CAGATTAAAAAGATGACGGTGATAAAATAACATCATCTCTCGTCACAAGAATAAACAAAACGTTATATTATCTACCCCCCCAGTTCTCTATAGACTGGGGGTTTTATTATTGAAGATAATAGGCCATAAAGAGGTTCAGTATTAAGCTATTGACAAATATATTTATTAATGCTATAAATGGTTAGTTAAGCTATTTTATTAGCTTATAAGTCAAATTTTTAAATTTATGAATCATTTTTATTTTAGACAAAAAAAGGCTATTTTTAGCATAATTTTAGGCTTAGTTGGCTTTGGGATGACCACCATATTACCAGTTTCCCAAGCAAACGCCGCTGGAGGCAATTTAATAAAGAATCCAAGCTTTGAGCAGGGTAATGTTGATACATATTGGCTTACCTGGAATAATCAACCTCAAACTCGTACATACACCATGTTTAGAAGTTATGATGCTCCGTTTGGTAATGGATCATATTCAGCTGGTATAGACACTACTGGTACCCCGGGTGGTTTATATGATGGTGGGATTGTTACTAATCCAACCTCTAATCCTTTTACTGTTACGGCGGGTAAAACTTATTATTTCTCTCTTTACACAAAAGCTTCAACACCAACTACAATTTCTATTTATTTACAAAAAGCTAATAATCTTCAGTTCTTAGCCCCCGCGCAACAGGTAGCAGTTTCAACTCAATGGGAAAAGAAACAGATGGCTTTTCAAGTGGCTGATTCAACTGATGCAGTTTTAGGTATGGCCTTTGGTAACATGCCTGACAATGCAACGTTATATCTTGATGGACTTGATTTATCAGAAAATAATTTAACAGTTGCGACTAGTACTGTTACCGGTTTTATTGATGAACAAAAAACCCTTACCATTACTAATGGTAGTCGCTTAACCGTTGATGATGTTAGAATTGAATTGCCATATTTTAATCCAAACACTAATACCATCGAAACAAAAAGATTTGCTCCACTATCGATGAATGGTGGAACGGCAAGATTTACCTTTGCTCCGCAGACGTTTAGCGGTGTTGGTAAGGTATATGTCTTTGATATATTAATTGGAACTTTTAATTATAATGTTTACACAAAAGTAACTGATTTTAGTCCTGATCCATTTCGTCCTGATGAAGATTTAGTTGTGTATGGTAGTGGTTTTCATCCTGATGCTACTAAAGATTCAGTGTTAATAACATCAATCGCTGTTAATGGTACAACTTCAACAACTTGGTTACGACCACATACAGTTGACTCAAGTCTGACCCAGTTAGTTGTAAAGCTACCAGTTGGTTTAGCACATGATAAATTACAGGTTCGTACGTATTTCACAAATTCAGCTGGCGCGATTATTGAAAATAGATCTAATATGTTTGCTTACACAGTCCAGCCGGTTATTTATACAGTATCATGGACTGATCGCGGGCATGAAAATGTTGGTGATAAAATTTTAATTCAAGGTAAGGGTATTGTTTATCGCCCAACAGTTAATTTTTATAACGAACAAGACCAGCTTATTACTAGAAAAAATGCCACAGTAAAAAGAATTATTACTGGTAGCGAAAATTATGAAGTTATTGAAGTTGCGACGCCAACAACCCTTAATAAAGTTAAAGTTACCGTTACTTCTGGGCCAAATGAATCAGAAAAAGCTGACGCCCTACAGTATATTGCTAAACCAAATATTGCTTCTGTAAAAACTAACCATAGACGAACATTATCTAATAGCAATATTGTTATGCCGGCCGCTAAAGTTGGTGAGGTAATTCGTCTTCAGGGTACGGGTTTTAAAACGGCTACCTCAGCTTCGGTTGAATTTTGGTCAATTCACAACCGAGTAACAACTGTTACGGTTGATACAAGCCATATTGATCCTAATGGAACATGGGTTGATGTTACTGTTCCGGCTGGTACTCAGAGCGGTTTAATTAATGTTCAAGTTAATGGTCAAAAATCAAATAATACTTCTTTGGAAGTTATCCCGGTGATTCTTTCTCGTCAGCCGGCCGAACCAGTCCCAGGGCAAGAATTAGCTTTGACTGTTCAGGGATCAGCCCTTGATGCTTCACAGATTGTGGTTTATTTCAA
This sequence comes from uncultured Gammaproteobacteria bacterium, assembly GCA_964479555.1. Lineage (GTDB taxonomy): Bacteria > Patescibacteriota > Patescibacteriia > Patescibacteriales > Patescibacteriaceae > Patescibacterium. The sequence goes on along the minus strand of CAYZML010000052.1, from coordinate 3,029 downwards.
AATGCCAAACAATCAGGAGATTACTGTTGATCCACTACGGGTTGAAAAAATTGGTGATAATGTTTTAGTAACAATTCTTGCGCCACGAGCAATTCCTAACCAAGGATCAACTTTAAAAATCCAGTCGGGTTACTGGCTTGATGACAATACCTATCGTTTAACAGTCACCCCAACAATTCAGCAGGCAACAATTACTAGTGATACTAAGATTTTAAGTATTAAAGGTTATGGGTTTGCTACAAATATTCGTGATAATAAAATAAACTTTAAATATGCTGATGGCACAGTCGTAACACCACGAGTTCAGATGATAGATGTTTTTACAACTAGCGAAGGTCAAGAAATTCGTTTAAAAATTTTGGATAGTTATTACTATGGTTACGTCTCAGTTACCGTTGGTACAAGTCGAAGTAATGAAGTAAATATTGGTCCAGCAGTTATCACTCGTCTTGAACGACGCGTTCAGTATGTCCAATCCGAAAAACGAGTCATGGGCGTACTCTATATCAGTGGTCGTAATTTTGGTACTAACGGTGATGTTCGAGTGGGACGTGTTTGGGCGCAAACCCATTATCGTAGCAATACTTTTATCATTGCCGTGGTTGAGCAGTCAGAATTATATGGCAACCCGGTAATTGTTACTAAGCGATAATACATAGTAGCTAAAAAACAGCCTGTCTATAGCAGGCTGTTTTTTTAATTAGTTTACAGTAACCTAAATAATTTTTTTCTGTTTCCAAAGGTTATGTAAAATAACACATGGTTCAATAATTTCTGGATCTATAATTTTATAAAATACATTTAAACCTTTTTTGCGAGTATGAACTAAGCGGCTGTGACGTAATAATGCTAGATGCTGAGATAAGTTTGCTTTAGGTAATCTAGTAATTTTTAAAAGTTGTTCGACTGATAATTCTTGGTGCTTTATATTATTAAGAATTTCAAGCCTTTTTTCATTAGCTAATAGTTTATATAATTTAGCATTTCGCTCAAAGGCAATTTTAGGTAAAATGGTTTTCATATAGCACCGATAGTATAGATCTATTTGCGAAAAATTGCAACTAGATATAATGGGGATGTTGTTCCTTAATTTTTTTAATATCATTAACGCGACGGGCAAATATAAACAGTAAGCTAGAAAGACGATTAAGGTATCGTATAATATAAGAGCTTGATTTTATATGTAAAACAGCGCGTTCAGCTGTTCGTGCTTTTGCCCGTCCAATATCAAGTAACGCACTTAACTCTGAGCCACCCGGGACTGAAAAGCCAGTTCGTTTTTTTAATCGTTGCCCGTATATATTAATACTATTTTCAAGCTCAGTAATCGCCGTAGCAGTAATTTTTTTCTGTGCACCAGCAAGTTGAGCTTGAATAATAAATAAATGTTCTTGTATTCGTTGTAATATATAAGAGAAATCTTTTTGTAGTTCAATAGATTTTTCTTTAATCGTTTGAGTGGAGCAAAAGCCAAGCCAACAGTTTAGTTCATCAATTGAGCCAAGCGCCACAAAAATATGATTCTTTTTTGAAAATCGTTGGCGACAGTTATAAAGAGTAGTTGTTCCATTATCACCTTTGCCCGTGTAATACATATAATTAAATTTCACAGGCACTACCAGCACAAGCAAGCTCGCGTTTCATTTCAGTTTCATCTCGAGCCTCATATGTCACAATTTTTGAAAAATCTAAACCATTAAAATTTTTACTCATTTCTTCATACCGTTCCCGATTAATTTCTTCATAGGGGGCAAGTTGGTAAACATGATTTGAACGTGGTAAAAAAGATAAACCGCCGATGATATCCCAGTTATCATAAACCCAGTTTGCCACCGATAACCACTCATTTTCACTGACAGAAATAGTTACTGACGGGTTATGCTCAGTGTAGTTTAGTTTGACTGTTTTCCAGTATTCTAAAAGTGCCAAAGCTGATATATCATCTTTGTAAATAGAGTTTTCCGGTGATTTAATTGGAAATTCAAAGACATAGGTTGATGCACCTAACATAGTTTGCCCAATTTCTGGCTGATAAGGTACGCCTTGATCGCGTAGCATTTTAAAAAGTGAATCAGTGGCAGAAATTCTAATACGGCGTATATAGTAGGGTGCATGACGTGGATGCATTCCCGAAGCACAGTCAACAAGCTGTGAGACCGTGCCTGATGGTTTAACACATGTAATACAGGTTGAGGGTGAAATTTTAAAGCGTTTAGCATATTCTTTATTACTAGTCACGGCTATTTCTTTTAATTCATTAAGAAGATCTGGGTTGCGGACGATCGGGCAATCCCATTGCCCAGTAATTGAAACGCCTAATAGTCTTTCGGCTTCACAGTTTTTTTGCCAATCTTTTGATAAATAAGGGAAATTAACTAGGGTTGATTGATAGGTGCCAAGAATGGTAGCAAAGCGTATTTTATGTTTTAAATTTTCGGCGGTATCGGTTGGTCGGGCAATTACTTCTGATAAATTACAAAATTGTTTTGATTGTAAAATAATTTCTCCACAAGGGTTTGTTCCGATTAAACCAACAATAGTTTTTTCGCTTGCGTCAAAATAACCAGAAATTGAACGCAACATATCAAGTCGACGTTTTGGTAAGGTGGCACTGAGTGAGCCACGGTTAAAGATACCACGTTCTCCGGAGCCTGATTTTATTAAAGCCAGCCATTCGTCGAGAAATTCTTGATTGGATGGTTTACGGATATAGACCGCTGAATTATTAGCTAAGCTACGTTGTGGATCGGTTAAATAGAATTGACCTTTTTTAGCATCACGAATTTCAATGTCATCCAGATCAGAAAGAGAGATCATTGCGCTTCGTCGTACACCACCAGCCACGACACAGTCGCCAATCATACAAATAATATCGTGTACATCAATATTACGTAATCGCTTGCCCTGCCGTTCTAGCATTTTATGACGTGTAAATTCAAGCAAACGCATGAGTGGTTCTGGACCGGAACTTTTACCACCCATAGTTTTTAAACGAGCACCAGCCGGTCGCAGTAAGGAAAAATCATAAC
>CAYZML010000051.1:0-5426 GCA_964479555.1 uncultured Gammaproteobacteria bacterium | reverse complement strand
CAGCGCGGATTTGCGCAAGGATTAAAGCAGTATGAAGCGGATGCTCAATATATAATTCGCCACTTTTTCTCGTTTGATTACCATGGGCATTTTTTGAAAATTCATAGGCACGACGAAGACAGGTCACGTCGGTTTTTGGGTGATTAGTTTCAACCTGATTAATAACCTGCTCAATCGTCATATTTATTGCTTCAAGAGTAATTATTATGGTATTATGATTATAAAAGTAAGTTTTTGGCAAGTCAAAATTAGGTTTCATGACGATACTGAGAAAAAAAATTATCCTTTTTTCTATAACCCTGGTATTAATGGGTTTTTTAGGCTTTACGGCCCATGCTCAGACTAACACAGCAGTTGTTAATGTTGTTTGGGGAGGGAGTGGCATGCAATCGCAAGTCCAGAATATTCTCGGTTTAGGTGATAATGATCCTCGCATTACCGTTGCGAAGATTATTCGTGTTCTACTTGGATTTTTGGGAATCTTGGCGATCTGTTTAATTTTATATGCCGGTTTTGTCTGGATGATGTCAGGCGGTAATGAAGAAAAAATTAGTAAAGCAAAAGCGATTTTAAAAAATGCAGTGATCGGTCTAATAATCATTCTCGCTTCGTTTGGTATTGTTTCTTTTCTTATTATTCGTTTATTGGGATCAACGTTTGGCGGGGGCGGAGGTGGTAGCGGCGGAGGTGGTGGGGGCGGTATAAGTGGTTTAGGTAACGGAATTGTTCAATATGTGTATCCTGAACCTTTTCAGAAAAATGTTCCTCGCAACACAACTATTCTTGTTACTTTTCGTGAAGCCATGGAGGCAGCAACTATTTGTCAGGATGTGACGATGAGCGGTGATTGTGCTCCAGGTTCATTAATTAAATCCGATAGTATTAGAATTTTTAGAACCGGTGATACGACTTTGGTCACGGATGTACTCGTAACATCAACCGATAATAAAACTTTTATTTTTAAACCAAATAGTCTCTTAGGTGATCAAAACGGCGATATTGATTATACAGTGAATTTAACGACTGATATTAAAAAAGCCGATGGTTCAAACGCTTTCTCGTTAAGCACTGGCTTTATCTGGACTTTTGAAGTTAGTAATGACGTTGATCTAGAATCACCAAAAATTTTAAATTATAATCAGGGTGGTATTTTCCCTTTACCTGATGATGACCAGGATACGGTTACTGGCACGACTACTCCAACTCCAGCTCAGGGACAAGTTACGGTTATAAGTTTGCCTTCGATATATCAAGCACCAACAGCTGCTATTACTCGTGTTGCTCCACCGTCTATTACTACGACTAATGCGACTATTAGCGGTACTAATCGTTGTGATGCTGGTACAGTGACAATTTCAATTATTGATGTGAGCGGTACACTTAAAGCGCGTGTTAGTTATACGCAAAGCGGTCTGTCAGCGGCTGATTTAAATATTATTAGTAATCGTTTTGATATAGCTCCTTGTCGTTTAACTGTTAATCTTGATCCTGGCTTTGTGGCTGGTCACGGTTGGCGAATTGCTGTAACCCCGGAAATTATAGCTGATACGTTAACGGTTGGTAGTAAAATATATACTTTTGTTGGTACGGCCCCGGACGATAACCAGATTTTACGTGGTGCTAGTCCGGCGATAACCGCTGGTAATATACGAGATGCAGTTAATGCTATTCATCCAGAAGTAACTGCGAGATTAATCGGTATAAATGGTGTTATGTTTAGAGCAAAAATTGCTGGTTCAGCCGGTAATCGTCTTGAGTTATCAACCAGTAATCCAATTGCCCTTACAACCTCGCCTTTTAGTGGCGGAACTGATTTAACAACGATTTATAATGTTCAGGATTTACCAGATCAGCCGAAAAATACGGTAATTCAAATTAATTTTAATGAATCAATGAATCCTTTAACTTTAAGTGGCACAAGCGTTGAAGTAGCTGATAAATTACGAGTAGTGAATGCTGACTCAGCCGCTAAAACTGACGGCCAGACATGTGTTGATAATAAAGAATGCCGATCATATAAATGTAATAGTGGTCTTTGTCAGGGAAATGAACTCGCGGGTAAATTTGTTGTTTCCAATCAATATAAAACGGCTGAATTTATTTCTGATATTAAATGTGGTGTTAATGGTTGCGGTGAAAGTATATATTGTTTACCAGCAAATAGTCATTTGCGCGTTGAAGTCGAAGCGGCCTCACTGCAGGCATGTTCAACTAACACCGATTGTACTGTTTCGCCGTATAACACATGTGTGAGTGGTACGTGCCAGGACAGTCAAAGTAGAAATTATCCGGTGGCCTCAAGTCTTAATGGTTTAACTGATTTAGCAAATAATTCGTTTGATGGTAATCGTAATAATAATGCTCAGGGTAAAGTTGATGTTTGGAATGAAAATTTAGACAGTACAACTAACGGAGATCGCGGTGATAATTATCAATGGTCATTTTGGGTTAGTGATCGGCTTGATTTAACTTCACCAACGATTGTTAGTACTAGTATTAATAATAATCAAAGTAGTGTTGGACTAACAACGCCAGTGGAAGTTTTATTTTCAAAATTAATGCTTGGCTCAAGTTTAACTTCAGGTAGTATTATCGTTAATAACGGTTTAACCACCGTTAATCATCATCTTATTAATTTCTGGAGCCGGGCGAACGATGCTATTGGCTATTGGATTGAAAAAGTTGATAAAGATCTTAATCCGGTTGATGGTCGAGCTGATCAAACCTCAGCAATCATCAATCACGGTTTTTTAAATGATTCAACTGATTATCGCGCTCAGGTTGGTTCTGGCGTAAAAGATATTTACCAAAATTGTTATAAACCTTCGAGTGGCCCAACCTGTACTGCCAATCCTCTTAATCCTTCTTGTTGTCGTAACACAAGCGGAGATCTAGACCCGACTAACCTTTTAAACCCTCAAGGTAACTGTATTCTATAGTGTATGAAATTTTTGTCTTCACGCTTTTTTAGAGTTAGTTGTATTAGCCTATTAGTTTTTGGGTCAGTATTTTTATATACTCGTAATTTTGCTCATGCCCAGGTTGATCTTGGTCTTAATTTTGCCCAGAATATTGGTCTTGGTGACGCCGACCCACGACTTGTCGTTGCGCGGGTAATCCGTATCTTTCTAGGTTTTCTTGGTATTCTCGCCGTTGGTTTAATTTTATACGCCGGTTTTATCTGGATGAACTCGGCTGGTAACGAAGAAAAAATTGATAAAGCCAAAAAGATTTTAAAAAGTGCCACTATTGGTTTAATAATTGTTTTAGCTTCTTTTGGTATTGCTAGCTTTATTCTTACGCGATTGCTACAAATTACCGGTGGTGGCAGTGGCGGAGGGGGAGGCGTATGTACTCCATCATGTGCTCCGCCAACACCATTTTGTTGTAGTGGTACGTGTCAGCAAACTGCTTGTGGACTTGGTGGCACAACTCCGTTTGAAGTACGTGGTACAGCGCCGGCTGATGGGTCAACTAACTTACCGCGTAATACAGTTATCCGTTATCAATTTAATGAAAATGTTAATGCCTCAACAGTTAACGATACAACCTTTACTGTTTTTGAAGAGCCGGCTCATACCCCAGTAGCTGGTAATCGAACAATCACTAGTCGTTATATCGAATTTGTTCCGGATGCCATGTGCCCGCCACCCAACGATACGCTTCATTGTTTTTCCGCTAACATGCAGATTGATGTGACGGCGGTTGATGGTACTATCACTAGTAGTGGCGGTAAACGATTAGACTGTCGTGGCGGTGGACCATGCGCAATTACAATTAATATGGGTAACTATGTTGATACCCAGCGACCAGTGGTTACAATCAATAGTAACCAGGTCTGTGCGGCGATCAATAATACTATGGACGCTAGTGCGAGTGATGATTCTGGTATTTCTAAAATTGATTTTTATGTTGAAAGTAGTTTGGTTGATAGTGTTATTAACCCAGGTCCGCCACCATTAACTCCATTTAACGCTTCAACGATTTGGGACGGATCTAGTTTTACTGTTGGACAAAATATTACCTTAAAAGCGACTGCTTCTGACCTTGATTCTAATGAAGCTTTTGCTGACAAGCGTGTTCGAGTTTCACCTGGGCATTGTTGTAGCGGTGTTCAGGATGGTGATGAAACCGGTATTGATTGTGGTGGGAGTTGTTTAGCTTGTAATGGCGGTGCGTGTGCACCTGACATTAACTCGCCGGGAGTTTGTAGCGATTCGATGTGTAGTTCTGATTTTTGTACGGCCAATGGTTCAGACGCGGCTAGTTGTGTGGCAGCTGGTTTTCCGGCTGGTACAACGAGCTGTTGTCTTTGTCAATCAAAACCTAAAATTAGTGCTGTTAGTCCGCTTGGTGGTTTTTGTTCAATAAGTCCAAACACCCCTTGTACTGTGGCTACTCAAGATCATGACTGTGGTAGTGGTCATACGTGTAACACGACCACCCCTAACGGTGATCCTGGTAACTTCGTTACTATTAGCGGTAGTGGGTTTGGTACAACTCGAGGTGATGTTTATTTTAATGGTGTTCGAGCTGAGTTAGCTGATCATCCAATTTTTGGTAATCCGCTGTGTGGTACAAATGTTTGGACTAATAATCAAATTATTGCCGTTGTACCGTCAGGTGGTATTGATGGGCCAATTAAAGTTGTTTCAACTTCAACTGGTCAAGATGAAACTAATGATACATATGGTCCTTTGATAGATAATTTTAAGGAAAATACTATTCAGCGACCTGGCCTTTGTCTTATTAACCCTACCTCCGGTCGTTTAAACGATACAATCAATTATAAAGGTATAAAGTTAACCAACAGCGAGGCTTATTTTGGCAGCCTATCACAGTATGTTCAAGCATTGTCTTCAAATTTCCCAACTCCAAAAGATGGTACTGCCGAAGTACCAAACCTTACTACCGGGGCAACAACAACTTATGTTGGCAAAGGTAATGTTTATAGTAACTTTTTATCATTTACTAAAACCAGTGAGCCAATCGTCGGGCCAGTCATTAGTTCAGTTGATCCATTAACTGGACCAATCGGTCAGTATGTAACAATTCGTGGTTCAGGCTTTGGTAATAGTCGCGGCACAAGCAAAGTTTATTTTGGTGATACGAGCGGACCAGAAGCTGACTATAATTTTCCTGATGTGTGTGCTGATAGTGTTTGGACTGATCACCAGATTGTTGTGAAAGTGCCGGCTGGTATTAGTCTTGGTCGATATGTTATTACGCTTAAGCGTGATACGTTTGCGGCGGTTGATAGTGGTACGCAGAAATTTGAAGTTATTACCGGCTCACCTGATCCAGGATTATGTCGACTTGATCCGGTTCTTGGGCAACCTAATAGTACCGTAACACTTTGGGGTGAATATTTTAAAAATCAAGATAGTAATAGTATTGTTCGGTTTTATAATAACCGAGTCCAAACC
>CAYZML010000050.1:0-5471 GCA_964479555.1 uncultured Gammaproteobacteria bacterium | reverse complement strand
GGATCAAAGCACTCCCAAAAATCTTTCATATAAGGACCAGGGAAACCATTTAATGCGCCAATATCCACAGAAACATCATCTACTAAAACAGGTTGCTTGAAAAGTTCGTAAGCCCGATTTAGTTTATGTTTTAAAATTTCGTGTGGCTTTCCTTGTATTTCTGGTTCATTCCACTCTCTTTGTTCACAATCAAAAAATTCATTCAGCTTTGCTGACAATTCCTTGTATTTAAGCGGACTTCCAGTAACAATTAAAAGTTTTGGTTTCATTTAGAATTTATTCATACAAGAGATAAAAGCTTCTTTTGTTGTCCAAAAATCTAGAAGTTGTCGTATCCCAAATGGTAACTTTTGATAATTTTCTTTTAGAAAATAATAATGTTCAGGAGTAAAGCTTGTATCTACTGTATAGCCAGGAAAATTCTTATATAAATAAAACCTAGTTGAGTTCTGTCTAGCATCTATTTCAGTTGTGCTAGATAAGTAATCAAACATACCATCTGCGTCTTCTTTGTAATCCATTAGAAAATTTGGGTTTTCTTTAGCTAAAACCAGATCAACTCCAAATATTTCTTTAAATTTTTTATTTTCTATTAGATCTTTTTTGTGGTTTGCTTTATGTGATAATTCATGTGCAGCTGTTGTTCTATTATTTTCATTTTTTTTACCATAAATAAAAATTTTATTTTTATTATCATCAAAAAAACCATCATCTGCATATTTGTCGCCCTTTTGATGTGTTAATGATAAATAAATCGGTTTTTTTAAATTAGAAATTATTTCTTCTATTTCTTTATCAGACAACGAAATAATATTAAATTTTTTAAGCATAACTAAAAGCGAGACAATAGTATAACCTAACCCAAGTCGAGGTTGGCCAGAAGGATTACTGTCTGGAGAAAAAATATAAGCCGATAACTTTTCTTTTTCCGCTAGGCGTTTCAGGGGGTTATTAGTATTAGAGGTGATGGCTGCTACTATGGCTTTTTGTCTTTTAGCCGCTTTATAAGCGTGTAAAGGCTCCTCAGTTGTTCCGGAATAGGAGGAGATAATATAGAGAGTTTTACTATTAACGTAACCAGAAACCGTATAACCAGGTTCAATGAGGATTGGTATTTTTAAGCGAGGTTGAAAAATAGCTTTTATAATATAGGCGCCTAGGTTTGATCCTCCCATGCCATTAATAACCACTTTATCAATAGTTTGATTAACTTGAGGAAAATTAAGAGCCTTCCCATCATTGATTGCGAGGCGAATTTGATCAGGCAAACGTTTTAGAGATTCAATCATTAATGACGACGAAGGTTTGCGTCGTAAAGACAAAAACATAGTACAGTGATTATATCGTATTTTTTTACACGCCGCAACGAAAAAATTTTAGCCGTGATTAGAGAAAATATTACACTTTAAAAAACCAAGTGATTTTCTCTCGGCTCAGAGTTTAATTTATAGATAAATTCTAAATTTAAAATAATGTTCTTTGTCGACTTTGTTTTTCTTTTTCAGAAAAAATACGCACTGTCCCATATTGGCCATCAAAGCCAGGCGTGATATGAAGTTCGCCAGCTCGAACACGACGAATACCCTCAGCCACTTCTTCTGGCGCTTGTTTTTTAATCACTTCCAGTGGCAAGTCCAGTAAAATATCAAGTTCTGGTCCTAAATTTTTTATCATCGTATGATAGAGAAGCTGGATTTTTTCTGCTTGACGGTTTTTAATACCCAGGGCTTCACCAATGATTTTATCAAGCTCAACCGTTTGCTTAAAAGGGATAGCATTTTTTGGTTTTTTACCCTCGGCGCGATCAGCTAATTCATTAACACGGTTAAGGACCCCGATAACTAATGGTTTTCCACAAACTGGACAGAGATTATGGTGCTTAGTTGATTCAGTGGGAGTAAAAGAAATAGCGCAGGCACGGTGGCCATCATAATGATACATACCTTCTTCAGGCCAAAATTCAATTGTGTAAAGAATCTTTTTAATATCCCGTGTTTTAATAATAGTATATATTTCCTGGTAACTTGTTTTTTCACTTAACTCAAAAACATTAGCTTCGCGAGCTAGGTTTGGTAAAGAATGAGCGTCAGAGCTTGAGAGGAGTGTTAGATGATCAAGCTGAGAGAGTCGCCAATTCATTACCGGGTCGCTTGACAACCCTGTTTCATAAGCATAGATATGTTCGGTCTGGTCATGAAAACATTCTTCGACTGTATTAAAGCCAGATTTTGAGCCAAACATCGCAAACCAAGGCGTCCAAATATGAGCCGGATAAATTAAAAAATAAGGATCGATTGAGAGACAAAGTTTAACAAGGTCAGGGCAGGTCATGCCAAGAATCGGGCGACCATCAGAACGAATATTATAATGTTTATCAAGATAGGCATTAAGTTTTTTAGCGGCGACTAGGTTTGGTGCGGTTACCATAATATGAACCCGACGCGCCTTATCATTATCTTTATATATTAAAGAAACTTCAGTTGAGAGGATAAATTTAAGTTTGTCATCAGGCGCACTCTTTAATTTATATAGACCCGAGTTAGCGATTTCTTCAGTCTCGTCTTCAATTGATTTTGCCCAGACCGGATAGGTAAAATCACCAGTTGCAACAATCCCAATACCCTTATAACGGCAGGTGGCGTCAATATTAGCCAGGGTTAGTTTTGGTGAGCAGGCGCGAGCATATTTAGAATGGATATGTAGGTCAAGGACAGTTTTCATACTATTTAATTAATTTTTTTCCGTTTTCAAGATAATAAATTGTTTTATTTTTTAAAGCCTCTAAACAAAGATTGTAGCGGTTAACCCTCCTTGGTTCAAAAATTTGGTTAAGATTTTTAAAAGAAATGAATTTAAATTCGCTTAGTTCTGTCAGCTGAAGGACAATCGTTTTTATTTCCTGATTATTTAAAATTCCACCATAGAAAGTAAACTGAATTCCACTTAATCTATTAGTCTGTCTCCCCACAGCGTCAATAACTAACAGAGATTTGATAGAAGCTGTTAAACCGATTTCTTCCAGCACTTCTCGTTCACAGGCTTCTCGTGGAGACTCATGTTCTTCAACTGATCCGCCAGGGATTAGCCAGCCTTCTTTATAATTTGGTTTTACAACTAACATTTCTCCTACTTTATTTAGAAATAGTGCCCCGGCACTTACTTGTTTTTTTGGAGGATTATATAAAGCCATATTTTTATTATATTTGAGAGATGACATAAGGGCAAATATAATAAAAATAGCAGAATAATGATATTATATTCTGCTATTGTTGATTATAACTAATGTAACTAAAAACTCCTATTAAAATTTCTAAACCAAACCCATCCTTGTTTTTTATTAAAGTTTATTTCCTCAGAAAAGTTAAGATTAAACTGATAGGTTTTTTGCGTTAATGAATTTATGTATTTTATTACACTGATATCAGCTTCCTGTATTGTTTTGTAGGAATCTTCACGGTAAGCTTTTAAATACTCAATAATAATAAATATACCCTGATGGAATATTACTAACTTCTTTTTTATAGATTGTCGATTAAAAAATTTAAGCAATAAACTGTCAGCTAGATTTCCGCATTGTGAGAATGTTCCAGAGTATGATTCAATATGTACCCAGGTGCTAGTGTCTTTTTCCAGAGATACAATAATATGACTTTGCATTGTGGCGATTAAAACATTATGCTCTGCAATCTGACTCTTAATTGTTAAAGGTAAAAATAGTATTACTATTAATAATGTTTTCAAAATTTCCCCTGATTTTAATGTTAATGAATTTTTATGAATTTTAAAGTATAGGAGATTGCCATTTTTGTCAATTTTACTAGAAACTTGGTAAGAGGTTAATCTTAGGGTATACTACTTTTATCTTATTATGACCATTTTTCTCTACGGACCTGACACCTTTCGCGCTCAGCAAAAAATTACTGAATTACGAGCTAAATTTATTACCGAAATTGATCCAACCGGTTCAAGCGTTATACGTGTTGATGGCGCTAAAACCACGATTGAGGATTTAGGGATGCTATTTAAATCAGCTTCTTTATTTGTTAAGCGTCGTTTTATTATTGTAACGAATAGTCTACAGCATAAAAATAAAGAGTTTATCGAAGAGCTGGAAAAATTTCTGGAACAGGAAAAAGACAATGATAATATTCTAGTTGTATATGAAGAAGGTTTTATTGAAAAAAGACTTGGCGGTAAAAATGTTATTATGAAGCTCGGTCAAGATGATAAAACCATACCATTAAACAAAACTGAAAAGAAATTATTTGACCGCCTTCATAAAAGTAAGTTTACCCAATACTTTGGTATTTTGCCGTTAACTGATTTAGTCGCCTATCTAGTATCTTTAACAAAACAAACCGGTGTAACGTTACCTGTATCAGCGGCGCAATTATTAATAAGGTTGATTGGTAATGATATGTGGTCGCTTTCACAGGAAATTAATAAATTATCAGCGTATACATTAGGTAAGGCCAGTAAAAAAGATATTCTGGTTATAACTGAAGCTGATATTAAAATGATGGTACAACAATCAGTGACCGAAAATATTTTTACGTTAACCGATGCCCTCGGTAATCGTCAGATACATCTTGCCCTACGATTATTACAAGATCAACTTAATAGCGGTTTAAATGGTCACTACCTTTTAACAATGATTCTTTGGCAGTTTAAAACATTAGCGGCAGTTCGTCAGGCGCTTGATAATAGTCAGGATAGTCGTGAGTTAACTCGTATTCTTAATCTCCATCCCTATGTTTTAGAAAAAAGTATTAATCAGGTGCGAAAATTTAGTTTCCCAGTTTTACAAAAGACAATTAATCAGTTAGTTGAAATTGATTATAAGTCAAAGAGTGGTGGCGGAACGGTTGAGGAGCTACTGCCAATCTTATTGGCTCATATATAGTCTTTTTATGATGAATAAAAAAATAAGGGCATAACCCTTATTTTTTATTTTTACTCATGGCATTAAATTTCTTGTGTAGCCTTGATTTTTTTCGGTCGCGAGTATTCTTTTTTATCAAACCTGTTTTAGCGGCTTTATCAAGGGCGATCATTGCTTCTCTTAATAAGTCCTTAGCGCTATCTTCACCGGCAGTAATAGCTTTCTTAGTTTTTTTAGTTAAGGAGTGAATTGTATCTTTCACTTTCGTATTCTTAACTGCTCGTTTAATGCTTTTTCTTAGTTCTTTTTCGGCTGATTTTTTATTAGGCATAGAAATGACAGATTACACATGTAATTAATAATATTTGCTATATTAGCACTGTTTTTCCGGTTTGTAAAGGTTGACTTGATTAAGACAAAGGAGTATAAGTTAATTACTATTGATGGGAAAAAGCGATAATGTAATAAATATAAAAGAATACAGAAAAGCTTTTTAACTCCAGAGTCCGGATTAAATTCTGGGCGATATATTATTTATAATTTTTAACTTATTTTCTATGGATACACTCGCTCAAGAAATTTTTGATTT
>CAYZML010000049.1:0-5485 GCA_964479555.1 uncultured Gammaproteobacteria bacterium | reverse complement strand
CTTTAGTACGCATCATTGTCTGTAGTTTTTCCCGTCGTAAATCAAGAAAACGATATTCAAGTCGTAAATTTTCTTTAACATTAGCAATTATTTCTTCATTGTTAATTTCAAACGGCAAAACATCAGCCCGACTTAAAATAACTAATGATTGCGCTTCAACTTCAATCATACCCGTTGCTAGATCATGATTAACCATAGCTTCTGGTCGTTGAGCTACTACACCGCTCACAGTAACAACCCATTCATGACGCAATTCAGCTGCAGTTGCACAAACTTCTTTATTTTTTTCACTATTAAATGTTATCTGTGTGATACCATAACGGTCGCGCAAATCAATAAAAATTACGCCACCAAAATCACGTCGACTATGTACCCAGCCGCTTAACGTAATTGTTTGTCCATTATGTTCAGCGCGTAATTCGCCGCAGGTGTGTGTTCGTAACATACTAATTCTTATTTCTTTGATGAGTTAATTCTTCATTCATATAGGCTATCCATAATTTTAAAAATAAAGTAATTGATATAATTTCTTGGCGATATACTTTAGTTGTAGCAATAGCTTTAATTGATTGTGGCTGATATATTTTTAAATACTGACGCAGACGGGTGGTTAGTGGGGCATGCGTTTTTTCTACCATACATGATTCACATACTAAACCTTGGTGATGAAGATCAAGAGTAGCTAAGCCAGTAATCATCTTTTCACATTTCTGACAGGTATCAAGCTCAAGTCGATAACCAAGATAATCAAGCACTTTATATAAAAAGATTTGAGACAACCATTCGTACCAATCCTTGTCTGCAGTTCGTTGATTTAAAATTGTTAAAAAATCAGTTATAAGATTAAAAATACGTTCATCACTGATATGCTCTCTCAGCCAACGATTAACTATCCCAAGAGCATGACTCGCAACAATAACTTTATCAAGGTCAGCTTTGCAGTGTGGGTAGCAATTACGGCTCACTGCCCCACCAACCGATGATAACCGTCCTGTCACAACCATAATATCAACTAACGTTAATGGTTCAAGATGAGCGACTAAACGTGATTGCGGACGCAGAGCACCACGCACGACGGCTTCTATTTTTCCTCGTCCCTGTGTATATAAAGAAACAATATAATCATAACCGCGAAAAGGACGACGATTAAGCACCACCGCCGGCTCGCAATACGTCTCGGGCATATCTATAGTATAACTTATTTTAAGCTATCAAAATAGGCCTGTAGGATGACCATCGCGGCGATCGCATCACGACTTCCATCGCGTTTATGAGTGGTCATAAGACGGTCGGCTAATTGGCTAGAAAAACGCTCGTCTATCTTACTAATAGGCAACGAACTATCGGCCTCCAGAGCCTTTAAAAAAGCCCTAAAATCACTATTTACCTCTCTATCTGAGTTAGAGGCCTGAGAAGGAATACCAAGCACAAAACGGTCAATTTTCTCGTTTTTAGCCACATCTAGAAGGCCATCTAAAGACTCAACAAAGCCCAGAGGGCTAGCGATTTTAGTTTCAGCACTACCAAGCGCCAAACCGATTCTTTTTGTTCCCCAGTCAATACCAAGGCAGAGGTCGTTCATACATTCTTTATTTATAAAATTAAAAAAATGACTTACTTACTGCGTTAAAATCTCACTCCCCTTTTCTGTGACTAAAACAGTATGTTCAAAATGTGCAGCCAGACTACCATCAGCGGTAACATACGTAAAACCATCATCAGCTGCGGCAATCTGATAACCGCCTAATGTCGCCATTGGTTCAATCGCAATAACCATCCCTGCCTGTAAAATCATATTGGGAAACTCACCTTTTCTAAAAGAATAATTTGGTACCTGGGGTTCTTCATGAACAGCTAAGCCAACTCCGTGTCCGACTAAGTCACGAATAATTCCTAAATTATATTTTTTTAAAACCGCTTCAATCGTTGAACCAAGTTCAAGTAAGGAAACACCAGCTTTTACGATCCCAATACCGGCTAATAATGATTCTTTTGTACCGACTAATAATTTTTCTGTAGCTGAAGAAATCTCACCAACCGGTACAGTAGTGGCCATATCAGTGTAATAGCCAGGTTTACCTTTTTTATACGGATATTCCATACCAATATCAAGTGTAATAATATCACCTTGTCTCAGCGTGCGAGCTGGCAGAGCAGGCCCATGAACAATCTCCTGATTAATAGATAAGCATAAAGCCGATGGAAAGGGCTGGCTATGCTTATCAGGCTTATAGTTTTTAAATGCCGGTCGACCGCCAATCGCCGCAATTTGATCAAGCGCGCATATTTCTAGCTCTTCGGTTGTAACGGCAGGGCGCACTAAAGCAGCAGTTTTTTTTAAAATAACGGATAAGTGATGACCGCCCTCACGAATCAAAGCGATTTCATCAGCAGTTTTAATTAAACGAGACATGAAAAATAGTAATTATTTAAATAAATTTATTTTGCGGTAGATTTAACCTTTAAGGCGCCAAAACTTTTTAGCTTACCTTTTAATTCACGATTAATAGTCGCAATTGATCGCTCACCGTCAATCGTAATAATTGAACCGCGCCCACTGGCTTTTTCTAGTAATGGTTTAATTGTATGATGATAATCTTTTAAACGCTGTCTGATAACAGTCGGGCGGTCATCGGGGCGTTGCCGTAAGGCTCGTCCACATAAGTCGCAACGACCGGCTTTTTTCGGCGGATTATACATAGTATGGTAAGAAGCTCCACATTCACAAACCCGCCGGCCGGATAAACGAGTTACAACTTCTCGATCTGGTACTTCAAAAGAAATAAAATACAGCCGATCATCACCTTTAATAAACTTTAAAAGATTTTTAAACTGGTGCTCGGTACGAGGATAACCATCAAGTAAAAAACCGCGTTGGGTATCGGCTTTAGATAACCGTATTTTTAATAAATGGTCAACTAGGGTAACAGGCACAAGCCCACCCTTACTCATCCGACTTTTTACAGTCCGACCGAGCCGACTACCAACTTTCTGCTCATGACGGAGCAATTCACCGGTTGAAATCGCGGGCAAACCGGAAATTTCACTTAAATAATCACTTTGTGTCCCCTTGCCTGAGCCGGGCGGACCAAAAAAAACCAAAATTAAGCGAGGCATGAAAATAGATAATAATGAATTAAGACTACTTTAGTATAGCATATAAAAAAAGCTTAATTGCTAGATAACAACAACTAAGCTTGAAATTTGATCCATGAAAATCAGATAATATTCATGGCGATTTTATAGACTCGGCGAGTTAAAAATATGTTTAAACAGTATGTTATCAACATTAATGGGAGAAAAAGAAAAAGCCAGTTACTCCGAATATAACTCGAGAAAAAACCGCAGATAAATATTAGGAATAAAAGAATAATGGGTATTAGACTTACAAAACTAATCTTTGATATTTTTAGTAATTGATTTATATCTTCAAGAAAAAGTAGGTGTAAATCTATAGCTGTTCTTTTAAAATAAAGTAAAATATCAATAGAAATAACGATATAAACAGCTATTATAATTATTGCAATTACTTCTGAAGATAATAAACTTGTTATTCCTATTACTATTAAACTTAGCAAAGTATAGAAGAATATTATCTTTTTTTCCTTGCTTTGAAAAGCTAATATATTAATTTCGCGTTCTGTCATTATGAACTCCTTTCTTATCTTAAATTTTTAAATTTATATCTCCCTGCCCCTATCGTCAAACCCCAAAACAATTTAATTAACGAATCAGCGCAGGCATCGCCTTAGCAGGGAGAAATATCTAATGAATTTTTAAAAAACTAACTAATAAAACTTTAGTCCATGTTATACTCACGCATTGAAAGTTGCGCTTCGAGTTGCTTAACAGTTTCAATGACAACTGAGACGACAATCAAAAGACTGGTACCGCCAATGGCTAAAGACTGAATGCCGGTAAAGTAACGCATTACAAGTGGTAAAACAGCAATAACACCAAGGAATAGGGCGCCAACAAAAATAATCTTATGTGTCATATAGGCTAAATATTCTGATGTATGGCGACCAGGACGAATACCAGGAATAAACCCTCCTTGTTTTTGCAAGTTTTCAGAAATCTGATCCGGACGAAAAACAATCTCGGTATAAAAATAGGTAAAAGCAACCACTAAAATAAAGTAAGTAATGCCATACACAAGTTGATTTTGAAAAACATTAATTACCCATTGAGCACTTTCCGCTAAACGAGGGCTACGAGCATTAACAAAAAATTGGGCAGCGAGTGATGGGAAAAGTAAAACTGAAATAGCAAAAATAATTGGAATAACACCGGCCATATTAACTCGTAATGGTAAATGCGTGGTTGAACCGCCAAAAGCACGATTACCCCGAATCTGACGAGCGTATTGCACTGGAATATTGCGCTGACCTTCGTTAATAATAACCACACCAACCACAGTAATAATGACAATTGCCACCATGCCAATCAGTGTAAAAAGCATTGATGAATCATAGTTAACAAGGATCTGCTGAACCGCCATTGGCAAACCGGAAATTATACCAGCAAAAATCATTAAGGAAATACCATTGCCAATTTTTCTTTCACTAATAAGCTCGCCAAGCCACATTAAGAAAATTGTGCCGGCGCTAACTGTTAACATAATTGAAACTAAGTCAAACGGTTGTAAATTTGGCAAAATACCAGAGCCAGAATTACGTAGCAAGGAAATCATCGCATATGACTGGATCAAGGAAAATGGCACAGTTGCCCATCGTGTCCACATATTAATTTTCTGCCGGCCGGCTTCTTCTTTATTCATCTCTTCCAGTTTTGGAACTAACATCGTTAATAACTGAAAAATAATTGAGGCAGTAATATAAGGACCAACTCCCATCATGACAATGGAGAAATTTTCCATACCTCCACCTGAAAACAAATTAAGTAAACCAAGAATTTCGTTTGAATTAAAAAAATTGCGCAAAGCCGCCGGATCAACGCCCGGGACTGGGATATGAGCCGCTAAACGAAAAATCGCCAGCATCCCTAATACAAAGAGAACACTGGTCCTGATTTCTCGGTCACGCCAAATTTTTGCTAATTTTTCCATACTGTTATAAGATGCGACCGCCGTTTTTTTCAATCTGTTCCCGAGCTCCGGCGGAAACAAGTAATCCTTTAGCTTTTATACTCTTTAAAATTAATGAGCCCTGTCCTAAAATCTTAACACGAGCGCCCTTAGTTAGGCCAGCACGACGTAACACAGCTGGATTAATTTCCGCACCGTCTTTAAAGGTGGCATTAAGTTTAGCTAGTGTAACTATTTCAGCTTTTGTTTGGTAAGAGGTAAAACCACGCTTCTTTGGAATTGCTAACAGCTGTTTTTTCATACCCAAACGCTTTAAACCACTTACACCCGAGCGAGATTTCTGACCTTTTAAGCCACGAGTACTATAGGTACCATGACCAGAAGCATTACCACGACCGACACGCTTACGATTTTTGTGACTAATATTACCTTTGAGAG
>CAYZML010000048.1:0-5747 GCA_964479555.1 uncultured Gammaproteobacteria bacterium | reverse complement strand
ATAACAAGCGCTATCAGGATCAAAAAAATTTGGAACGACAACAAAAAATGGTGCGAGGAAGTGGATTTTGCGGATATGAATGGTTACGGCGGCCAACGTTAGGAGATCATTTACATGGCAAATTCCACCTTTGAGCAGGCTCAAAAACAACTCGATAAAGCCCTCCAAATTTATAAAATCGATCCCGAATCGGCCCTAATTCTTAAAACTCCCAAGCAGGTTCTGCAGGTATCAATTCCAGTTCGAATGGACAATGGTTCTCTTAAGGTATTCCAAGGCTATCGGGTTAGATACAACGACGCCTGCGGGCCAACGAAGGGAGGCATTCGCTATCACCCCGATGTTAACTTAGACGAAGTTACCTCACTCGCATTTTGGATGACTTTTAAATGCTCAGTGGTTGGCCTGCCTTATGGCGGCGGTAAGGGCGGGATAATAGTTGATCCAAAAACTCTCAGTAAGCGAGAATTGGAAAAATTAACTCGCGCGTTAGCTCGTGCGTTAGCGCCAAACGTTGGTCCAACGATTGACGTGCCTGCCCCTGATGTTTATACTACACCAGAAATTATGAATTGGTTTCGAGATGAGTATGAACGTGTCACTGGTGACACAAATCCGGCCGTCATTACGGGTAAACCGCTCAACTATGGCGGATCAGAAGGGCGGGAAACAGCCACTGGCCTAGGTGCCGCTTATATTTTAGAATCATTCTTAGATAGTAATGGACAAAAAGATAAACCTATTACTATCGCTCTTCAGGGCTTTGGTAATGCCGGTCTTCACTTTGCTCATTCCCTTAAACCAAACTGGAAGATTGTGGCGGTGGCTGACTCACAGGCGGCAATTTATAACCAAGCCGGCCTTGATATTACTGCTCTTAAAAAATATAAAAACGAAACTGGGAGCTTACATGGATTTCCTGAAAGCAAATTATTAACACCAGCGGAATTATTAGCTTTAGAGGTTGATGTTCTTGTTCCAGCGGCAATGAATGATGTTATTACTGAAAAAAATTGGCAAAGTATTAAGGCTAACGTAATTTTAGAAATTGCCAATGGCCCACTCACCGGCGAAGCACATAAAAAATTAACTGACCGAGGTATAATTATTATTCCTGACGTTATTGCTAACGCCGGCGGTGTAGTTGTTTCTTATTTCGAATGGGAACAAAATATGAAAAAAGAACGATGGGAACTGACAGTTGTTAATAACAAATTAAAAGAAACCATCACTTCGGCTTTTAATCACATTTGGCATTATGCGCATGATTATAATATTGATGTACGTACAGCCGCGTATGTCCTTGCCTTAAAACGATTATTAGAAAAATTAAAAATATAAAAGACGAAGATATTATTCTTCGCCTTATTATTAAATTTACTGGGTCACCGGAGTTAACCCCTACTCTTCTTTATAAAAATAAGAGCTTTTTATCTCTAGGATTTTTTCAAAGATCACCTCTAAACCACTATCTAAGCAATCCGCATCTCTTCTGCCACTAATCATTTTTTCAAATTTTTCAATTATCGTTTCTTCTTCTGGAGTTAATTTATTACTATTTCTTAAAGAAAAAATTTCTTTTCTTACTTCGAGAATGGTTGGCGGTTGGTTGGATTGATTTATTGAATTATCAATCCGTTCTTTAAATCTCTTTAATCTCTTTGATGCCTCAGGAGATAAATACCCCTTATTCTCCCATTCTTTTAAGATTATATCTCTATCATAATCTGACATAATCCCTCTCCTTTTTTAAAGTTTATATATAATTTTCTTTACTCTAAAAAAATTTAAGTTAAAAGTCAAGACTTTAGCCTAACGCTAATATTTTACGTTATAAGAAAATTTAAAATTTCCTTAGTTTTAAGTTCCATTATCTCTTTAGTTTTTGCCTCAAGATTTAACCGTAATAACGGTTCAGTATTAGATAAACGCGCATTAAACCAGAAATCCGGATATTCAACCGTTAGACCATCAAACATATTTTGTTTACCACTATCATATTTCTCTTTAAGGGCAATAATCTTTTCCTGACCATCATTAATCGGTATATTTATCTCACCACTATGAAAATATTTTTTATACGGTTGTATATATTCAGCTAATGATTTTCCGCTTATAGAAACATCAACTAATAATTTTAAAAAGACAATACCCGGAACTTCATAACAACCTTCTGTGTCCATATTAAGAAAAAAATGACCTGAAGATTCGCCGCCAAAATAGGCACCAGTATCAATCATAGCTTCTTTGATCAGCGAATGACCAACATGTGTAACTAATGGTTGCCCGCCCTGAGCCATAATCGTGTCATAGGTAATACGACCGGGACGAATATCATAGGCAATAGTTGTTTTCGGTTTAGCGCGTAAAAATAAGGCCGCCATTATGGCGCGCGTAATACCAGGTTCGATTGGCTGGCCTTCATTATCAATAAAAAAAATGCGATCACCATCACCATCAGTTGCGACACCTAAGTCAGCTTTCCTTTCCCTTACTGCTGCACACAATGCTTTAACATTTTCCGGCTTAAAAGGATCAGCCTCGTGGGCGGGAAAAGTACCGTCAAGCTCCCAATTCATTTTTTCTATCTTTAACTGAGGAATATATTTTAATAATTCATCAAAATAAAGCGCTCCCATTGAATTAGCCGTATCAATGATAATATGAAGGGGTTTAATCTCTTTAACTTCAGCAAAGTTAAGATCAAACTGTAC
Organism: uncultured Gammaproteobacteria bacterium; assembly: GCA_964479555.1. Taxonomy (GTDB): domain Bacteria; phylum Patescibacteriota; class Patescibacteriia; order Patescibacteriales; family Patescibacteriaceae; genus Patescibacterium. The sequence continues at coordinate 3,033 of CAYZML010000048.1, read as the reverse complement.
TTGATCAATTAAACTATCAATCTGTGACCTACTTGTACCTTTTATAGTTGGCGGAGATAAGGACCCTTCATCAATCAATTTTTTTATATCTTCCAAGCCGCTTGTCAGGCCCAATGGCGAAGCTAACTGGCGAACTAATTTAAAACCATTATATTCTTTAGGATTATGTGAGGCACTAACCTGGATACCACCATCATAACCATAGTGAGCTACGGTAAAATAAAATGTCGGTGTTGGGGTTAGGCTAATAGTAACTACATCAGCGCCACCAGTCAATAAACCTCTAACTAATTCTTTCATTAAAGCCGGAGAAGAAAGTCGCATATCACAACCGACTACAATCGCTAATTTTTCGCGACCAAGCTCTTCTTGCCGTAGTTTTGTATAAGCTAAACCTAACTGATAGGCAAATTCATCATCAAAATCACGGCCATAAATACCGCGTATATCATAAGCTTTAAAAACAGCTGGATTATATTTCATATCTACACGATAACATCCTCACTCTAAAATAGGCAAATGGGTAAATAAAAAAACCTTTGCAGGTTATTTCAGATTATTTCCTTTTTATACTACTTTTTTGAATTTATTGGAATTGTCTCAAGGTTTTTATTATTGACTCCCACTAAAAATTGTTTAGCTGTATTTAATAAGTTATTAGCAACTACTTTTATACGATAACCTAGCGGACTCACGTACCAGGTTTGACCGCCTCCTTCGGTTTGTAGTAATAGTGATCCTTGTAAACGTTTGGCAAGGCTAGTCACGGGCTGACTGGAAGAAACCTCGGAAATGTTTGCTAAATCTTTATTAGTAATACCTAATGTCGCAGCTTCAAATAAACATAAAGCGGTTGACTCTCTGACTTCATAACGATATCCCGCATGAGGGTCAATATACCAAATACTACCTCGATCTTCGGTTGCTAAAGCAAATAGCCCTTTTAGTCTTTGAAAAATAGGTGTGTTAATAGCATTTGAAACTAATGGCAGCTGACTTGACCATTCTGGGCAAAGAGAGAACTTGGAAGAGAATCTTAAATCATTCGTTGTTAACTTTTCTTGTCCAACTATCGGTTTAGAAAAATCTATATCAACGGGCTCTGCTGAAAAAGGAATGGGATTATGGTTACCAATAATACCAATACCACCTATATTTATTGTTCTGAAAGTACGATCAGCCGATACCGATCTATTTAAATCAGCATCAACCGAAATAATACGGTAGTGGTAACTAGAGCCAGGGGTTAAACCTGTAATCTGTAATGAATGATTTTGTGTAGGACTACTTGATGTAACATTCTGGCCATAGCTATCTGTAAGACCATATTCAATAGTTGAATCAGAAACTTTATCTGTATTCCAAGTAATAGTAACAGTTGTTTGTGATAAACTAGTTAAAACAACATTAGAAATAACTGGTGCAGCTGGTCGCAATGTATTAGTTAAAGTGTTAAGAATTGATACAGAATTATCCTGAAAACGTGAAACATATAAATCTGTACCACTAACACCCATACCAGTCGGGGAATGACCAACAGTTATAGTATCTGAAACGGTGTCAGTAGCTGTATTGATAACTGAAATTGTTCCATCATCAAAATTCTCTACATAAATATTACTTCCAAGAGGAGTTATGCCTCGTGGCCCAACGCCAACTGCCACAGTAGCGGAAACACTATTTGTAGCAGTATTTATTACTGAAACATTATTAGAACGAAAATTACTAACATACACCTTTGAACCAGAAACCGTTAATCCACGCGGGCCGGTTGATCCAGCTGGTAAAACAATAGTTGCACTAACTGTATTAGTAAGAGAATTAATAACCGAAACAGTATTTCCACCTGAGTAATTTGGATCACCATAATTAGCTACATATAAATCCGTACCATAAGCTTTAATACCGCGTGGATATCTACCAACTGGGATTGTTGCGGTAACGGTATTTGTTAACCCACTAATAACCGAGACAGTATTTGATTGACTATTAGTAACATATATATTAGATCCAACGACAGCAACATAATAAGGTTTAACACCAACTGGAATTGTCGCAATTACTGAGTTGCTTGTCGTATTTATTACTGACACAGTATTAGACTTGGTATTTGCTACATAGATATAGGTTGTTCCTGAAATTACAACTGATGCCACCCCATACGCTTCTTCACCAACAGGAATTGTAGCTACAACCGAATTATCACTTTTTCTAATCACGGAAACAGTATTACTACCTTGATTAGCAACATAGATATACCCAACTCCTTCTACTGTTATTGAAGAAGAGACCTGGTAAGGATTTGTACCAACTGGAATACTTAAATAAGAACCAATAACAATATTGCTACTATCGCCAATATTTCTGGTTATAAAAGAATTTTCTGCTACCAGAGTACCAACTGACGAAGGTAGACTATAGCTTGTTCGAGTGTGTGAGTTTGTATCACTTACAGAAGCGCTAGTGACTACTGTTACAGCTAAATCAGGGGTTGTATCTCCACTTCCAATAGTATAGGTTCCAGTCAAGGTAGTGCCACTGACATTATTAAGAACCACTGAATCACCAGTATTAAGCGTCACAGTCATTGTTGAGCCTCCAGCAAGTGCTTGGCCAAAATTGGCAGTAATATTTATTGACTGTCCTTCAACATATGTCCCATCAGCAGTAGTGGAAGTAAATGAAGTAAGACTTGGTAATTGTGAAGTAATAGTTGTAGTGTCAATAGACGTAAAGTTATTGCTAAAATTATTACTTGTATATAATTTATTTCCAGCTGCTGTAGCATAAAAAGGCTTATAACCAGTTGTAAGAGTATCAACTACTGTATTTGTTACTGAATCTATTACCGCGACGGTATTATTAGCATTACCATCTCTAGTAACAAAAACTTTGGAGCCAATAACAACACAAGTTGTCGGCTGAATTCCAACTGAGACAGTGGCTATAACAGTGTTACTTGCTGTATTAATTATCGATACCGTTGAGGCGCCTCGGTTTGGAACAAAAAGTTTTGTACCAACTGCACAAGAA
>CAYZML010000047.1:0-5826 GCA_964479555.1 uncultured Gammaproteobacteria bacterium | reverse complement strand
AAACATACAAATAATACGCCACCAGATCCAGCCAGCCATTTCTCCACGACTTGATCCTTTAGTTGAAGCAAAAGAAAGCTTTGTGGTTGTACCTTTGATTATTGCTCCGTCTTCAATTTGAGCTTTAGAGTTAGCTTTATAGTTAAAATCACCGTTAATCATGGCACTCTTAGTAATAACAATACTTGAATTTATTTTTTCTCCTTCACTTTGATTTTCTTGACGATTATCACCACTCATAAGATAGACGTTACGCGCAACATTACCACTAATAATAATTCTTGCACCCGCGCCATCAATGTCGCGTTTTACAGTACCGTTAATCTGATTCATTGCGCCAGCAAACATCATATCCCAGCCTACTTGAGCTTGATTGCCTAAAGTAATATTACTTCCCGCCACCATAACATTACGAGCCACTTTTCCATTAATCACAACTGAGCTACCTACTGCCCGAACATCACCCCTTACTTCACCATTAATTGTAATTGTTTGTCCGGCACACAAAACATCACCATCAATAAAACCATTAATTGTAATTGATTGTCCGAGACAGATAACATCACCCTGAACTTTGCCATCAATAACTAATGAAGAGCCCGCTCTTACTAAAGTACTGCTAATGACTTCATCCTTGGCAATAATAGTTGTATCTTGATCTTTACTATCAATAGCATAGGCTGACCCACCAAGAAATAAAGCTAAAAATAACACAATTATAAAGGAAAAGCGCCTTGTCTTAGACATAGTAGTATGCTTAAATAATTATATTCTTAATTATAGAGAAAATAAGGTTAAAAATCCACTATGACAACTACTGCTCTAATAATGGAAAAAGACCCTCAAATTGCTCATCTCATACAAAAAGAAACAGACCGACAGAACACAGAACTAGAGTTAATTGCTTCAGAAAACTATGTTTCACCAGCAGTATTAGAGGCGCTATCTTCACCCTTAGCTAATAAATATAGCGAAGGTTATACTGGCCATCGTTATTATGGCGGTAATAGCGTTATTGACGAAGTTGAAACATTAGCGATTGAACGAGTAAAAAAATTATTTGGAGCTGAAGCAGTTAATGTTCAACCTCTATCTGGCTCACCAGCCAATGCCGCCATCTATCTCGCTTTATTACAACCCGGCGATACTGTTTTGGGTCTACGACTTGATCATGGCGGTCATTTATCACATGGTCATCCAATTAACTTTTCCGGTTTGCTGTATCGCTTTGTTCAATATGGGTTAAACTCTGAAGGACGAATTGATATGGACCAAGTTCGAGAGCTTGCCCGACAAGAAAAACCAAAAATGATTGTAGCAGGTTTTAGTGCTTACTCACGTGAAGTTGACTGGCACGCTTTTAAAACTATCGCTGATGAAGTTGGCGCTTTAACCTTTGCTGATATTTCTCATCCGGCTGGCTTAATCGCCGCTGGTGAGCTGTCTAACCCTGCGCCATTATTTGACGTTGTTATGACAACAACTCATAAAACCTTGCGAGGACCTCGTGGTGCTATTATTATGTCAAAAGAACAACATGCGAAAGCAATTAATCGCGCTGTTTTTCCTGGTATACAAGGTGGCCCGCATGATAATGTCACCGCCGCTAAAGCGGTGGCCTTTTTCGAAGCCCTGCAACCAGACTTTAAAACCTATGCTCAACAAGTTATAAAAAATGCTCAGAGCATGGCCACGGAATTTACGAAATTAGGCTATACAATTATTTCTGGCGGAACTGATAATCACCTGTTTGTGATTGACTTACAAAATAAAAATATCAGCGGAAAAGAAGCGGAAAAAATTTTGGAAAAAATCGGTATTTCTGTTTCACGTTCAACTATTCCTAATGATCCAAACCCTCCACTTAACCCTTCAGGGATTCGCCTTGGTACTCCGGCTATTACCACTCGAGGTTGCACCGAGGCTGATTGTATTGCTATAACGCAAACAATCGATCATGCGCTTAATCATAAAACTGAGGAAAAAATACTTATTGAATGTCAGTCAACTATCAAAGAATTGTGCGCTCGCTATCCTCTACCTTATTAATTAATTGTAATGACTCGATGAAACTAATTGATGGTCGCGCTTTAGCGGAAAAAATCAAAGATGGTATTACTCTTGAAATACAAGCTCTTAATGGTCTTCATCCTGGCTTAGCAATTATTTTGGTTGGTAACCGACCAGACTCAAAGCTCTATGTTAGTTTAAAAGAAAAACAATCAAAGGCAGTTGGTATTGATACCCATGTCTACTACTGCGAAGAAACTATTGAACAAACTGAACTTATTAAAATGATTGAATTTTTAAATAAGGATTCAGCCGTTGATGCCATCTTAATACAACTCCCCCTACCCGCGCACCTTGATACCACTACGATTATTAATACTATTGTACCGGAAAAAGATGTTGATGGTTTTACTAAAAAGAATCTTGCAGCTTTGATGCAATCTGATACGACCGAAGCAATTATGCCACCGGTCTATGCGGTTATTCTCGCAATGTTAAGTAGTATTGGCCAATCACTAGAAAAAAAGACTGTGGTAGTTATTGCCAATTCTGATATTTTCGAAAATAACTTAGCTGAAGTTCTAAGGCGTCAAGATGCAGAAGTTTTATTAGCTGATATCAAGCAAACTAATCTTACTGAAATTACTAAACAAGCTGATATTATTATCACGGCGATTGGCAAGGCTCATTATTTAACCGCTGATATGGTCAAACCTGGGGTAATTATTATTGATATTGGCATTAGCGCAGGAGCTGATGGAAAAATTTGTGGTGATGTTGATAGTATTAGTTTAGATAAGATTGATGGTTACCTCAGTCCGGTACCTGGTGGTGTCGGACCAATGACAATCGCCATGGCTTTCTGGAATACGCTTGCTATATTTAAGAAACGTAGAAAAATATAATCGGTAAAACAATGGTTATTAGAATTGACAATCTATTACCTAACTATCAGTCAAGTAATTATAAACTTCAACCATGAAGGAAAATAATGTAATAAATTTATTAAATCAGTACTACGGCTTTTCACAATTCCGACCAGGCCAGGAAGAGGCGATTACTAATGTGCTTAATGGTAAAGACACAATTGTTATTATGCCAACCGGTGGCGGTAAATCTCTCTGTTACCAGTTACCGGCGCTTGCTCTGGAAGGAGTTACATTAGTTATTTCACCTTTGATTGCTTTAATGAAAGATCAGGTTGATGTACTACTAACACGCGGTATTGCCGCGACGTTTATTAATAGCTCGCTTAGTCTTGAAGAGACACGCTTACGACTTGTGGCTATAAAGCAAGGTGATTACAAACTTGTATATATTGCCCCTGAGCGTTTTTATAATTCTGACTTTAACGCTGAAATCTCCAAAATTAAAGTTAGTTTGTTTGCGATTGATGAAGCTCATTGTATTAGTCAATGGGGTCATGATTTTCGCCCCAGTTATTTAAAACTAACCCAGGCTTTAAAATTAGTTGGTAATCCGCCGGTCATTGCTTTAACCGCTACTGCTACCCCAGAAGTTAGAGAAGATATTATTACTCAACTTAACTTAAAAAATCCGCTACACATTATTACTGGTTTTGCTCGACCGAATTTACAATTTGGCGTTAGTGAGGCGGCGGAAATCCAAAAAGCTTCAATTATACTTGATGTTTTAGCAAGCCTGGCTGATGAATCAGGTATTATTTATGTTGGTACGCGAGCTAAAGCCGATGAACTCCTTGAAATACTCCTCGGGGCGGGAATTGAGGCCGTTGGTTATCACGCCGGCATGCAAACTGAGGAGCGTCACTGGGTACAGCATAATTTTATGAGCGGCAAAGCTCAGGTGATTGTTGCTACCAATGCTTTTGGTATGGGAATTGATAAGAAAGATATTCGTTTTGTTATTCACTATGACTTACCAGGTACTATCGAAGCCTATTACCAAGAGGCTGGACGAGCTGGGCGTGATGGAAAACCAAGTGTCTGCCTCTTACTTTATAATCCCCGTGACCGATACTTACGAGAATTTTTTATTCGTGGCGATAATCCATCACCTGAATTAGTAGCTGATGTGTATGCTTACCTACTAACCCGTAACGAAAATAAAATTCTTCTTACGTATAGTGAAATTAAAAAAGCCATCGGTGATGATTCTCCGGAAATGGCGATTGGTACCTGTTTAAAAATTTTGGAACAATCCGGTTATATCCGTCGTGCACGTGAACGTATCGGGCAAGCTAGTCTAAAATTATTAACTTCAGTTGTAACCGCGCGCGAAAGTTTAAGTAAACGGGCCACAGTTCAAATTGATACGTTTAATAAACTCTTTGGTCGCTTTGAACAAGAGTTGATAGCTGGCTTTGAGGCTAACTTAGATGAAATCGCCAACCTCATTAACGTAAACCGAGATACATTAACTCGTTTACTAAAAAAATTAGTCTCAAGCGAAGTTCTTACTTACACTCCGCCGTTTAAAGGCACTGAAATTGAATTAGTGAAAACAGTGGCGCTTGAAGATTTGGAAATTAATACACGCGCCATGAAAGATAAAGCGACGAAAGCTTATATTAAACTTGATATGATGGAGCAGTATGTTTTTACAATCAGTTGTCGGCAAAAGTATATTTTAAATTATTTCGGTGATTACGAAATTGATCGTTGTGAAAAATGTGATACCTGTTTAAAGTATATGACTTTTCCAACCTCTCAAGGCGAAGTTGAAGTCGAAATTGAATCACCTAAAGCCGGCCATAAACTTGAAACTAAACTTACTCAATTGGAAACGTTTGATATGCTTAATCAAGGATTATCGATTACACAAATTGCCATCGCGCGGGGGATATCAGAGGCAGTCGTTAATGAGCACATTGCCTTTTTGGAAAAAAAGGGGCTAAAGATTAAAACTAAAAAAAGTAAAAAATTATAAAAAAATCACCCTCATAAGAGGGTGATTTTCTATTTAGCTTGTTTTCTCTTGGTCTTTGCTTTAGGCGAGCGAGTCTTTTTGCCTTTAATAATTTCGTTTTTTACTAGTAAATTATTAACAGTGTCAGACATTTGTGCTCCTTTAGAAATCCAATGGGTGATACGCTCGGCTTTGACTTGTAAAGCTTTGGTATGGGGATTATATGATCCAAGAATTTCTAAGGCTTTACCATACGGATCACGTTGTTTTTCAGAGATAACTAAGCGATAGGTTGGATAACCTTTTTTCCCAACACGGGAAAAACGAATCATTAACATAGTGTAAAAATTTTAAATTAGTGAGCACAGACGGTACAACCCATAATAGGGTTTTATTGATGATTTGTCAAGAGAGTTGACGTATAATAGAGATTATAGTAAACAGTAGGTAATAAAAAAACTAACATAAAAATATAAAAGGAGGAAAATAATGTTCATTAACACAAAAGATCTTCCAGGATATGGTGTTGAAATTCTTGGCTATGGGCATACTGATCCGGCTTTTGATCAGAGGCTTAGTCGAATTTCGCAACAAGACTTTCTAACACAATATATCCCAGATGAATCAAAAGAAAAAATATTTGGTCATCCCCCACCTTTTCTTAATGATGAAATAGAGCTCGAGGTAAAAAAAGCCATTGATAAAATCGGTTTTTCAAACCGAACATTCTTTCAAGGAAAAAATCATGAGCTAGCTTTAATCGCCGCTAAAAGATGTCTATCAACTACCGGGCTTCTTCCCTCTGAGCTAGACGCTATTATTGTAGGAACTAACACGTGGCGTAAAGGCTATCCGAGTTTAGCCGATCATTTAAAAAATGATCTTATGCTTCATTACAATGACAGTACCTCTAAAGCACTTTGCTTT
>CAYZML010000046.1:0-5902 GCA_964479555.1 uncultured Gammaproteobacteria bacterium | reverse complement strand
ACAGCACGGGCTAATGATGTTTTTGCCTGTGGTCGTAACGCCACTCGCTCACCGCCTTTATCAAGAAAAGTATATAACTCTTTAAGAATAACTTCACTGCTCTTTCCATGACTTCTTTCAAACAGACTGGCCGCTTCAAGGAGCGGCATTTCAATTCGTTCAAAGTCATAGATGCGTGCCATCTGCAACGCCTTATCAACGACAAGTCGCCAATAGCGCCATTCATCCGGTAAGGTATCTTTCATACCTTTAAGACGGCCTGGTAATTCTGGTTTCTTAGGTGTTCGTACAACAACCGGTGCTGGTTTTTTAGGAAAAGTTTTTACCATAGAACTTATTTACTTGGGCTATATAAGGGAGTTGGTACAAGTTCAACACGATCAAGTGGTAAGCCGCGAAAAAAAGCTCGCCCAACAATAAAGCTATAATGTACTGGGCCAAAACTGCGTGAATCTTTTGAACCATTTCGGTTATCGCCAAGCATAAAATACTCATTTGACTTTAAAGTTACTGGTTCATCTGACTGCGCAACTGTCGCAGAATCGTTTGGTAGATAAGTCTCTGCAAGCTGAGTCGTGGCGCCCGATGGATCAGTAATATAGACTCCACCATCTTTAATTAAAACCGTTTCACCCGGTAAACCAATGACTCGTTTAATAAAATACTCTTGTGGGTCATCAGGATAACGAAAAACAACAATATCACCTCTTTCTGGAGGGTGAAAACGATAGCTAATTTCATCAACTAAAAGATAATCATGCTCATGTAAATTAGGCTCCATCGAGGCACCTTTAACATAAAACGGCTGAGCAATAAAGTAACGAATGGGTAAAATAATTGCACAGCAAATTAAGGCTGTTTTAAATATTTCCCAAAAACCTGTAAAAAATCGATTCATATATTATTAGTAGTAAATATAAGGGTCGTGAGACGATTATACTCTACCTTTTCCATCGTGGCAACCCCTATCGTTTCAGACGTTTTTCAGTCTTAAGGATATCAATTGTTGTTTTTATAACGGTATCTGGATTTAATGATAAGCTGTCAATACCGCATTCAACTAAAAAGCGGGCAAAATCAGGAAAATCACTTGGACCCTGACCACAAATACCAACCTTGGTTTTAGTGTGTTTTCCAACCTTAATTAAATAACGAATTAATGATTTAACAGCATCATTTTTTTCATTAGACATACCGGCAACCTTAAGTGAACCAGCATCACGGTCAATACCAAGTGTCAATTGAGTTAAATCATTTGAACCAATCGAAAAACCATCAAAAATTTTAGCGAACCGATCAGCTAAAATTATATTGGCAGGAATTTCTGCCATAACATATACTTCTAAACCATCCTTACCTTGTTTTAAGCCATGCGTTGCCAGTAATTCTAAAACTTTTTTACCTTCCTCAATCGTTCGACAAATCGGAATCATAATTTTCATGTTTGTCAGACCCATCTCATCTCGTACTTTTTTTAATGCCTTACACTCAAGTGCAAAAGCTGGTTCATAGCTTGGATCATAATAACGACTAGCGCCACGCCAACCAATCATCGGATTGGCTTCGATCGGCTCATACGCTTTACCACCGATCAAATTAGCATACTCGTTTGACTTAAAATCAGTGAGGCGAACAATAACAGGTTTGGGATAAAAAGCAGCAGCAATTAAAGCTACTCCCTGTGACAAACGATCAACAAAAAATTGTTTCTTATCATCATAACCAACTGTTAAAGCGTCAATCTGTCGCTTTACTTTTTTATCATGCAGATGCGGATAATTAATTAAAGCTAGTGGATGAATTTTAATATATGTATTAATAATAAATTCTTCACGAGCCAAACCAACTCCATCATTAGGAATAAAAGAAGAGGAAAAGGCAAGCTCCGGTGAACCAATATTCATCATAATTTTTGTTTTTGGTCGGGCCAGATTCTTAATATTAGTTTTCTTGACTGTATATTTAATAATACCGGGGTAGACATAACCATCATCACCCTCAGCACAACTAACAGTAATTTTTTCGCCTGGTTTTAAAACCTGGCTACCTGTTTCCGTACCAACGACACAAGGAATACCAAGTTCACGAGAAACAATCGCTGCATGGCAGGTACGCCCACCTTTATCAGTCACAATCGCCGAAGCAATTTTCATAATCGGCTCCCAGTCTGGGTCAGTCATATCAGTCACTAATACCTGGCCTTTTTTAAATTTTGAAATATCCTTTATATCCATGATACGGTTTACTTCACCGCTACCGATTTTATTACCAACACTTTTACCTTTAATCACCGGGGCGGGATGTGAAGCGATTTTATATTCTTCAACAATATTATAATCACGAACACTATGGATTGTTTCTGGCCGCGCCTGAACGATATATACTTTATTTTCAACGCCATCAACCGCCCATTCCATATCCATCGGTCGCTGATAGTGATCTTCAATAATCATCGCAGCGCGCGCTAATTCTTTAACCTGAGCGTCAGTGATTGAATACTCAAATTGTTCGTTAACTGGGACCGGTATGTCCTTGACTGGCTTTGGACCACCGTGATCATATACCATTTTTATTCGCTTACGACCACGCGCTCGATAAATGATTTTACCAGTCGGCTTAAAAACCATAAATTCATCTGGGTTTACTTTACCTTGAACAATATTTTCACCCAGACCATAAATAGCGTTAATCAACACAACATTTTTAAAACCTGATTCAGTATCAATAGAAAACATCACACCGCTTGAACCAACATCTGATCGCACCATTTTTTGTACACCGACCGAAAGAGCAATTTTAAAGTGATCAAACCCTTTATCCTGGCGGTAGGAAATCGCGCGATTAGTAAATAAAGAAGCAATACAAGACTTGACCGACTTTAAAAGAGCTTCATGACCAGAAATATTTAAATAGGTATCTTGCTGACCAGCAAAAGAAGCGTCAGGTAAATCTTCGGCGGTGGCTGAGGAACGTACTGCCACGTGAATATTTTTAGTTTTATACATCTTTGATAACTTATCATAAGCAATAATAATTTCTTTCTTAAATTTATCGGGAAACTCAGCCTGATTAATTAATGTTCTAATTTTTTGTCCACGTCGCCCAAGGTCTAACACGTTATGAGTGTCTAAACCTTTTAAAATTTTTCTAATTTCTGTCATTAAGCCAGTTTCTTTAAAAAAATAACGATAAGCCTCGGCCGTTGTGGCAAAACCGTTTGGTACACGAACTTTTTTAGCGGTTAATGTTCGCACCATCTCACCGAGCGAAGCATTCTTACCACCAACCGAGGGAACATCTTTAATACCAAGGTCCTTATAAAATTTTATAAATTGCATAAAAATTGAGAAGCTATTTTTATTATAATCAATAGTAATAGTATACCATACTAATATAAAAAAACGCACCGTGATGATGCGATTTAATTTTCTATATTAAGATTTAATTTTATCTGTGCGGATGGAGGGACTCGAACCCTCATGCCAATGGCACATGCTCCTAAGGCATGCGTGTATACCAGTTCCACCACATCCGCCAAACTAATAACGTATGTATGTTATTACTTCTGCCATCTTAGCACAAATTCTGCTATAGTAAAGACACTCTAATATATGAAAATTTTAGCTATTGAAACAAGCTGTGATGAGACGGCCGCGGCCGTAGCCGAAGGCACAGGAAATTCCGTTAAACTGATTTCTAATATTATTTCCTCTCAAGTAAAAATCCACGGAAAATATGGTGGGGTTGTGCCGGAAGTGGCCGCCCGTGAACATGTTGTTAATATTTTACCGGTGATTGAGGAAGCTTTACTAACCGCTGGTGTTAAAAGAAACGAGGTAAGAAAAAAAATCTCTGCCATTGCTGTCACAATTGGTCCAGGGCTCATTACCTCATTAATGGTTGGCATTGAAACTGCTAAAACTCTCGCTTATGTTTGGCAACTACCTCTCATCACTATTAATCATATTGAAGGTCATCTTTATAGTAATTTTATAAAACAGTCACCGAAATTACCAGCTATAATTTTAACTGTCTCTGGAGGCCACACGCAGTTAGTTTTAATGAAAGATCACCTTACCTATACAACAATCGGAGAAACACGGGACGACGCCGCTGGTGAAGCTTTTGATAAAGCCGCTCAACTACTAGGGCTTGGGTATCCGGGCGGTCCAATAGTAGCCAAACAAGCGGCTCATTATAAACCATCATCTCATAAAAAAAATCCACCAATACATTTACCTCGTCCGATGCTAAAAGAAAAAAATTTTGATTTTTCTTTTTCCGGTTTAAAAACAGCTCTGTTGTACGCGGTTAAAAAAGATAAAAATTATAAAAAAAGAATCTCGAAATATTGTTATGAGTTTGAGCAGGCAGTGGTTGAAGTATTGGTACAAAAAACTATTCGTGCGGCCGAAAAATATCACGTTGCCTCAGTCATGCTCGCTGGTGGTGTAGCCGCCAACGAAACTTTACGAAAAACCCTGCTGACTGAAGCAGAAAAAAATAAACTAGCATTTTATTTGCCCGATCTACAGTATACAACTGATAACGCTGCGATGATTGCCACCGCCGGTTATTTTAAATATAAGGCTCATAGATATACCCCATGGTCAAAAGTTAAAGTTGACCCTAATCTTGACCTATAATACTATTAACGTATGAAACCAACTCTTTTTTCCGGCATTAAACCCTCGGGTGATCTCCACCTGGGTAATTATATTGGCGCTATTACTCAATGGCTAGAATTACAAAAAGATTACCGATGTTTTTTTTGCTTGGTTGACTACCATGCCATCACTGTTTACCAAAAACCAGAAGAATTACATCAGCGTAGTCTGGCGGTTATTCGTGCTTACCTTGCTTCTGGTATTGACCCAAAACAATCAATTATTTTTAAACAATCTGATATTGCCGAGCACACTGAACTCGGTTGGATTTTAAATACAATCACAAAAGTTTCTGAGCTAGAAAAAATGACGCAATATAAAGACTATGTACGAAGTCAGAAAAAAGAAGGACCGGGAGCAGGCTTACTTAATTATCCAACCTTAATGGCGGCTGATATTTTACTCTATAAAACTAATATTGTCCCAGTCGGAGAAGATCAAAATCAACATATTGAATTAGCTCGTCTCTTAGCTCGCCGCTTTAATAATCTGTATGGTGAGGTATTTACTATACCAACACCACTTTTAAGAAAAGAAGGGGCACGAATTATGCAGCTAAATGATCCAACAAAGAAAATGAGTAAAAGCGTTCCGGCTGGCTGTATTTTCTTAGCCGACGCGCCAACAGTCGCCCATAAAAAAATTAAACGAGCTATTACTGATTCAGGTTCAGAAATAAAATTTGATGAAAAGAAAAAACCAGCTATTGCAAATTTATTAACCATCTATTCTACTTTAGAAAATATTAGTATTAAAGAATTGGAAATTCGCTATGAACATAAAAGCTATGGTGAATTTAAAGAAGATCTGGCTAACCTCGTGGCGAACTTTCTAGAAAACTGGCAAAGTCGCGCTAAAGCTTTTAGTGATAATGATGTTAGAAAAATTTTAAATAACGGTGCGATCATTGCGAAAGCTACCGCGGCGGAAACTATAAAAAATGTTAAACAACGTTTAGGTATTTTTTAATCTATGATGGTCGATAATCTACAGCAGCTTGAAAAAGCTTATGAGGTCATTGTCGCTCATAAGCTTTTTGATAACCCGCAAGCAAAAAACTATCTTGATATTTTAAAATCACCCCAACGAATTATTAAAGTTAGTCTGCCGATTGAACGTGACTCAGGGGAAATCAAAGTTTTTTCCGGTTACCGAGTTCAATATAATAATGTCGCCGGTCCCTATAAAGGTGGTTTACGGTACCACCCCGAAGTTGATGAAGACGAAGTTACTTC
>CAYZML010000045.1:0-6035 GCA_964479555.1 uncultured Gammaproteobacteria bacterium | reverse complement strand
GTGTCACTGATCATCGCTTAAAGGAAAGCTGGCATTCAATCAACTTAATTATGGAAGGTGAAATTGATACTATTGTTTATGCGCTTAAAAACTATTTCTCAGCCCAGCATCAAACAAACGCTTAAAACAGCCGTCGCATTATTACATACAAATAACCTACCTTCACCCTGGCTTGAGGCTGAAGTGCTTTTAGCGTGGGTACTAAAAAAACCACGGGCTTTTATCTTAGCTCATCCTGAGTATAGCCTAACCCCGCAAGAAATTACCGCCTATCAAACTGTTATAAAGAAACGAGTTAAAAACTATCCCTTAGCTTATATCACTGGTCATAAAGAATTTTATGGCCTTGATTTTCTAGTGACAAAAAATGTTTTAATCCCCCGCGCTGATAGTGAGATTATAATTGAAAGTGCCTTTGAGATTATTAAAAAAAATAAAAAAAAATTAGCGATAATTGATGTTGGTACTGGCTCAGGTTGTCTTTTAATAACTGTTCTTAAAAAATCACCACATAATTCCATTATTACATCAATCGGACTTGATATCTCATCAGCCGCTTTAAAAATTGCGCAAAAAAATGCCCGACAGCACCATATACAAAATAATCTATTTATCAAATCTAATCTTTTAACCGCTATAACTAAGAGAATGACCTTATTAGGAAATTGTGAGCATCTTATTATTTTAGCTAATCTACCCTATCTCACTAAAAAAGAAATTAAAAGAGAGTCCTCTATTAAATATGAACCACGTCTGGCGCTTGATGGAGGAAAAAATGGCTTGGCATTATATAAAAAGCTAAATCAACAAATTACTACTATTCACAATAAATTACCCATTGCTATAACACTCATCGCTGAAATTAACCCTCAGCAAAGAATCGATTTAAAAAATATATGGGGAAATAATATAGAATTTAAAAATGATTTAAATGGAAACATTAGAATAGCTATAATTAAAATATAAAAAAAATGAGAAGCATTCTGGATTACAAAATGAGCTATCTTTTTAGATAGCTCATTTTAATATTTACTACTATGTTGTTACTTCTTCTCCTCTTTCTTTTCATCCTTAACTTCACTCTTTTCATCTGTCTTAGCTTCACCATCCGCCGTAGTCGCCTGGCTATCTGCCACTGGTGCAGCTTCTTCAACTACTTTCTTCGGTTCAATAACATGAACAACCATATCGGTTGAATCATTTTTAAAGATAATGCCAGCCGGTAAAACAATATCAGAAACATGAATCGCATCACCAATCTCTACTAAAGGAGAAAGGTCAACTTCAACTTTCTGGACTAAATCTTTTGGTAAACATTCAATTTCCAAACTATTAAAATTATGAACAACAATACCACCATGAGCTTTTACCGCCGGTGATTCACCAACGAACTCAAGATTTACTTCGGCCACAACTTTTTCGTTCATATTTAACTTAAAAAAATCAATATGAATAATACGTTGTCTAACCGGATCAACCTGAAAATCTTTTACGATCACTGGATAATCCTGGCCATCAATCGTCAATGAAATCAAGCCTGATTCACCGCTCTTAGTAAACACCTGTTCAAATTCAAGACGTTTAACACTTAAAGAAGTATTATCAATCCCTGAACCATACATTACCGCCGGAATCATTTCCTTTAAATCACTGACACTTTGACGTGGACGAGCGGTTAATTTAATTGCTTCGGACATAAAAAATAATAAATAAATTAAAAATGAAATAATTAAACTTGGTATTATTTCATTATATGAACCTATCGTTTTGCCGTACTACGGCTAATAATATTCTGAATAATACCCATAAAAGCCGTGTGCGCCACTAGAGCACTGCCTCCGTAACTCAAAAACGGCAATGGAATACCAATAACGGGCAAAATTCCTATATTCATACCAATATTAATAAACATTTCAATAAAAATCAAGCCCACTCCCCCGATGATGACTAATGAGCCAAAATAGTTTCTCACTAATGGTAAAAGAGTTAGTAAACGATATATAAGCAAACCGAAACAACTTAAAACAATTAATCCACCAACTAAGCCAAGCTCTTCGGCAATAACAGCAAAAATAAAGTCGGTATTAGCCTCAGGTAAAAATTTTAACTGTGACTGAGAGCCAAAACCGAGCCCTCGGCCATATAATCCGCCGGCTCCCACGGCAATAATAGCCTGTCGAACATTATAATGAGTTGAAGTCGCCGAAGGCTGAACAAAACTTAATAAGCGCTCACGCTGATAATCTTTTAAAATAAATTGCCAGGCTAAACTCGAAATAATAATCAAAGAGATTAAAATGGTTAAAAAATATTTTTTTTCAAAACCAACCGCGGCAATTAAGACCACCCAAATTAAAAATAATAAAGCGGCCGAACCAGTATCAGGTTGTAATAATACTAATCCAACTGGTAAAGCCGCAAAAATACCGCTCACAATAAAATGACGAAATGGTCGCCCCGCGACTGACACTTTGGCAAAATAATGTGCTAAGCTAATAAGCAAAATAATTTTCATTAACTCAACTGGCTGAATACCAAAACCAGCAATATAAAACCAACCACGTGTACCATTAATAGTTTGACCAAACAACAATACAGCCAAAAGAAAAACTAATCCACCAAGATAGATATAATTGGCATATGAGAAAAAATGGTGAAAATCAAAGATTGAAAAAATAACATATAGAAGTAAACTCAACACGACGAAAATTACCTGTTTACGAAAAAATAATAAATCACCCCCAATCTGTCCGAGATTAATACTATAGATTTGAGCAAGACTTAGACATAATAAAATAATAATTGGTCCCAAGATAAACCAATCTAAACGCTTAATAAAAAAAATGATTTTTTTCAGCATATATCTTTACCAAAACTTAACACTACACTATTTAAAGAGAATAGGGCAAGAATACGCTATCATCAAAGGGATTAACATCTGGCCTAACTTCGACCTGATTAACGGCCGAAACTCCGCCTGTCCAGGTAAAACGGACTGATCGTGATTCCCCGGAACGAAAATTTTTAAGATAATAATGAGTGACACCAACTAGGCGATTACCACTTCTTAGTGTTACTAATAGACGTGCGTCTTTATAGCCATAAGCACTCATATTAGTAACCGTAAAACTAACTTCACCTAAATACAATTTTTCTGATAAACCACTAATCTGGCCGGGAATAAATTTTGCGTCACTAACAACAAAGTTGAGATGGTCAGCTTGATATTTCTGCCAATGATCAATGATTGCGGGATCTAGACGCCGTAATTCAACATTACTAACAACTAAATTAGTAGTGCTACCCTGTACTGAGGCTGTCTGCCCAAGCGCCACAACATATTTAGTTTCAGTTGGTAAAATAAAATCAGTCCCACCGCCAACCTCTTGACCATTTACATCAAAGTAATAAGAAAAATAAATTACGCCACGAACAGTGGTATTTTTTATTTCGCCAACAAAGTCAATCGTACCGTTTTGGTTTGGCATAACCTGGACAGCACCAATATCTAAATAGCCAATATTACCGTACTGATTATGAATAATAGTACTGGCCGAGCTTAATTCATGACGTAATTGTTCATCCTGAATACGGCCAATAATAAGATAGTGAGCAAGGTTATACAAAGAATAGCCAACAGTTGAAACACCAACCAGCGCTAAAATAATAACTAATGTAATAACAAAATATTTTTGATGACTAATAACCCATACACCAGTTTCCAAAGTATGAGTTGAAATACCAGCTTCGTCGCGAAAACTGGAAATATTTGCCTCATGCTTTTTTTGTTCTTGAATTTTTGGTGTTGTATCTACGCGACCAAGCAGTGAAGAAAGAAATGACATACAATTAATTTTCACTATAACGTAAAACTGGCCCAACGGCTAAAATATTTTTGCCACCCTGTTCATATAGTAAAACAAGTAGTTGCAGAGGACCAATTGTTTGCCGCAAACTTTTAGTCTGTTTTGTTGTTGGATCATAAAAAGAAGTTGTTCGACTACGATCACCACCCTGACTCACCGAATACTGCCGAATAACATCAATAATAAATTGTTGTTGATTTGCCGTTAATACTTCACCGCGCAATTCCTGACGAGTAATTTCACGCATCATGTTTAATTTATCTAATAATTCTCGAAAACGAGGATCTGTATCGCTCACAACCTTTAAAGCCGCTAAGGTTTTAAAAATCATAGTCGTGTTAGCTACTAGCTCATCACTTAAGGCACTGTTTATTTCAATATAATGGAATTTATCAGCGCCAGAAGATGTTTCTAAACTAGTATTAGTGCTTAAGGATCGATTTAAACGCCATTCATCATATGGCAAAGCAGTATTAGTTAAACTAGCTAATGCAGTGGAAACCTGTCGATTCTGCCAAGCCGATGATTGAGTATAGGGTAATCTTGCCGTATGATCATTAATAAAATTTTTAATAATACTTAGAGTTGTCCAAAAATGATTAACATACCATTCTCCTTTAGTAAAACCCTCTAATTCTTTTTGAAGATCTTGGCGACGAATATCATAATCTTTGTAACTAATATTATCTGTATAATAAGCGCCATCAGGGGTTTTATCTGTTACGGTTCCTAAAATATCAAAACCAAATCCTCGACAACGATATAAAACTTTTGAGTTTTTATCATAACAACTTGTGTAAACATTAACTGGATTTTTCTGAGCATCATCGGCGCCTTCCTTAACACCAATAGAATTAAATAGTAAACGACTATAAATATATTGGTCAGACCAATAATTTGGCTGTAATAAGCGCATACCAACTAAAGTAGCGTCGGTTTTATTATTACTATCATAGCCTCCTTCTGAAGGCTTAAAAACTATTTTTTTAACCTCAGTTCTCATTGCATCGACACGGGTAGCCGCATCGTTTGAAAAAATTTCTTCGGCAGTTTTTGAACCAAATGATTTTGTCCGAATATCCTGGTAATGAAGATAGGTTAAACCACTACGCAAACCAGAAAAAAAACTAGTAATTTTATAGATTTTTGCCCATTCATTTTTTAAATCCTGATTTGAAGATAAATGTTCACTAATAAGATAGGCTGTAATCTGGTTAATAACCCAATCATCGTGGTCAAGCAAACAAGTATCGCAGGTGTCATCATGATAATTAAGTGGGAATAAAGTCGTCTGCCAGCGGTTAGCTAAATAAAAATTTCTTAACTTAGCACTACTGCTATATCCGCTTGGTAAACGAAAGTCAGTGTAGTCACGAGTATATAAAAATAAAGGTGATTTAACTTTTTTTTCCGCCCCTTTTATTAAAGCTAGTTCCTGATTAACATCATCAGTTAAATAAGTTGGGACTGTAAATTGATATTTCTGCGCCTCACTCGGAGAAAATAAATTAGTTTCGCTTAAATCTTCTTTTTTACCAACTTGATATGGTTGTGGACTAAGTAAAGCCAAAGAAACAGCAAAATAAGCGACTTCAAGACGCTCAGCTTCAAGCAATGGATCTGGATTTCCGGTTGTTTTACGTTGACGATCTAGATACCGACCATTAGCGGTTTCAAATAATTGTTTATTTATTTTCCATAAACTGTCATAAAAATAAGAGCTTTCAATTTCTTTATAAATTTCCTTTAAAGAATTCTGGTAATAATAAAGCATGAAATCAGATGTAATAAGAAGAGGAATGTCCCGCTGGGCTAATTCATTATATACACCAAAAAACGTATCACCACTTTTTACAAACGGGTTTGTCAATAAAGCAAAGCCATTTTTATTCAAATCAGTAATTGCACTATCAAGATTAAGCTTACGGGCGACTGTATAATAATTTGAAACCTGAGATTTAACATTAAGTGGTAGTTGGACTGGTTTGATTTTTATCTCTAATGGCTCGGCTATATTGGTATAAAAAGAACCAAAATTAATTGCTTCACCTTGAAAATCATTATTACTTTGATTTTCGTTGTTGTTTGGTAGAGATGAGATAGGGTTTGGTGGTAAGTTTACTACTGGGTTTTCAATCGGAGATGGGGTAACCACTTTTTTCTATTGCG
>CAYZML010000044.1:0-6040 GCA_964479555.1 uncultured Gammaproteobacteria bacterium | reverse complement strand
ATAAATCTTTTACTTTTTGTGACTTATTGCCATATATATGTAAATTTAACTCATCAGGAATATCATATACTTTAGCAAGTTCCGGATTCAAAGTATCTACATAAACTCTATAGTCAGAAATTAGTTGTTTTGTCTTTAAAATTTTATCTTGTATTGAATTAAAAAAATTGGTTTCCTCTTTGAATTCATTATGAGATAAGGTCTTATAATCGTAATCCCTAAAATCTTTGTAAAGCTCTAAAAGCTTTTTTATATTAGTACTAATAGCTTGCTGTAATTGGTCACAAAAAATCTCGGGTGAATTTTCTTGATGAAAATCAATTTGGTAGTCATTTTTTAATCTTTTTATCTCTTCCGCTGGGATATGCGTCGCGTACTGATCAAGTTCTCCTATTGTCATTTTTTCTAATTCAAAATCTTTGGGCTCAACTACTTTAGGAAAAGATAGTCCATCACTTTGGTCTTCGCCTTCGCTCTCATTAAAATCATGAGGGATATATTCATTATTTTTCATATAAAAAAATTAAGCTAAATTAGAAAAATCTAATACTCGCTCATTCTGTGATGAAGGTGATGATTGTTTATGCTCCAAAGAAACAGCAATCGCCCGTAATGCAAAAGCACAACTGATAACAATAAAAAAAGCAATGGACAGACTAACTATAAGCCCAGACCAACTGAGCTCCTGCTCCATTGCTTTCTTTCGTATCAGCCGGTATGATTTCCAGCCAAAAGAATGTGTGTGTAGTGTATGAGAAGAAACTGACATAATTTTATTTTTGTTTTTATTTTTGCTTTCTCAGAAGGGAAAAATATCTTTTTATTTGATGATATTTTTCACGTATATATTTACAGTTTAGCACATTTTTTAACAAAAGTCAATGGAAATGAACACAAATTGTGAACACTAATAATATTACATTCGGTGACTACTGGCGCAAATTGCCACGGCTAAAGCATCAGCCGCGTCATCGGGTTTTGGGATTTCTTTTAAATTCAAAATTATTTTTACCATGCGTTGGATTTGTTCTTTCGGCGCACTACCATACGCTGACACTGCTTGCTTAACCTGGTTCGGGGTAAACTCAATCGCTGACAGATTTACCTGCTCGATAGCTAATAATAATACACCGCGTGCCTGGCCAACCGCCATGGCGGTTTTAACATTTTTTGAAAAAAATAATTGTTCGATAGCGATTCGATCTGGTTTGTATTTTTTTAATAACTGCGAGACTTTTTTATGAATAATAACTAAACGACTTGATAGCGTTGTACGAGCTAAGGTTTTAATTGAACCATACTCAAGACATGTAAATCGACTACCATGTACTTCAATAACACCGTAACCGGTATCAGCTAATCCGGGATCAAAACCAATAATGATCATAATTTATTTTCGACTAAAATTTAGTATAAAGCGTTTGTATAATACTCACTCACATCTTCATTAGCTTCCAAGGCTTCGATAAAATGGGTAACCTTTTCTTTATCTCCTTCAGATAAAGAAATCTTTTCTTTGGGAACATATTCAATATCGGCTGAGGCGGTCGGAATTTTTTTCTCTTCAAGCCACTTTCTAACCTGATTAAAATCCTCGGGTTTAGTATAGATAATAACTCCCTCATCTTCTAAAAGCGCCTCCGTAAAACCACAATCAATCCCTTCTAATAAAAAATCATCCCAGTTAAAATTACTGGCCTGCCAAGCTTCTCTATCAATCATTAAAATACCCTTTTGTTCAAAATTCCACATCACTGAAGCAAACGCGCCACCAAACTTGGTAAACATATGACGAATTGTAGCAGCGGCACGATTACGATTATCGGTTAAAACTTGAATGATGAACTGAGTCTGCGCCGGACCAATCCCTTCGTATACTAATTCTTCAATTGGTCCCCCACCATCTTCACCAGTCCCGCGTCTAACAGCCCGTTCAATATTATCTTTTGGCATATTCGCCGCTCGAGCTTTTTCAATGGTTAAGCGCAACTGAAAATTAGTTTCCGGATCACCACCTTTACGCGCCGCAATGGAAATTAAGTTACTTAACTTAGTAAAAATAGCCCCTCGCCTAGCATCCACAACCGCTTTAGCTCGTTTAGTTGTCGCCCATTTAGAATGACCTGACATAATGGTTATAAAAATTTAGAAGAAAAAAGTAGAAATTTAGAACACTGTCCTAAAAAAAATAGCCTAAGTAATATATCACTCTATCACTGCCCTGTCTATATTAAAATTATTACCCTTAGCTAAAAAAATTACTCCACACTGTTACGCCACCAAAACCTAAAAATAGCAAAAATATTATCACTAAAATAACTTTTCGCCATAACACGGGACGAAAGGCCGGTTCAAGATCTTTATGATTAAGGTAAAATACTAACGCAATATGAACGATCATCGCCCAAGCGTTAATAATCGCTCCCAAGACAATTAATTCCTTTGGCTCTTTGATATTAAAAAGAAAAAACAAACTACCAAAAACAATCTGTGCCCAAATAAAAATATAATATATTTTACCAAGATGAATCGGTGCTTTTGGTTTACGGTGTCTAATAATCAAAGCACTATTTTCGGCCATAATTCTTGAGCTTGAATCAAGAATACCAAGTTGTGTTTGACATAAAAGAACACCAACAATCGTTAAAAATAATAAACCAAAAGGAGTACCGAGTATAAAACCAATGTGTCTACCCTGATTACTTAAAAAAGCAATACCCTGCTGATTACCAACTGCGCCATACGTCGATGAATACGCCAAAATCATTAAAAGTGCCATGGCAATAAAACCAATAAACCAAAAAACTAACGCATGCTCTAAACTAATTTTTCTCCACCACTCTCGAAAACGTTTTTTGTTCTCCGCCGTAATAGCAAATCGCTCACCGGTTAATGTTACTGAAGCTTCAATCTTTCCACGATGAAACAAGCTATTAATTTTTTCACTATAAACACCCATACCATAACCTTTTTCTTTAATATAAATTGATTGGGCTAAATTAAGATTACCGCCCGCCCCAGAATAGGCAAAAGCCGCTAAAAAAGTAACTAAACTTATCCCACTCGGAATAAAAGCGTAATCTGACCCAAATCCTTGTAAGCCATGCCAAAATAAAATAATGTCATCAAAACGAATAATAATAGCAACAAATAAAAATAATACTGCTACTCCGCCGAGAATAAGAACCTTTGTTAAATGTTCCATTAGACCATAAACTGTTTTACCTAAACTTAAAATCAAACCAAACCCAATTAAAAGGCCAATCGCTAACCATCGATACTCTGTAAAATTAAAAGCATAGGCTAAGCTTTGCGCCGCCGCCGCAATAATACCCGGTAAGCCAAAGCCGATAAAAGTTGAGAAAATAAACCAATACGCAGTACGAGGTAAATAACGGTTCAAACCGACAAAAACACTTTCGCCACGAACAAGCGCATAACGCTCAATTTCCATGTTAATAAAATATTGGCATGTTAAACCAAGTAAAGCCGCCCAAACAATACCAAGTCCATAGTTAGCTGTTAGGTATGGCCACAAGATTAACTCGCCGGAACCAAGTCCAAAGGCGAGAATAATAAAACTTGGACCAATTATTTTTGAAAAACGAATCACTTTTGGAAACGGTTTTGTAGTAGACTGTTTGGGCATGAAAATGATTTATTTGATATACTCATAGTATATCATAGAGCAACATCAATTTAATTAATTTTTGTATGTCTTTTTTTCATGCCCTGATTCTTGGTATTGTCGAAGGTCTGACGGAATTTTTACCAATTTCTTCCACGGCCCATCTTATGATAGCGAATCGAGTGCTTGGCATCCCTATCACTGATTTTGTAAAAAGTTTTGATATTTTTATTCAACTGGGAGCGATTCTAGCAGTGGTTATTTTATATCTTCGCCATCTTTTAACTGACCGGACAAAGTTGATAAAAATATGTTTAGCTTTTGTACCAACGGCTGTGATTGGAATTATAGTATACCCGTTGGTTAAAAAAAATTTCTTAGGTAATTTACCGTTAGCGGCCTGGGCTTTGATTATCGGCGGTATAATCATGATTATATTTGAATACTATCACAACAAAAAAGCTGATGAACAAATTTCTTTTGGACGGTCAATTATAATTGGAATTTTTCAAGCCATTGCTTTAATCCCTGGTGTATCACGGGCCGGAGCAACTATTATTGGTGGCCAAGCTCTGGGCATTAATCGAAAAAAAATTGTTGAATTTTCTTTTCTACTGGCAATTCCAACCATGATCGCCGCCAGCGGTCTTGATCTTATTAAAACTAATATTAATTTTGATTCATCAGAATGGCTTTTACTACTAACCGGCTTTATCTGCGCTTTTATAACCGCGCTTATTGCTATTAAATTTTTCTTACGCTATATTAGCAGACATTCATTTACTACTTTTGGTTGGTATCGAATTGCGATTGGCGTCTTAATACTTTTATTAATATAAAAACCCACCTCATTATATAAGGCGGGCTTATTGGGAAAATATTCTGAGTTATTTTGACTTTTGCGTGTAATGTAGTGGGCAAGTGATTTTGAGGGTTCTGATTTTTTTTGATGACTTTGGTAAAGTTATTTCAAACCATCGTAATGAGTTTTGCGGAATATCATCTTCGTGAATCATAATTTTGAATTCACCGTTAATCTCATTATATATAACACTTGGTTTCTTATATGGCTCATCAGCAAAGATATCTTCACTTGGTTTATTAAACCTAAGGATGGTAATTTTTTGATGACCGTTATAATAAATAGAAACAGGTTCACCGTTCTTTAATAGACTATCCAAATGTTTTGCCTCTAAATTAAAAATGATTGTGTCTCCACTAATACTATAACCCATGATCTACCTCCTTTTCTATTTTGTATTGTTTAATTAATAAATGTACTACTTATTTGATGAATAAACCAATACTACTACGTAGTAATAATTTTGTATAGATTCTTTGACAAACCTGATTATATTTGCTATAATTATATTATAAGCCTGAATTATCTCGGCTGTCGGTTAAGACAGCTTTTTTATATGAAAAACCTTAGAAATATTGCCATTATCGCCCACGTTGACCATGGAAAAACTACCTTGGTTGACGCGCTATTAAAACAATCTGATATCCGTCTTAATAAAGAAACGGCTGATTCAACCTTGATTATGGACTCAAACGAATTGGAAAAAGAACGCGGTATTACAATTTTTTCCAAAAATGCAACGGTGACATACAAGAATACTAAAATCAATATTATTGATACGCCAGGTCACGCTGATTTTGGTGGTGAAGTTGAACGAGTCTTAAAAATGGCCAATGGTTGTCTATTACTTATAGACGCTAAAGAAGGACCAATGCCGCAAACACGTTTTGTATTAAAAAAAGCGCTTGAACTTAATCTACGAGTTATTGTGGTAGTTAATAAAATTGATAAACCAGGCGCTCGCACTGATTTTGCTTTAAATAAAACTTTTGATTTATTTGTTGAGCTTGGTGCTTCCGATGAGATTATTGATTTCCCAATCATCTATGCTTCGGCTAAACAAGGCTTGGCCGGTGAAAACGATAACCTAGCCGCGATGAAAGATATTACACCAGTCTTTGAAATGATTTTACAACATATCCCCGAACCAAGCGGTGATGAAACTAAACCATTACAGATGCTTATTACAAACATCACCGGTGATGCTTTTAAAGGCCGTATTGCCACTGGTTTACTCTATAATGGATCAGTTAAAATTAATCAACCGATTGTTCGTATTAAACATGATGGCTCAATGACATCACATCGTCTTGTTTCTTTAATGACCTACCAAGGTCTTGATCGGATTGATACTGAGACAGCTCAAGCCGGTGATATTATTGCTTTATCTGGTATTGAAGATATTAGTATTGGTGAAACAATTGCTGACCCAAATAACCCCGAAGCTTTACCGGCTCTCACCATTGAAGAACCAACTGTTCAGATGGTTTTTTCGGTTAATGACTCGCCCTTTGCTGGTAAAGAAGGAAAATTTACTACTTCACGACAAA
>CAYZML010000043.1:0-6232 GCA_964479555.1 uncultured Gammaproteobacteria bacterium | reverse complement strand
AAATACTGCCTGGTTTTCTAGCCTGGGGTACGATTATTGGTTTGATAATTTTTTCTTATTTTCAACCGGTTGGTACGGCGATCTTTATTATTCTTTTTGATATTTATTGGTTATTTTTAGTATTATTTTTAGGTATTCACCTCATCTCTTCTTTCCGAATTATGAAACGGTATCTAGGCGTTGATTGGCAAAAACGTTGCGAAGAGTTGGGCAATAAAGATATAGCTATGCCAGTAACCGGTATAATAAGATCAATCAACTGGCGTGATCTTTGGCATGTTATTATTATCCCGACCTATGGAGAGAGTGCCACTGTACTTCGGTCAAATTTAGATGGATTAGTTAGTTCAGGTTATCCAGCGGAGAAATTAATTGTTGTACTTGCCACTGAAGCGCGCGAGGGTGAAGAGGGGAAAAAACGAGCTGAAATTATAAAAAGTGAATATAGCAATCGCTTTGAAACATTTTTAGTCACAGCTCATCCCGATGATATTGTCGGTGAATTAAAAGGCAAAGGTGCGAATCAGGCTTTTGCTGCTGGTGAATTAAAGCGTTTAGTTATTGATGAACGCGGGTTAGATTATGATTTAATTTTAGTTAGCGTTTTTGATGCTGATACAGTTATCCACCCGGGTTATTTTTATTGTCTGGCGTATAGTTTTTTAACCGTTGATCATCCATATCGTTCAAGTTTTCAGCCTGTGCCAGTTTATCATAATAATTTATGGCAGGCGCCATTTTTTGCTCGTGTCGCCGCTTTTTCAAATACATTTTGGCAGATGATGCAACAACTACGAGCCGAAAAACTTGCTACCTATTCTTCCCATTCAATGACCTGGCGAGCGTTGGTTGATATTGGCTTTTGGTCTACTAATATGGTTAGTGAAGATTCAAGAATTTTCTGGCATTGCTTTTGTTATTATAAAGGTGATTATCGCGTTGAGCCGTTATATTTTCCAGTCTCAATGGATATTTGTATGGATAAGAGTACGGTGCGAACTGCGGTCAGTTTATATAAACAACAACGACGGTGGGGTTGGGGAGTTGAAAATATTCCCTATTTGCTTTTTAACACGGGTAAACAGTGGTCAACCTTAAACTCCAAAACCAAGAAGCGCTATATTAATCATATTACTGTTCAGTTATATGGTTTTCATTCCTGGGCAACAAATGCTCTTATTACTTCGGTGTTAGGCTGGTTACCATTATTATTAGGTGGTGATCGCTTTAATGTCACTGTGCTTTCAAATAACCTACCAGCCGTCACAAAGTTTTTTATGACCTTAGCGATGGTTGGGATGGTAGTTTCGGCAATTATTTCCGTGTTGGTTTTACCGCGCACCAGTAAGCCGACTTGGGTCCAGTATGGTATTATGATAGTACAGTGGATTTTTTTACCGGTGATTATTATTATTTTTGGTTCAATTCCTGGACTTGAAGCACAAACACGGTTAATGCTTGGAAAATATATGGGCTTTTTAGTAACGCCAAAGCACAGAGAGTAATTTTTTTATGATTTTGACTATTATTTCAATTGTGGTTTTAATTTTTTCTGCCGTAGTACATGAAGTTGCTCATGGCTGGATGGCAAAACGTCTTGGCGACGAAACGGCTGATCGCGAAGGTAGATTAACCTTAAATCCTTTAAAGCATCTTGATCCGATCGGCTCAGTAGTTTTGCCGATTATTTTAATTCTCACTAAGGCTAATTTCTTTTTTGCCTGGGCAAAGCCAGTTCCATATAATCCTTATAACTTACGTGACAAAAAATTTGGTGAATTAAAAGTCGCTGCGGCCGGACCGGTTAGTAATCTATTGATTGCGTTAGTTTTTTCAATTTTTATCAGGCTTGCTAGTGCGAGCGCCTCACTTCAAGCTAATGTAATGCAGGCTGATATGTCGTCATTACTTTCGGCTTCACATGGTTCTTTATTAGCTAGTTTGGTTTTACTCGCAGTCGTGATTGTCTATATTAATATTTTTTTGGCGATTTTTAACTTAATCCCAATTCCGCCTTTAGATGGTTCAAAAATTTTATACGCCTTTTTACCGGCGCGCGGTCGTGAGTTTTTTATGAGAATTGAACAATATAGTTTTATTATTCTCTTAGTTCTTATTATGGGTGGAGTTTTTGATTTTTTAGCCCTCCTTGTTAACTGGCTTTTTGGTTTAATGATTGGGGGATAGGGGTTTTATTATATATGGGTAAACATGAGAGAAATATTAATCTGACTATTTGTATAAATGTGAGTATACTCAATAGAAAAGTTTTTCATACTGTAACCTTATTTAGAAAGTCTTTCACTCCTTGTAACCATCCACCAGTGAAATAATTCTCAGGCCTGAAAGTAGAAATATCTATCCATTTATATTCTTCATGATTTTTGCCAAGTTTTATTTCTCCTTTTTGATATATAGCCTCATAGCCAACCGCGAAGATTCTGCGTTTCTCGCGTTCTCCGGACAAAAGAACCTCATCTCGTTCATGTCTCATAAACACTATCGGCTCACCTAAAGTATATCGTATTGAATCACCTAGTTCTTCTTTTATTTTTCTCATAATCACCTCAGGTAAAGGTGTAGTGAAATCATTTTCACGTAATCGGCCCCCAGGTAAATCCCAGTCACCAAAAATATCTTTAGTAATCAATAGTTTACCATTATTGATTAAAAATATTTTCACCGCGACAAAATATAGATCTTTATTACTTTCCATATACCTATATTATACATATATTAAGCCGTAAGTCACTGTCTTATTTTCTAAATTTTTTTAAAATTTAACTAATAAGAGGTCTCTAGCCCCCTTCTTGACTTCATTTTCTGCTTCTGTTATATTATTTAATATCATCCCGATTGATCGGGATTTATTTTACGGAAATTTTTCGGCTTATGCCAACAATGAACCAATTAATCAAAAAGGGGAGAAGTAGTATAAAGGTCAAAAGTAAGTCTCCGGCCTTAAAATTAACACTTGATACCCTTCACCGTCGTAAGAAAATTACGGTCAATGGGGCTCCATTTAAACGTGGTGTCTGTTTAAAAGTAACCACAACCACCCCAAAAAAGCCTAACTCGGCTTTACGTAAGATTGCCCGTGTTCGTTTATCAAATGGCATGGAAGTAACTGCTTATATTCCAGGTATTGGCCATAATCTTCAGGAACACTCAATTGTTTTAATTAAAGGCGGTCGTACTAAAGACTTGCCAGGTGTACGCTATAAAATCATCCGTGGTGTATATGATGCCCAAGGGGTTGAAGCTCGTCGCCAGAGTCGTAGCCGTTATGGCAACAAAAAACCTAAGAAATAATTAATTTTTTGATGTATGCGTGGAAAACCAGCTCCAAAAAGAAAAATTCAGCCTGATGTTCGCTATAATGACTTAGAAGTCGCGAAGTTTATTAACTATATTATGACCCGTGGCAAAAAGGCCGTAGCTCAGAAAGTTGTCTACGAATCTTTTGATATTATTAAGGAAAAATCAAAACAAGATCCTCGCCATGTCTTTAATAAGGCCTTAAAAATGGTAACACCGATGCTTGAAGTTAGAGGTCGTCGCGTTGGTGGGGCTAACTATCAGATCCCTTACCAGGTGCGTGGTGATCGTCGTTTTATGCTTGCTTGTCGCTGGATGATTGAAGCTGCTCGCTCCCGTAAAGGTAAGCCAATGTCAGAAAAACTCGCAACGGAAATTTTAGACACAGCTAAAGGTGAAAGCGCTTCTATCAAGAAGAAACTCGAAGTTCAGCGTATGGCTGAGGCTAATAAAGCTTTTGCCCATTTCGCTCGCTAGAATTTTAATTAGTAAAAAGTTATAAAGTAATAAAGTTGAAAGAGATTAGCTTTATAACTTTATAACTTTTTTCCCTTTATTAACTATTTTTTATGGCTCGTGAATATACGTTAGAAAATACTAGAAATATTGGTATTATGGCCCATATTGACGCTGGTAAAACCACCTTTACCGAGCGCGTGCTTTTTTATACTGGAAAAAAACATAAAATTGGCGAAGTACATGAAGGCGCGGCGGAAATGGATTGGATGGAGCAGGAAAAAGAGCGCGGTATTACTATTACCTCAGCAGCGACAACCTGTTTCTGGCATGATAATCGTATTAACATTATTGATACTCCTGGTCACGTTGATTTTACGGTTGAAGTTGAACGTTCACTGCGTGTATTAGATGGTGCTGTCGCTGTCTTTGATGGCGCTGCCGGTGTTGAACCACAATCAGAAACTGTTTGGCGCCAGGCTGATAAATATAATGTTCCTCGTCTGTGTTTTGTTAATAAAATGGATAAAATGGGTGGTGACTTTTATATGAGTCTAAACTCAATTCGTGATCGCCTTAACTCACGTGCCGTCCCGATTCAGTTGCCAATCGGCGCTGAAGAAAATATGCGCGGCGTGATTGATTTAATTCAGCAAAAAGCCTTTGAATTTAAAGGCCAGAATGGTGAGCAGATCACAGAAATTGAAATTCCGGCTGATATGAAAGAAAAAGTTGATCAGTATCGTCATGAAATGATTGAACGAATTGTTGAATGTGATGAATCATTAACTGAAAAATATTTAGGTGGAGTTGAAATTACCAACGAAGAATTAAAAAAAGTTTTACGCGCTGCGGTTATTAACAATGAAATTTATCCGGTTTTATGTGGGACAGCGTTAAAAAATATTGGTGTTCAGCTTGTACTTGATGCGGTTAATGATTATTTACCATCACCCCTTGATGTACCAGCGCTTGAAGGTATGGATCCAGATGATGAAACTAAAAAAATTCCGGTCCCGGTGAGTGATGAAGGCTCGTTTGCCGCCTTAGCGTTTAAAATTGCGACTGACCCCTTTGTTGGAAAATTATGTTTTGTTCGTGTTTATAGCGGAGTTTTAAAATCAGGCTCATATGTTTTAAATTCAAAAACCGGAAAAAAAGAGCGAATCGGTCGTTTAGTGCGTATGCATGCTAATCACCGAGAAGAAATTGACGCGATTTACTCAGGTGATATTGCCGCGGTTATTGGTTTAAAAGATACATATACTGGTAATACATTATGCGACGTTGATCATCCGGTTTTACTAGAAACTATTACTTTTCCAGAACCAGTTATTAAAATTGCGGTTGAACCAAAAACTAAAGCCGATCAGGAAAAAATGGGTATTGCTTTGGGTCGTTTAGCTGAAGAAGATCCAACTTTTCGCGTTGAATCAAACGAAGAAACTAATCAAACTTTAATTTCCGGTATGGGTGAACTTCACCTTGATATTATTGTTGACCGTATGAAGCGTGAGTTTAATGTTGAAGCTAATATTGGTCAGCCCCAGGTTTCTTATCGTGAAACAATTCGCCAGACTGCTGAAGCCGAGGGAAAATATATCAAACAATCAGGCGGACGTGGTCAATATGGCCATTGTTGGTTGCGTATCGAACCACAAGAAGCTGGTAAAGGTTCTGAATTTGTTGATGAAGTGAAAGGCGGTAATATTCCACGTGAATATATTCCGGCGATTGAAAAAGGTTTTCGTGAAGCTCTTGATAAAGGCGTTGTTGCCGGTTACCCGATGGTTGATATTAAGGCGGCTGTTTTTGAAGGTTCATATCATGAGGTTGACTCTTCTGAAGCGGCTTTTAAAATGGCTGGTATTCTTGCTTTTAAAGAAGCCTGTCGTAAAGCCAACCCGGTTTTACTTGAACCGATCATGAAAGTTGAAGTTACAACTCCGGAAGATTACATGGGGAGTGTTATTGGTGATTTAAACTCAAAGCGTGGCCAGATTGATCAGATGACGGATCGCGGTAAATTAAAGGTAATTGACGCTAAAGTGCCATTAGCTGAGATGTTTGGGTACGCCACCCAATTGCGATCAATGAGTCAAGGCCGAGCAAATTACAGCATGGAATTCTTGCATTATAGCGAGGTTCCACGCCATGCGGCTGAGGCAATTATTGGTCAAGGCACAAAAGATAAGCGTTAAGATAGATATTCACAGCCTAACGATTGACGAGTCCCTAATATTTAGCTACAATAAGCAAACCCTTGCTACTTTATGATTAAGCTATTCGTATGTCAGATCGCCTCCAACGTCTCATACACTTGATCAATAAAACCGGGGATAAGTTGATTGTTTTTGATCAAGATCAGCCTGATAATTGCTATGTTATCAGTAGCCTTCGCGACTATGAACAGACTGTCAAAGAAGCTACTAGCGTCAAAGGCTTGACAGAAGATGAG
>CAYZML010000042.1:0-6337 GCA_964479555.1 uncultured Gammaproteobacteria bacterium | reverse complement strand
AGGAGTGGCTGATTTACGCAAAGCAATTGATCGCGCGCGCTCGAACGCTTTGCTTGAGCAGAAAACAATTTTATTTATTGATGAAATTCATCGTTGGAATAAAGCCCAGCAAGATGCACTTTTACCCCAGATCGAAAATGGTACGTTAATTTTAATTGGTGCCACTACTGAAAATCCAAGTTTTGAATTACGCTCGGCGTTATTATCTCGTTGTCGAGTGATTGTTCTTTACGCTTTATCAGTTGAGGCAATTAGTGCAATTATAAAAAATGCACTTCATGATAAGGAACGTGGTTTAGGTACTCGTGAGTTAATAATTAAAGACGAGGTCATTACGTTTTTAGCTGAATTAAGTCAGGGTGATGCTCGAGCGGCTTTAAATATTCTTGAGGCTAGTACGTTAATAAGTCACCAGATTACGATTGATGTTATTAAAGAAGCCGCACAGAAATCCCATCTCTTATATGATAAAATAGGCGAGGAACATTATAATATTATTTCTGCCCTTCATAAATCATTACGTGGCTCAGATGAAAATGCGGCTTTATACTGGCTTGCTCGTATGCTTGAAGCTGGTGAAGATCCGTTATATGTTGCGAGACGGTTAGTACGTTTTGCGGCGGAAGATATTGGTATGGCTAACTCGCGCGCACTTGAGCAGGCTTTAGCCGGTTATCAAGCTTGTCAGGTAATTGGTATGCCGGAGTGTAATGTGATTTTAGCTCAAGTGGTTGTTTATTTAGCCAAGTGCCAGAAATCTAATCAACTATATACCGCTTATCAGGCGGCGGCCGTTGACGCTCGTGCCACTTCGCACCAGGGTGTTCCGCTCCATTTACGCAATGCGCCAACTTCACTGATGAAAGATTTGGGCTATGGAAAAGATTATCAGTATAGTCCTGATTTTGATTATCAAGAAAAACAAAGTTATTGGCCAGAAGGAATGAGCGGAAAAAAATATATTAAATAAAAAAGCTATAGTGAATCTATAGCTTTAACAGTATTTTAAAAATCGGTTTAATCTCTAAGAGAAAATAATATTCTGTTTACCTCTTGTGCTATGCTTGTATAATGATCAAGCACTATATTCTTATTAAGAGGTTTAATATTTTCATCTTTTAATTGCAAAATGTCCGTGACAGGTTTCCTTCCCTTTTTTAGTGAGTAATAATAAATATTTATATCAACAAACATTGACTCATTTTTTGCTAAAAATTTTGTTAATATCAGATCATACAGAAAATAAATATTAACTTTCTCATCAAGGCAGGCCGTCTTACTCTCAATATTTTTTATATCCTTGATAATTTTCTGTAGGGTTGATTTTGAATCATATATAATTTCTACACCTATTTCAGCGTGTATTTTTTTTAGAGGTGTTTCTGAAGTTATATGTTCAGTCAAACCACTGGCTACAGCTTCAAAGGCAGATGTGCTATATCCATATATCTTAGAATGAAACCCTAACAAATGGATGTTATTAGTTGTTTTCATGGCTTTATTTTTAATTTTTAAATGTACTAATTTTTTAGTTAAACACTATATACATACCTTGTCAAATAATAAAAGAGGAAACTTGACATTTTTATTTTTTTTATTTATTATCAAATAATCAATTATGGCTTGCCCATAATTATTTTATTCATCTCTCATTTCCCGTTTGTTATTCCTTCCCTTATGGAAATTGATCCAGACAGGGTATCGGGAAAGAGGTAAAAAAGGAACATTATGTCAGATAAAAAAAATACTCCTTTGGCATTATCAGTGGCTGAGATGCTTGAGGCGGGTATGCACTTTGGTCATCGGACTTTTAAGTGGCACCCAAAAATGAAGCCATATATTTTTGAAACCCGTAAGGGAATTCATATTATTGACCTTGAAAAGACTAAAAGTAAGCTTGAGGAAGCTTTGGCTTTTATTGGTAAGTTGGCGCAGGAAGGTAAGATAGTTTTGTTTGTCGGTACGAAAAATCAAGTTAAAGGTCCTTTGGAGCAAGCGGCCAAGGCTATGGGTATGCCGTATGTTAGTCAGCGTTGGCTTGGCGGTACCTTAACCAACTTTCCTATTATCCGAAATTCAATTCGTCTTTTTCAAGATTTAAGTGAAAAGAAAGAGCAAGGTAAACTTGAAAAATATACAAAAAAAGAACGTCTTCAGTTTGACCGTCGTATTAATAAATTATCACAGACAGTGGGCGGATTAGTGGTTATGAACCGTGTGCCGGATGCTATTTTTATTTGGGATATCAAGCACGAAGAAACCGCTTTAGTCGAAGCTAAGAAAAAACGAATTCCAATTATCGCTGTTTGCGATACTAATGTTAATCCTAGTGGTATTGATTATGTAATCCCGGCTAATGATGATGCCTCTAAGGCGATTATAATGATTATGAAGTTAATCGCTACGACGGTTGAGCAAGCTAAGACTGAAGCAAAAGCTTCCAAGGAAGCAGAAACGAACAGAGAATAAAAATTATTTAACAACTTATATGGAAAATATAAAATTATTGCGCGAACGTACCGGTGCCGGTATTGTTGACTGTAAAAATGCTTTAGCTGAGGCTAATGGTGATCTTGATACGGCCGTTGATATTTTGCGAAAAAAGGGGATTGCTAAAGCGGCTAAACGAGGCGATCGTGAAGCGACCGAAGGCTTAATAAAGGTTAGTGTTAAGGCCGATAACTCAGAAGGCTATATATTTGAAATAAATGCCGAAACCGATTTTGTTGTTCGTAATGAGCAGTTTCAGTCTATGGCAGAAAAAATTATGACTGAAATAAAAAGTAAAAGTCCGGCAACGATCGATGAAATGCTCGCTTTGACGCTTGATGGCGCCACGATTAGTGAAGCGCTTGAGCATATGAGTGGTGTGATTGGTGAGAAAATTGGTATTAGTCGTTACGCGAAAATTACCTCAGCGGGGACTGTCGGCAGTTATGCCCATCCCCAGGGTAATATTGGTGTTTTAGTGGCTGTTAATCAATCTGGCCAAGAGGAATTAGTGCAAAACTTAGCTATGCATATTGCCGCGGCTAATCCTCGTTATATAAAGCCGGAAGAAGTTGACCCAGCGGAACTTGAGCGGGAAAAAGAAATTTACCGTGAGCAACTTAAACAGGAAAATAAACCAGCGGAAATGATTGAAAAGATTTTACTCGGTAAATTGAATAAATATTACGAGGAAGTTTCTTTACTTAAACAGGAATATATTAAAGATGATAGTAAAAAAGTTGAACAGATTTTAAATGGTAATACAATTGAAGTTTTTGTACGTTATTCGTTGTAATAAAATTTAAAATAAATTTATAAAGCCACCTTTTAAAGGTGGCTTTATAAATTTGACATTCCCATAATTTTAGTGTTAAATGGTTTACAATTATCATTGTTCTTTCTATTTTAAATCTAAATTAAGGAGATCGTAATGAACAAAATTATTTTTCCTCTTGTTGTCGTAATAGCTATTTTGTATATTAATCAAAATGAAGCTATTAGTATATATCACAAACTTCTCCTCTCCATTGTTCTTATCGGTTTTTATTCTATCGTCCTTTGTCTTATTAAAATTATTTCTTTACTTAAAAAGAGAAATATAATTTTAAAAAAAATTAACCAGACATTGATTACAGAATATGAGGATGAGGATGAGGACGACACTGATCCAGGCGATCCAAATGACGGTGAGGTTATAAAAAAGAAACAGTTTCTTTCCCTTGCATCAAAAAAAGTAGTATAAATTGGAATCAATTTATTTATAAATCCGGCCTAGTATAGTCGGATTTTTGATTTGACAAACATCTCTTTTTGGAGTATAATGAAAATGTTAATTATTAACGTACTTTGCAAATTGTCCAATATATACCGTTTTTTACGCCGTATGTAGGTCAGTTGGCAGGTCTTTACAGAAACGTATGTCAGACATGCAAGACAAAGATTTTCTGGAAATGATTGTCAAAGCGATTGTCAGTCATCCTGAAAAAGTATCGGTTGATAGAACCGTTGATGAAATGGGTGTCCTTTTGACGCTCAAGACTGATCCCGAAGATATGGGATATGTTATCGGTCGTCGTGGTCAAACCGCGCAATCAATTCGTACACTATTAAAGATTGTCGGTGCTAAAAATAATGCCCGCGTTAATTTAAAAATTTATGAACCAGAAGGTTCAGTAAAACCACCTCGCCGTGAACGCAGTCATGACCATGGCCACAGTCAGAGCCATAATCAAGATTTGGCTGATGTTGATACTTCAGCTATCGACGATATTGATAACCTCACAATCTAACTAAAAAGTCCCGGGTGACCGGGATTTTTTTATATATGCTATTTCGTGTTCTGACAATTTTCCCTGATTTAATTAACCAGTATTTTATGACTGGTGTTTTGGGTCGAGCGCAGAAGAAAAAAATTATTACCGTTACGGCCGATGATATTCGTTCCTGGTCTTCTGATGCGCGCGGAACGGTTGATGATACGCCGTATGGCGGTGGTGCTGGCATGGTGATAAAAGCCGAACCGATTATTAAAGCCTTGCGGTCCTTCCGCGCCAAACCAAAATTTAAAAAAGGTAAACAAGCAGTGATACTACTATCGGCTCGTGGTCGTCGCTGGAATCAGTCATCAGCCCGTGAATATAAAAAAAAATACCAATCTTTAATTTTTATTTGTGGTCGGTATGAGGGCATTGATGAACGCGTGATGGAGTTTGTGGATGAAGAAATTTCTTTGGGAGACTTTGTTGTTACCGGTGGGGAAGTGGCTGCTATTACTATTATTGATTCAATCGCACGGTTATTACCTGGTGTGCTTGGTAACACCGATAGCTTAATTATGGAATCGCATGCGGTTGAAGGAATACTTGAATATCCCCAGTACACTAAACCAGAAATAATCAGTCTTGGTAAGAAAAAATTAAAAGTGCCAGGAGTATTATTATCAGGTAACCATCAGGCAATTGCGGAATGGCGGAAAAAACATCTTAGAAAAGTTAAAAAAATTAATCCCAGAAAGCGTTCATAGCTTCCTCGAGATTTTTAACTACTAGTTTTTTTATACTACTTACTTCCTGCGTTGGTGGCGTGAGGATTTTTTTAAAACCCATTTTTTCCGCTTCTTTAAGTCGACTATGAAGATGGGCGATTGGTCTAATTTCTCCGCCTAGGCCGATTTCTCCCAGTAATAATGTATGTCGATCAAGCGGTTTATCTAAGAGTGAAGAAATAATTGCACCGGCGACCGCTAAGTCTAGGCCAGTATCAGTAATTTTTATACCCCCAACAATATTAAGAATAATATCCTGATTAATAATACTGAATTTTGTACGCTTATTAATTACAGCCGCCAATACCTGGAGACGATTAAGATCAAAACCAGAGGTTTTTCTCTGGGGATAGCCAAACACTGTTTTAGTAACCAGTGCTTGAACTTCGACGAGAA
Source organism: uncultured Gammaproteobacteria bacterium (assembly GCA_964479555.1). Taxonomy (GTDB): domain Bacteria; phylum Patescibacteriota; class Patescibacteriia; order Patescibacteriales; family Patescibacteriaceae; genus Patescibacterium. Next base: position 906 of record CAYZML010000042.1, on the reverse strand, counting down.
AAGGTCGCGTACCTTCAATAATACAGCTCGTAGCTGAACCACTCGCACGGCTAACAGTTTCATCTAAAAAAATAGCTGATGGGTTAGTGATTTCCTTAAAACCCGTTTGCGTCATTTCAAAAACACCTAATTCATTGGTTGAGCCAAAACGATTTTTGCTGGCGCGTAGGAGCTGGTAGCCACGGGCGGTTTCCTGCTCAAGATATAAGACAGTGTCGACTAAGTGTTCAAGTGATTTTGGTCCGGCGATGGCACCATCTTTAGTAATATGACCAATAATAATAAAAGCAATATTACGACGTTTAGCCACCTCAAGACAGCGGACGGCAATTGCTCGAATCTGGTTAAGACTGCCGGCTTCCTGGGTAACTAAAGATGTTTGTACGGTTTGGATTGAATCAATAATTACTAGTTCAGGCGATTGTGCTTCAACAGCGCCAAGAATTTTTTCAATATCAGTTGCATTAACAAAATTAAAGTTCTTTAAATTACAACCAAGTCGTTCAAGCCGCATTTTTACCTGCCCAAGTGATTCTTCGGCTGAGCTATAGATTATTTTATGTTGTTTGCCAAGCGCATCAGCAATCTGGGCTACCAAAGTCGATTTACCAATTCCCGGTTCACCGGAAAGTAGCGTTAAAGAGCCAGCCACAATACCGCCACCAAAGACCCGATCAATTTCTTTTATTTTTGTTAAAAGACGTTGAAAATTATCACTAACTTCAACATCAACTAAGCGAACAACTTCGGCCGGCGAAACGATTGTTCGCGTTGAGGTAGATTTTTCCTCTATTCCAAGTGTTAGTGTTCCCCAGCTACCGCATTCAGTACAGCGACCCTGCCATTTTGGGAATTGAGTGTCACACTTTGTACACGTATAAATAGTTTTAGTTGCCATAGAAAGGT
>CAYZML010000041.1:0-6457 GCA_964479555.1 uncultured Gammaproteobacteria bacterium | reverse complement strand
AGGTTGGCGTCTTTGGTTAGCTGGTTTTATCTGCTTGATTGAACCGCGCGCCGTTGTGTATCATAAATATGAGTTTAGTCGCTCAATCAAACAATACTATTGGCTTGATCGCAATCGTTTGATTGTTTTAATGAAAAATTATCATTGGCTGACTTTATGTTTGATTTTTCCCGCCTTAGTAATAATGGAAATTGGTTTATTATTATTTGCTTGGCGCTCGGGTTATGGTAAAGAAAAAATTAAGGTTTGGCGTTATTTTTTCTCGCTTCCACACTGGCGATTGATTTGGGAAAAGAGAAAAAAGATTCAGTCACAACGAGTCAAGCCAGAAAGAGAGATCGTTCAATTAATAACAGGTGCGATCTGGTATCAGGAAGTTGACAGTTTTGCGCTACGGGTTGCTAATTTGTTTTTTGGACTATACTGGAAAATTATAAAATTATTTATTAGATATTAGTAATAGAATTTAATTTTGCTATTTATGGATTTAAGTATTGTTATCGTTAATTTTAAAAGTAAGGGCTTAACGCTTAATTGTTTAAAATCAATTGAGGAGGCTGATTTTGGTACGCTTACTCATGAAGTAATAGTGGTTGATAATAATTCTGGTGACCAGCTAGCCGAAATTATTGCTTGGCAATACCCCTCAGTGACATATATTCAAAGCCCAGTTAATCGTGGTATGGGAGCTGGTAATAATATTGGTTTACGGCGAGCACAGGGAACGTATGTAATTATTATGAACCCAGATACTCTTGCTTTTAAGGACACTTTTTTACAGTTATATACTTTTATGGAAACTCATCCAATGGTTGGTATTGTTGGTCCTTGTCAGTTTAACCCTGATAAGACAATCCAGCCCTCGCGTTATCGTTTCCCACGTGTTTTAACTTTACTCTATCGGCGAACTTTTCTTGGTCGTTTTTCGTTTGCTAAAAAAGCCATTGATTATTTTTTGTTGCGTGATCAACCATTTGATCAGACGATTGAGGTTGATTGGTTACTGGGTTCTTGTTTATGCTTCCGTGCCCAGGCTCTTAAGCAAGTTGGTTTGTTTGATGAGCGTTTTTTTCTTTATTTTGAAGACACTGATTTATGTCGTCGATTTTGGCAGAATCATTGGCAAGTAGTTTATTATCCAGGTGCGAAAATTATTCATAATCATAATCGTGCCAGTGCTGAGCATCCCTGGTATATGTTCTTTTTGAATCAGGCGAGTCGCCGTCATCTTATTTCTTGGTTTCTGTATTTACTAAAATGGCGTGGGCGTTAACTAATAGTCAAGGCGAAAAATACCACGTTGTTGATTATAGGTGGCGATGTAGTAAAGATTATCAGGATTAGTAAGAAGTAACGTTTCAATTGCCTGATCACTTGTGAGTGTAGTAGTTTGGGCAAAGAGGTGATCAGGTTGAGAGCGTACTGTAATAGCTTTATTAGTTATAATGAGAATAGCCCCACGTTCGGGTAATAATGTTGTATCAATAATAGCTTCGCCAAAGCGGCCAATAAGTTTTTCTTGCCCATTGCTCCATTGGCGAATTTCAAGTGGAGTGCTGTAGAGTAGGGTATTGTTTGTCCAGCGACCATTTGTATATTCATTGGCTACGGCTGTAATGCGTGGCGCTAAAAAGAGAGTTAATGGCTGTTCTATCAAATATAGATGGTGTTTATTCTTTTCTAATAAAAGATTTTTTTTACTTTCGTTGGCAAGAAAATGATATGAACCACTTGGTAATGTTATTGTTTCCTGATGATCTGGTGAACCAAAGGTGGTAATGATTAATTCGGCGTTTTGTTTAGTTTTAAAAATTCCGTAGAACTGTCGATCACTTGGTTTATAATCAAGTAGTTGTCGCCCAGCCAGTAGGGGTTTAAGGTTAAGTTGTGATATGATTTGCTTGGTTGAAATTGTGAGTTTGTAGAGAATTTCTTTATCAACAAAATACAGGCTATCAGGCTGTTCATTGCTCCAGCGTAGAAAGGTTGGATTATAATTAGGTATATTAGTTAAGTCAAGTATTAATTCGCCCTGACTATTAATTACATAGCGATCATTAATAATTAGGCTATTATTATTTGACCATTGAATATTTTTGTTAATGACCGCCGTTAAGGTTAGGTTGGCTGTAGTACCACCATCTTTTAAATTTATAAAAGTAATTTCATTACCATTAACCTTAAAAATGATTGAATGATCAGGCGAAGTATTCCACCAGGCATTTTGCTCCAAAGAAGTTACAAGGGTTGGTTCTGCATGTTTGAAAAGATAGATTGGACCAATATGTGTTACTTCATTAGGTTGGACCTTAACTTTCTCCTCCCAGGCAACATATCCAGGTAACTCAAGGCGCACAACATAACTACCCGGCAGAAGATTGGTTAATTTCGCGCTAGTACGAGGAATAACAACCCTACCAAAAAGTCGTTGTAAAAATAAACTAGGCCGTTTATTATTTAGAAAAATATCAGCATTATTAGGTACACTTTCGACCACCATTGAACCGGTCTTATGGATCTCTAATTGTTGCCAGTTAATTGTTCGACCAGTAGCATATAAAATTGCAAATGGTGCGACTAAAATAAAGAGAAATAGAAATGAATAAAAAAGTAAACGACGTTGGTTAAGTGACATGGTAATTTATCTAGATTGATAATAGTTAGTAATAATCTTTGTTTTTTGAAATTCACTACCAAAATAAAAACTTAAATAAAGCAGAACAAATAGTAAAAAAACCGCCAGTAGTTTTGAATACCACGTTACTGTATTCCATTTTATCTTTGCCATAATTCATTATTCTTCTCGTTTAATTTTTACTCCAATATTCTTTAATCGTTCCTCAATTCGTTCATATCCTCGTTCAATTTGATAAATATTATCAATGCGAGTTGTCCCGCGGGCAATAATGCCGGCAATCAACATTGCAATTCCCGCCCGTAAATCAGGTGAGGTTAAAGAACGGCCATGGAGAGGCGTTGGTCCTTGAATAACTACTCGATGCGGGTCACACATTGTTATATTAGCCCCCATCTGCGTTAACATATCGGTAAAGAGCAAACGTCGATCATAGATTGTTTCATGAATTAAAGAGGCACCATGAGCTTGAGTCATTAAGACGGTAAAAGGGGATTGAAGATCAGTTGGAAAACCTGGGTATTCATGGGTTTTAATGTCATAAGCTTTTAGTTCTTTTGGAAAGGCAATAAGTTTAAGCCAATCTTTACCAGTTTTAAATGTAATGCCGAGTTGCTTAAAAATTGTTAGCAAAATTTCAATATGATCTGGTCGACAATGCGTAATCATAAGCGGTGAACGCGACGCGGCGGCTAAAATTGCAAAAGTACCAGTCTCAATTCTATCCGGCATAATTGTAAAATTACCGGCTTTTATTTTTTTAACCCCGCGGATTATAATAGTTGGTGTGCCAGCGCCTTGTATTTTTGCTCCCATGTTGTTTAAGTAGGTTGCCAGCTCAATAATTTCTGGCTCAAGTGCACAATTACGTAGCGTTGTTATACCTTTAGCTAAAACCGCTGCCATCATTAAACTTTCGGTCGCAGTAACACTGACTTTATTAAAAAAATATGACTGACCAATAAGGCGTTTAGCTTTAAGGTGATACATATTATTACGAACAGAAATCTTTGCCCCTAAAGTTTTAAAGCCATCAAGAAACAAATCAATCGGACGAGTGCCGGCGCCAATTACACAACCACCTGGGTGAGGGAAAACAGCTTCCCCGGTTCGAGCTAGAAGTGGCGCAACAAACATAATTGACGCGCGAAATTTATTAGCTAACGCTGGATCAAGTTTTGTTGCTTTTATTTTTTTGATGTGGAGTTGGGTTGATTTTTTGGTTTGTTTGATTGTTCCACCGAGAGAGGTAAACATCTCTAACGATCGTTTTGTATCTTCGATTGATGGTAGATTAAAAATTGTCAGTGGCTCGGTTGATAGTAGGGCCGCAGGAATAATTTTTAAGGCAGAATTTTTCGCGCCACCAACCCGAATTTCTCCACGTAGAGGCTGTTGACCCTGAATAATAAAAGAAGCCATAGTATCTATTAGTGTAACCGAATAATTGATTTATTTCAAATGAGCCAAAGTTAAAATATATCTTTAATAATCAAGTAATAATATTTAAATATTATTTTAAAAATGATTTTATTATGAAGCTAAAAGGTCATTTTATTCATTAGTGATAGTGTGATATACTGTTTAAATATGGAACATAATTTTAATACAGAAATTCAACTACACCCGAGCCGCTCAAAATCTCTGCGAGGGCGTTTTTTAATTATTATTGGTTTAGTGATTGCTTTTGGAGCTGGTTGGTTTGGCGGTCAGCAAGGATTAAAAGCAACTAGTGCTAATATTTTCGATGGTCGCTTAACTGATAAACCCGGTCGAGTGACACGCGGACAGGATGTTGATTTTAACTTGTTTTGGGATGTTTGGGACATGCTCAAGAAAGAATATGTTGATAGCGACGTCTTAACAGAAAAAAAATTATTTTATGGCGCTTTAGAGGGATTAGTCCATTCCACCGGTGATCCGTACACTGTTTTTATGAATCCAGAACAATCAAAAGAATTTGCTGATGATTTATCCGGTATGTTTGAGGGTATTGGTGCTGAGATTGGTTTTCGTGATGATATTTTGACAATCATGGCACCACTTGAAGATATACCGGCCATGAAAGCCGGTGTACGCGCCGGTGATAAAATTTATGCGATTGATGGCGTTAGTGCGGTCGATTTATCGCTCGAAGAAGCTATAAAAAAAATTCGTGGACCAAAGGGTACTCAAGTGAAACTAACCTTGGTTCGTGGTAAAGCCGATAAACCGATTGATATTACAATCACACGTGATACGGTCGTGGTAAAGAGTATTCGTGTCAGCTGGTTGGAAAATGATCAAATTGCTGTTATTAAAGTTTTTAATTTTAATAATGATACTGAAAGTTTATTTAACTCCGCTGTTAAAGAAATACTTACGAAACAACCAAGGGGTTTAATTTTAGATTTACGCAACAACCCGGGCGGATATCTTGATACCGCCGTCGCAATGGCGAGTAATTGGGTTGAAGATGGGGCAATTGTTAAAGAGCAATTTGGTGATCAACGTGTGATTGAGCATAAAGCGTTGGGCAACGCGCCGTTAGCTGATATGCCAACAGTTGTACTTGTTAACCAGGGCAGTGCTTCTGCCTCGGAAATTGTTGCCGGTGCTTTAAAGGATTATAAGAAGGCAGCCTTGATAGGTGAAAAAACTTTTGGTAAAGGTTCAGTCCAGGTTTTGCGTCAACTACAGGATGGCTCAACAGTTAAGATTACTACTGCTAAATGGTTAACGCCTAATGGTAATTATATTCACGAGCAGGGAATTGAACCTGATATCATCGTTGAACGTACGGACGAAGATCGAGAAGCAGAAAAAGACCCTCAGCGCGATCGTGCCGTTAAGGAACTGCTGCACAAAAAATAGAGTCTATGCGAATCAATCAATATTTTCAAACGAGTGGTTTCACCCTAACAGAAATCATCGTGACAATGGGCATTATTGCAATTATTGTTACTTTAGGATTGATTAATTTTAAAGCCCTCGGAAATTCATCATCAACCTATTCATCGAGCCGTGATTTATTTGTTAGTGATGTACGCTTAGCGGCCAGTAAGGCTTTAAATCGCGAGCGGTATCAAGGACAAGAGCCGACTGGCTGGGGGATTAATTTTTTTGAATTAGGCAGTAGCTATACAGTTTTTGCCGATCTTAACGGTGATCGTCAATTTAATAGTAATGAGACATTTAAAAATGTGGTTTTAAATAAAGATATAAAAATGAGTTGGTTGCAACCTTCCCCGACCTATACATATTATCCAACGACCGTTTTTACAAATTATGCTACCAGTCCTGCCTATGCTACGAGCGCCATTGTTTTTAATACCGGGGATGGTCGAACATATATTAATGGTTGGCCGATGCCATTAACTCCTACTGCCCATCTTAATATTAGTTTTAGAAATATAAGTAACGCTTTGGTTAAAATATTTACCATTACGCCGTTTGGTACAATCAGTTATTAAGTATGAAAAAAAATCAACTTGGTTTTACTCTTATTGAAGTTACTGTCTCGATCGCCTTACTTGTTATTGCTTTTGGCGGTCTAATTTCAGTCTTGCTTATAAGTCAGGATGCTAAAACAAATATCAAATATGATTTAATTGCAGAAAATCTAGCTAAAGAAGGACTCGAATTAACTCGTTTTAAACGAGATCAAAATTATAATAATAATCTGAGTGCTTTTACTAATATATATGATGTTTCTGGCAATCCCTATCGTTTTACGATTGATTCAAGTTTAGCAATAACACCTGTCTCAGCTACGACAACAGTTAAAACCAGCACGCCGTTAAAACTTTTTAGTTTTCAATATGGCTATAGCCCTGATCCAAG
>CAYZML010000040.1:0-6617 GCA_964479555.1 uncultured Gammaproteobacteria bacterium | reverse complement strand
GTCATCAATTATACACTCTTTATAATCTAGCGCGCCAAATTTTTTCCAAATTGTGCAAGCTTCGGTCGCTATCTTTTTATATTTTGCAGTGCTCTTTTTTGGAATGGAAATCACGAAACCATCTACATATGATTCTCTTTTCATAAACTTATATTCTACTTGTTAGATACATATAGACATCAGCTTTCGTTAGTGTATTTTTTTGCTCCTGGGGTGGGATTCGGACCCACGACCAATTGGTTAACAGCCAACTGCTCTACCGCTGAGCTACCCAGGAATAAACGCCCTTTAGAGGGCGTGGTATGAGTATTAGAATAGCAAAGAACCGAGAAAAGTCAACGCTTTAATAATCTTTTAATTTCTTGATTAAATGATGCTTTTGAATTTTTTCCAGTGTCTTATATTCGATCTGACGAATACGTTCACGAGTCACATCAAATTCAGCCCCAACTTCTTCCAAGGTATGAGAAACTCCGTCCAAGAGACCAAAACGCATTTCAAGGATTTTCTGTTCGCGTGGGGTTAACTGCTCAATAATTTCCCGCACATAATCTTTAAGAAGTTGTAAAGCGGCGGCACGATCCGGTGTAACATTTTTTACATCTTCAATAAAGTCCTCAAGGGTCGAGTCTTCTTCATCTTCGCCAACAGTGGTTTCAAGGGAAATCGTATCTTGGGAGATCTTAATAATATAACGAACTTTATCAATCGTCTCCCCCATTTCCGAAGCAATTTCTTCTGGTAATGGTTCACGACCAAGATCTTGAATCAACTGACGCTGAATATGCTGAAATTTATTGATTGTTTCTACCATATGTACCGGAATACGAATCGTACGTGACTGATCAGCCAGTGAACGAGTAATCGCCTGACGAATCCACCAAGTCGCATACGTGGAAAATTTAAAACCCTTGCGGTACTCAAATTTTTCCACTGCGCGGAATAAACCGATATTTCCTTCCTGAATTAAATCTAAAAGACTTAAACCTTTTGAGCCAGCAAACTTTTTTGCGATTGAAACGACTAAACGTAAATTAGCTTCAATTAATTTTCGCTCGGCGTCTTTATCACCGCGTTCCTTCCGTTTAGCTAATTCAATTTCTTCTTCATTAGTTAAAAGTGGCACTTTACCGATCTCCCGTAAATACATCTGAATTGAATCAGCCGATAACTCAGAAATATCAAATTTCAAACGATCTTTATCAGAACCAAGAATCGAAGTTAGTTGACTAGCTTTTTTTGCGTTAGCTTCAGTATCCAAAAAACCACCCGAATCTTCAATGATACGAATACTATTACGCTGAAACTCTTCAAGCGTCAACTCATAATCATAAATGTACTCTTCTACTTCTGGAAACGCTTGTAATAATTCAGTTTCAGTCACAAAACCACGGGGACGAACTTTGGCAATTAAATCCTCAACCGCTTTATTATTTAATTTAATCTGGGAACGAATAGTAGCCTTCGGCGCTTGAGTTTTTTTTACCGCTTTATTCTTTTTTATAATTTTAACTTTTTTAGCAGTGGTTTTCTTTAAAACTTTACTCCCCTTTTTTACTACTTTTTTTACTATCTTTTTCTTGGAATGAGACATAGGCAATAATTACACAGATAACTGACGAATTTCATCCGCCAGTCCTTTAAATTCTTTCATTAAATCGAGTAGACGCTCTTCATCTTCGGTAGTGCGATCTCGACGTGATTCTAATTCAAACATTAGACGAGTAACGACTTTTAGACGGCTGTTAAGATAATAACGCCGTAGTTCTTTGCTGGTGATATTAACCAGCGTCTGGGCCTGTTCAAAAGTAGTATCAAAAAAGTTTCTCTCAACTAAAAGAGCGAGTCGATCCAACACTTGTATATCGCCCGCCGCGGCCTGACTGTTTTCTAATAACCAGGCTCGTAATGTCCCATAATCAAGAGTTTCTTCGGGTTTATTAATATCGAGTTCACCCGAATTTCTAATTTTATTATAATATATTACAAGCTGTCTGTACAGAGACTGATGAGCCGCGCCAATAATCTGATCAATCGGCAGACGTTGAGTAATAGTTTCCAACAAAGCCGGGAAACGCAAGAGTAATGATAAAAGTTGCTCAGATAAAATTTCCGGCCGGCTAACTGAGTGTAAATCAGTTGTTGAAGGAGTGGCTGATAGTGGGCCAGAACCTGGTTTTAAAAACTTAGCCACTTCTTCGCGAATAACCTGCTCATCAGTTTCAGTTGCCTGACTAATTTTTTTTAACCAAAAATCTCTTTCAACTTTATTAGCCATACGAACTAATCGAGGTAATAGTTTTTTTAATACTAAGCGTCGATCACCAACAATACTCATATCACGATCTTTTAATGTATCATTCACATAATATTCCATAATCGGCTGAGGGGTTTCAACCGCGGCTGAAAAACCCTCAGGATTTTTACGAATACACTCATCAGGATCTTTACCTTCAGGAATCGTAATAATTAATGTTTCTAATTCAGCCGCTAAGGTCTGCTCACTACTACGTTCTAACGCCTGTCGTCCCGCACTATCCATATCATACGCAAAGGCCACTCGCGTCGTATAACGTTTAATTAATGTTACCTGCTCAGACGTCAAAGCTGTACCAGAGGTAGCTACCACGTTAGTAAAACCAGCTTCATGGGCAGTAATACAATCCATCTGCCCTTCAACTAAAATAGCTAAATTTTTTTCACGAATACTTTGTTTAGCTTTATCAAGACCAAACACTAATTTACTTTTATCATATACCATTGTCTGTGGACTATTAACATATTTACCCTGGAAATCACCAGTTTCGAACTGTGGTAAAATACGACCAGTAAAACCAACAATATTACCATTAACCTCACGCAATGGAAACATTATTCGACCACGAAAACGATTATAAAAACGACCTGTTTCAGCTTTTTTAGCTGACAAACCAGCCAGGAGAATATCTTTATCACTAAACTTTCGACTTTTTAAAAATAAAATAACATCATCCCATGAATCTGGTGCATAGCCGATTTCCCACTCCTTAACTGTTTCTTCAGTAAGACCACGACTATGAATATACGTACGAGCAATTTCACCATTGGCTTGAGTTAAAAAAATATGATGATAATAGCGAGCGGCTTGATCCAAGAGGTCAAGAATACGATTTCGTTGAGAAGCTAAGGGGCCAGTTTCTCGTTTTAAAACTACACCGGCGCGCGGGGCAAGTAAACGTAAGGCCTCGGGAAAAGTAAGCTTCTCGATTTCCATAATAAAAGAAAACAAATCGCCTCCCCGTCCACAGCCAAAACAGTGCCAAACTTGTTTAGTTGGACTAACTGTAAAAGAAGGTGTCTTCTCATTATGGAAAGGGCAACGACCGCTAAAATTATTACCACTGGCTTTTAACGGCATATACTGCCGAATAATTTCCACAATATCCAGACGAGCTTTTATTTCATCGCTCGGGTTTAACATATATAAAGTTATTACATTAGAAAGCCCCTAACTATTACATCCTTCTTAGCATATCTGACCAGCGTTGGCTACGGGGGTCCTTGGTAGCGTCTTGGGAGTTTGATAAACGAGGGTTGGGGCGAGAAAAGGTCTGATTACTCATTGTTTTTAATAAATTTTTTAAGCGATTTATTTCTGCTCTAACTACTGGACTGTCATACTCGCCACTGTGGGCTGCTGTGCCTTTATAACTTGGTTTTTTTTGATCAAGGTGGAGATTAATTGTTAGAGTATCACCTTCTTCCTCTATATAAATATGAAAACGAGGATAATGACCCTGGCCAAAAGGACGAACAAAACTTGCCTGACCGGTTTGCCTCGACTCGATATAAATATAGCCAGCTGAGCGAAAAAAATTAAAGGAAGTTAAATCAATATTTGAACGCTTAATTATTAATTTCATATATTCAACTAAACCGTTATAACTGGTAAATCTGAAATATCTAGGGAACCTTTATGTAAAATATGAGGGATGCCCAAAAACAGTAAAGGTTTCTCCTCTTGCTTATACATCTTTTTATAATATTCCTTTACATCGTCCGGCAATTTAGAGTGTTCTTGTATCTTATTTGCATTATATTCTGTAAAATTTTTGGTATTCATTCTATCATTTTGAAATTCTCTTAAAAATAAACAAATTGTAGTTTTGTTAGGATTAAGTAAATCTGGATCAATTTGAAAAAATTTCATTTCTGATGGCTCTCTGCCCGCAGCTACTAATGCTTTTTTTAACTCTTCGGGATCGATTGGTGAAAGATGAAGGACGTCATTCCAAAGACATTCCAGAGTTGGAATAAATTGTTTTATGATTTCTGGACGATCTTTATATTTCATAACCTTGCTTAGATACAAGTCAGGATGTATATCTTTTAAAGTATTCAGAGGATGAAGTGTGATTCCTCGTAAATCTTTAGGAACCATATGATATAAATAATTCTTTGGTTTTTCTTTAGCTTCGATGTTCGATCGAACTTTATATTCTGAGGATTTCTCCATATAACTATATTAATTTACCACTTGAGTTTTAGACCTCGTTTAACTTGCTGATACTCGTTAATTCTACGTTGACAGGTTAGGATAATGTTTTTAGATGTTTGATTGTAAACGCACGGCCAGATCCTGACTTCAAATATTTTTCTAATTTGAAAGCTACAAATTTATCTTTTACTGCAATATAAAAATCAAGTTCTACTGGTAAGCGTTTTATAGTTGCAGGTACTTGTCCTTTTTGATGCCTCATATATCTCTCTTCTATTTTAGTAGTGCACCCAATATAAAAACCATCCTTACATCTTAAACTATAAACATAATACATAAAGAATTCATTAAATATATTAAAATATTATGTCTTTTGCGGACTTTGTCACGCTGCAGTCAAAGACATAGCTTTAGTGAAGTCCGACTTCGCTAAAGCTATGTCGTGACGAAGGCGGAAGGACGGGGATTCGAACCCCGGAGACCCGTTAAGGCCTACTTGCTTTCCAAGCAAGCGCACTCGACCACTATGCGATCCTTCCCGTCTAGCTACTGTTTCTTGGCTAACTTCTCTTTAATCAAAGATCGCAGTCCTTTGGCTTTAACACCATCAGGATGAGTAAAATCATCATAGGGCAAAGCACCGGCATAATAATCACCGTTAATAAAACTAGCAGGCGTACCGCCAATCCCCAAGGCTTTTACCTCATCTTTTTGCGCCACTATCTTAGCCTCCGGACTTTTTTTCGTCAAACAGGCAGTATAGGCAACATCATCAAGCCCAATTTTTTTACCCGCCTGCCAGATATTTTCATTATTAAATATTCCGGCCTTAGCTTCGTTAAATAACTCATTATACATGTCAAAAAACTTATCTTGCTCCGCCGCACATTCAGAAGCAATCGCCGCTGTCATTGCGTTAGGGTGACTTGCAATCGGAAAATGTCTAATAGCTACAACAAGATCATTACCAAATTCAGCTTTAGCTCGCGCGACCGTATCATAAAATATTAAGCAAAACGGACACTCAAAATCTTCATAAATAATTAATTGCACCGGAGCGCTAATATTACCCCACAGATGATCATCAAGGGTTAATGGTTTTACATGGTTGTTATTATTAACAACCGCCACATCAGATAAGCCTGTTCCCTCGCCTTTAATATTTACGGATGATTTATGATTAATAATACTTCCATTACCACCAAGCCAACTTTTTACAATTGCCTGACGAACACTGGAAATTGAAAGTAATAGTACGGCACTACCAGCAACAATCACTACACAAAAAAAAGTTAGGACGCGAAGTCCAGTAGTCATATGAGCGGCGCGAAAAATATTATTATTTTTTTTCATACTATATATATCATGTTTGAGAATAACCTTTATTATAGCAAATTCAACTCTAAAACCTAAAGATGCGGTGTATCGGTTAATAAAAGGTTGTGCTCAAGGGCACTAGCTAAACCTAAAACATTAAAATCACTTTGCGCCGGCCCAATAATTTGAAAACCAAGTGGTAGTGGTTTTTTTAACATCGGCACTGAGACCGCCGGCAAACCGGCTAATGAAGCCGGAACAGAAAATACATCTTCAAGATACATTGCTAACGGATTTTTCTTAGCACCAAACTTAAAGGCTGAGTTTGGTGTCGCGGGCGTAACAATAACATCACATTTTTTAAATGCGTTAGTAAATTCAGCTTTGATACCTTCACGTACTGTCTGGGCACGATGATAATAGGCATCAACATACCCAGCGCTTAAAACAAAGGTACCAAGAATAATACGACGTTTTACTTCTGGACCAAAACCGGCCTCACGGGTCTTTATATAGTGATCTAAAAGATTCTTAGTTTTTTTTACTGAAAATCCGAAACGAATACCATCAAAGCGCGCTAGGTTTGAACTAATCTCCGCCGGAGTAATAACATAATAAGCGGCCACAGCGTACGGCGTTAAGGGCAAACTAATAGTGTTAATTTTTGCCCCAGCTTTTTTTAAAATTTCCAGAGTTTTATAAAATTCTTTTTTAACTGCTGGTGCCATGGCTAACTCCATATATTCTTTTGGAACCCCTACTCTCTTTCCTTGCCAACTAACCTGGTCGAAAATTTTCATCTGTGCCTGAGTAACTGCCTGGG
>CAYZML010000039.1:0-6758 GCA_964479555.1 uncultured Gammaproteobacteria bacterium | reverse complement strand
TACGATTGATTTTTTCAAATATAGTAAGATAATTTTGCGCCGTGGTATGCCAGGAAAATTTTTGCGCTTGCTTCTGACCAGCTAAAGAATACTGTTGATATAAATTAGGATCTTGTAAAAGAGCTGTCATCGCCGTAACCAGCGAATTAGTATTATAGGGATCAATTAATATCGCGGCATCCTCAACAACTTCTGGCAAAGACGAAACCGCGCTCACAATCGTCGGAATACCACAGGCCATAGCTTCAAGCGGTGGAAAACCAAATCCTTCATAAAAAGATGGGTAAACAAAAAGTGTGGCTAAATTATAAAGATAAACCTTTTCCGCCGCCGGAACATAGTCTAGAAATATAATATCGGAAGCATATTGAGACATACGCGCCTGGGTATAAATGGGACGAGCTTTCCAGCCGCGTCCACCGGCAATCACTAAAGCAATATCTTTATAGCCTGCCTGCTGTTTTATATTTTCAAAAGCCTTTATCAAGGTTAATAGATTTTTACGTGGCTCAACTGTACCTAAAAATAATATAAATCTATTGGGTAACTTATATTTTTCTTTTACGACTGTTAAAGCCTGATCATTATCAGTAATTTTTCTAAAACTATCACTAACACCTGAATATACTACTGTTATCTTCTCTTTCAAGAGATGAGCATAGGTAATAATATCCTGCTTAGTGTTGGCGGAAAGAGTTATAATGTGATTGGCCTGGCGCAATAATCGACGTATACCTAAAAATCGATGCCAGATATTTTTTCGTAGACTGAAAAATTGTGGGTAATGGATAAAAGAAAGGTCATGAATCGTTACGACCGCTTTAGAGTTTTTTGACCAGGCAGCAAAGTTAAGATGGGGTAAAAATATAATATCAACTGGTTCACCGGCTAAACGATCAAAATAAGGTCGACGCAGTAATTTTAAAAATAAGTAATTAAAAATTTTATTGGGGAAACGCGTTTTAATGATCTTAACTCGAGACGTTAAAAAAGTCGGTACACGTTCATCTAAATTCCGAAAAGAATTATAAAATAAAATGTAGTTGTTATGATTATCAATTTCTAATAAAGCAGTTATAAGAGATAGGGTATATTCAGCCACGCCACTATAACGCTCATCAAGCAAAGGGCGAATGTCAATTAAAATATTCATGGTCGTTTTTAAAGCGATGATATTCATTTTCAATCACCGAACTTATTTCAGCTTTAAAACGATCGACTGAGAACTGTTCACTATGACGACGAATGTCAGCGGAATTAAAGGTCATAGTGGCAAATTTTTTCAGAGCCTCTAAAAGAGCCTCAACTGTTTGCTCTGTAAAAAAAATTCCGGTTTTACCAGCAACAACTGTTTCAGTTGCTCCACCACGTTCATAGGCAATTACTGGACGACCAGACGCCATCGCCTCAACCGCAGTAATACCAAAATCTTCCTCCTGGGGGTAGATGAAGGCTTTACAATCACGATATAACACTGCCTTAGTTTCTTCATTAACCCGACCTAAAAATTCAATTGTGGGAGTATTAGCGGCCAAGGCCTTTAGACGTTCCAAATCAACCCCATCACCAAAAATCTTTAATGGCCAACCTAACTCTTTAAAAGCCTCAACCACCAAATCAATTCGTTTATAAGGCGCTAAGCGTCCACCAACTAAAAAATAAGTACCCGCTTCTTCACTAACAGAAAAACGATTAGTCTCGACTGGCGGATAAACAACTGTGGCTGAGCGACGATAATATTTAGCAATTCGTTTTTTAATTGTTTTTGAGTTAGCAATATAATAATCAACTCGATCGGCCGCTGCCTTATCCCAAAGGCGAATATAATTTAGGGCAAGAGAAATTATTTTTTTAAAATATTTATTATATGGTAGTTCTTCAATGTACTGATGAGTATAATCCCATACATAACGGGTGGGCGTATGGCAGTAACAAATATGTAACGTATTTGTACTCGTAATCACCCCTTTAGCAAAAGCGCTAGCATCAGAAATGACAAGATCATACTGATTTAAATTAAAAAACTCAACCGCCATCGGCATTAACGGCATATACCATTGATAATGTTTTACCCCGCCTGGCAAACGTTGAATAATTGAAGTTCTGATCCGACGATTTTTAAAATGACGATCAACATTATCCGCCTCATACAGCAAAGTATAGATCGGGGCATCAGGAAACATTTCACAGAGTACTTGTAAAACTTTTTCCGCGCCGCCAGCTTGAGCAAGATGATCATGAATTAAAGCAACTTTCATACGATTGATTAATTATTCCGTGGCGCGCGAACGAAGAACTGCCAACGGTGTCTTTAATACAATAATAATATCAGATAAGATCGACCAATTCTCAATATAATAAATATCAAGCTTTACTTCTTCTTCAAACGTTAAATCACTACGGCCCGAAACCTGGGCATAACCCGTAATACCAGGCTTAATTGTTAAAACCTTCTTATGACGATTTTCGTATTTAGCGACTTCTTCGGGAAGGTGTGGGCGTGGTCCAACTAAACTCATAGTACCACGTAACACTAAAAATAATTCTGGTAACTCATCAAGACTAAAACGACGAATAAAACGACCAACTCGGGTAACACGTGGATCATCTTTTATTTTTACCATTGGACCGTCATTACGTAAATTCCGATCAGCTAACTCAGTATATCGTAAGTTATCTGTCCGTGGGAGCATTGATCTAAATTTTAAATAACGAAATTTTTCTCCGTTTTGTCCAACTCGAAACAAAGGTGATCCATCATCTAGTTGAGAAAAAAACACTGGACCGCGTGAATCAAGTTTAATCGCCAACATCACCATCAACATAATCGGCGAAGTAAGGATAATAAAAATAGACGCGCCGATAATATCAAGTAGTCGTTTAGCTACTCTTCCCCAGCCATCTAATGGAGTTTTTTTTACTTCAACAATCGGAATGCCACCTAGCTCATCAACCTCAACTCGTAAAACTTTAGTTTCTAATAAGTCGGCGGCATATTTAAAAGTTAAATGGTGCTCATCAGCAAAGTCATATAATCTTAATTTATCGCTTTTGGAAAGATTTGGATCGGCTTGTAAAATTTCATCACATGGTTTTATTTTTAAAAATTCAGCTAACTCCTTAGCAGTCTCCGAACTAAAATCGGGTAAGCGTTTAATAACTCTAAAGCCAAGACCAGGTCGCTGAGAAAATTCACGCACTAAATGATCAGTTGTCTGACTCTCGCCAACAATAATAATTGTATGGATACCAACACCATAACGAAATAAAAAACGACGAATGACTGTAACGGCTAAACGACCGAGTCCAACGTAAAAAATTGAAAAAAGCCAACCAACTAAAACAATAAAGCGAGAAGAAAATAATTCACGGTAGAAAAAAATTAAAATAACAACTCCGACGAGACCAAGTGAACAGCCAATAATTACTTTTTTTAACTCAACTTTTAAACTACCAAGATCACGAATATTATAAAGACCGGTAAAACTAAAAATTACTAGCCATAAAGCCGCAATCATAACGAGCACTGTTAGATATTCAGTAACCGGTAAACTAAAAATTACTGGGCGGATGTCAGTCGAAAGATTTGAAAAACGAAGATAGTAGGCCGACAAACCAGCCGCCATGATCATAATAAAATCTAAGGGCGGCAAGAGCACATAAAAAAACAAAGTTGATTTTTTCATACAGGGCTTATCAGAAAATAAGCACCCGGCACGCGATAAGCCGGATTCTGTCCTTATTAATCTTATACAAGAATAATAAAGGATGATTATCTATCTAGACCTCTACTCACGTAAAGGCTCAAGCGAGCTACGTTCCTCTTTTCTGATTTTTATCAAAAAAGGTTTGCTCTTGCTCCAGGCAGGGTTTACCACGTCAGCCTGTCACCAGGCGACGAGAATTCTGGCTGATTACAACCTAAATTCACTTTTCACCTTTCATCCGTTGTTTAACGGACTAGTATTGTCTCTGTGGCACTTTCCCTGGAATTACTTCCGGTGGGCATTACCCACTGCCCTTTTTCTGGAGTCCGGACTTTCCTCTTTATCCTTTTTTTAAATAAAGCAATCATCTGCGTACCGGGCGTTTAACTTATGACAAGGTGAATATATCCTACAGTATTTCACCCCTCTGTGTCAAGCTATTTTTATTATACTATACCTAAAATAAAAGCTAATATTAAACAAAATTTATTAAGATAGGGCAAGAATAACCTCATAATTATCGTCGGGAGCGGTTTTATTTTTTCTTTCTAAACCACATTTTAAGCATTTCTGAATAAGGGTATATTCACTACCCTTAACTTCAACTCGTATCGGTTTCATTAATCCCCCACATAGTGCCTGGCGATCACCAGGATTAATATCAACATGACAGCTATATAAACAATTTGGACAATGGTTAGTATAACCATTACCAGTGACATTTTGCCCACAGTGAGTGCAGGTAAAATCTTCAATTGTGCGGGAAAAAACTTTTGCCATTTAATACTAAATTTCTAGTTCGATTATTTAATATTTTATATTCCACTACATGCCTCTCGCCTCACTTTGATCCTCTGACTTAAATTCAAATTTCTGACGACTGAAACGTTGCTTAAACGTCTGCCAAAACTCAATAAACTCTTCACTGCGTAAAAGCGAACAAACACTAAGATAAACGATGACACCAAACAAACCAGCGGCACCAGCTTGTAATAGCACTCCCCAAAAACGACTCATATCGGTATAAGGCCAAATTAATAGCTTCATCGCCTGAATAGCCACCGCGGCAAAAATACCAGCCACGATATATTTTAGAATTGAAATAATAATCTGTCTTTCGCCTAAACTGCCGTAACGCCGACGTAGTACTATTAATAATAGTAAAAAATTAATTACCATACTAATGGAAAAACCTAAAGCTAAGCCTGGAACACCAAAACGAGGCGCTAGCCATAGGGCTAATGATATATTAACAACTTCAGCCACTAACCCGATATATAAAGGCGTACGTGAATCCTGTCGAGCAAAAAAAACCCGATTTAATAATGGTAACGTTGCTTGCGCAAATAATGAAATAGCAAAAAAGCCAAGAGTATCAATAGTTAGCAGCGTGGCTGACCAACTAAATTTACCACTACCTAAAATTAGTCGTACAATCTGTGCACGTAACGCCAAAATAATAACGGTGGAGGGGATGATAAAAAATAAAATCTGACGAAAGGTACGTGAAAATAATTTTTTTAATTTCTCAATGTCAGTGGTCGCTGACAATAATGGGAACACTGCTAAAGCAAAAGAAATACCAAATAAACTGATCGGAACAAACTGTAAATTATTGGCGAGATTAAAAACCGAAAGAGCACCAATGGGTAACGTTGACGCAATCATCGTAATAATAATTAAATTAATTTGCGTTACCGCTAAACTTAAAGTTCGGGCTGACATCATTCTAAAAACGGCTCGTGTATTGCGGTCATGCCAATCGGCTATTAGTTGATAACGAAAACCAACCTGCCATAAGGTTGGTAGTTGAATAAGTAAATGAAATAATGAACCAATCACGACTCCCCAGGCTAATCCCGTAAGACCAAAGTAAGGGGTTAATACTATCGCACCAGCAATAATGCCAAAATTATAAAAAATCGGCGAAACAGAAAAAATAAAAAATTTTCGTTTTGACTGTAAAACACCACCAACAATACTTGAAATGCCAAGTAATAATGGTGATAAAAACATAATACGGGTTAAACTAACTAGGGTTGGAGTTACTGTAGTGGGAAAACCAGGCGTCAAATATACTACTAACCAGGGTGCAAAAATAATGCCACTACCACAAACAATAATAAGCAGTAGTGTAACGATATTAAAAATATTATTAGCTAAACGCCAGGCAGTCGCCCGCTGATCTTCTGATAATAACTTTGAAAAAATCGGGATAAAACCGGCTGACAAAGCACCTAGAACTAGTAAATTAAAAATAAGGTCTGGTAACCTAAAAGCAGCATAGTAAAGATCAAGTTCTTGTCCAGCGCCAAAATGACCAGCTAAAATTCGATCTCGGACTACACCTAAAATCCGACTCGCGATTGATAAAAGAGCAATGATAAAAGCGGCCCCAGTGATTGAGCTACTGCCACGAACCGAGATTGAAGAAAAGATCTTTTTCATGGTAATAATTCTTTTTTAATAAAGCTTTTACCCGTCATCTCGAGAGGTATTGGAATACCCATAAGATCTAAAATCGTTGGTGCAATATCAATTAAACTCCCAGCTGTTGGCATAGTGCTTAAATCACCACCGACCGCTTCTGGTAAACCAAGACTATAACCAGCAAATTGTTTGCCAATCAAAATACACGGTACGGGGTTATTCGTATGTTCGTGATAGCGAGACGTGCTATCTATATGCAAATGTTCAATTAAACCATGACTGCCAACAATCACCGCCACGCCTTTTTGCTCAACCACAGCAGTAATAATTTTATCTAAAGCAACATCAAGCGATTTAAGAACTGTTATTACCTCTTTTGCTTCGCCACTATGAGCAATCCGATCTAAACAAGAAAAAGTTACAGCAATAAAATCATAGCGTTGCTGGATAATAGCGACCATAACTTCTTTGGTAATTGCTTGATTAGTGGCTAGGGTCATAGTAACATAATCATCTTTTTCCCCGCCAGAAACTAACCGCCGATCTTCCAAGGGTAAAACTGATTCATGACCACCATTAAGCGCCGCAGTCACAAAGCCATATCCCTCACTATCCGCTATA
>CAYZML010000038.1:0-6791 GCA_964479555.1 uncultured Gammaproteobacteria bacterium | reverse complement strand
CTTTAAATAACAATACTGGTATTATCCACTGCTCTAATCTTTGTACTGAAATTACCCTACCTGAAGATAAAGAAAATGTCGCTGTCTGTAATCTTTTATCAATCAACCTTGCTCGTCATATAAAAGAAGGCCGGGTTGACTGGAAAAAACTTGAGGAAAGCACTCGTCTTGGTATTCGTCAGCTTGATAACTTAGTAGATATTAATCAACCACCAATCCCCGAAGCATATAACTTTGATAGTCATAATCGGGCTTTAGGTATGGGTTATATGGGCTTTGCTGATATGATTGAACAACTTGGTTTTCCGTATGATAGCCAGGAATCATTTGAATTAGCCGATCGCGTCTCTGAGTTTATTAGTTATATGGCGATTGATGAAAGCGCTAATTTAGCTAAGGAAAAAGGTAGCTATGCTTATTTTGCCGGCTCAGGCTGGTCAAAAGGCTATGTACCGATTGATACAATAAAAACCCTTGAAACTAATCGAGAAGAGCGTGTAACCATTGAACAAGATGTTTATTCTTTGGAGTTGAATTGGGGCCAGTTGCGCGAAAAAGTAAAAGAAGGTATGCGTAACGCGACTTTACTCGCGATTGCTCCTACAGCCAATATTGGCTTAGTGGCTGGTACTTCGCCTGGGATTGACCCACGTTTTGCTCAAATGTTTTCTCGTAATACTCTTTCGGGTAAATATTTAGAAATTAATTTTAACCTAGTTCGCGACCTAAAGAGGCTGGGGCTTTGGGAACGCTGTAAAAAAGAAATTCTTATGAATTACGGTGATTTAAGTACTACTGAAGGCATTCCTGAACATATGAAAAAAGTCTATAAAACCTCTTTTAGTATTTCTCCTTATGCCTTTATTGAAGTAGCTGGTCGAGCACAAAAATGGATTGATCAGGCTATTAGTCGCAATATGTATCTTGAAACTCGCGATACTGAAGAAATTATGAAAGTATATATTGCCGCCTGGGAAAAGGGCTTAAAAACTACCTATTACCTCCATATGAAACCTCGCCATAGTGCCGAGCAAAGTACTGTAAAAGTTAATAAAGCCCAAACCGTTGGAAAACGTGGCTTTGGTGTACTCTTTAATCAAATCGCCAGCACAGCTGAAGCTACACCTAGTCCAACAATTGAAATTCCTATCCAAACTCCCCAGGAAGTACCGATCACGCGACCCATTATCCAAGAATCAGCTATTGTTTCAGAAAATTTCTCAAGCGCACAATCATCGCCATCTGTTATCTCAGCCACTGATGTTAGTAATCAACTTAATAAAGCTTGTCCAATCGATCCAATGGAAAGATTGCAATGTGAAAGTTGCCAATAACCACTACTCAGTTATAAAGTTGAAGGATCACATCTTCCTGATAACTTTATAACCTTATAACTTTATAACTCTATATTTTTATGTTGCTAGGAAAACCAATGAATGAGGATATGATCCTCCACCCAATTAAATACCGCTGGGCATATGATTTATATAATCAAGCCGTGGCTAACACCTGGTTCCCTCATGAAATACCTTTAGGTGAAGATTTAGAAGACTGGAAAAAAATGACTGATGATGAGCGTCATGCAGTTACGTTTCTTATGAGCTTTTTTAATCCAGCTGAATTAATCGTTAATCGTTCTTTAGCTTTAGGCGTTTATCCATATTTAAAAGCACCTGAAGCCCATCTTTATATAGCCAAACAAATGTGGGAAGAGGCTAATCACTGCCTTGCTTTTGAATATGTACTGGAAACTTTTCCGGTTGAGCGAGAAAAAATCTTTAACTATCACCTTGAGGTACCTTCTATGATTGCTAAAGAAAGCTATATCACCAAGTACCTCACCCGTATGACTGATGAGCGCCTTAATATTGACTCACCAGAGGGAAAAAAAGATTTTATTCGTAATTTAGTCGCTTTTAATATTGTTATGGAGGGTATCTGGTTTTATAGTGGTTTTATGGTAGCTTTAAGCTTCCGCCAACGTAACCAGTTACGAAATTTTGGCTCAATGATTGACTGGGTTCTACGCGATGAAAGCCTACACTTAAAATTCGGCATTAACTTAATTTTAACTATTCTTGAAGAAAATGCTGAGTTAATTACGCCTGAGTTTAGCCAAGAAATCCAAGCGATTATTATTGAAGGAGTAAATCTTGAAAATGCTTATAATAAAGACCTGTTTCCTAAAGGTATTTTAGGATTAAACGCTGATTATGTTAACCAGTATGTTCAATATGTCGCTGATCGACGCCTTGAAGAGCTAGGCTTTCAGCCTCATTTTAAAGTCGATAATCCGGCTAAATGGATGACTTCGGCGACTGATGTCTATGAATTAGTTAACTTCTTTGAAGCCCAGAATACAAGCTATGAAGTTGATGTCCGTGCTCATAGCCAAAAACCACCAGAAACCAAACCACCAACTGAATAAAAAAATACTTCTAACGCAAAAAACCCTCCGAAAAATGGAGGGTCTTTTGTTTCCAAATTAAAAACTATTTGCGCTTCTTAGCGGCCTTTCTCTTAGCAGGCTTACGCTTTGCGGCTTTGCGCTTTGGTGCAGCCTTACGAGCTGGACGCTTTGCGGCTTTTCTTTTTTTAGCTGGCATAGTGTCACCCCCTTTCGTAGAAATGTGGGCGCGAGTAACCTCGCTCTCTTTTTTTTCATTTCTTATTTAATTATACCACAAATTCAACACTCAAACAATAATTTTTTAAAAAAATAACTAACAAAATTTATTTTTAACAAAATATTTTTTGAAAATAATTTATTTATTTTATTTAAACAACAAACATTGTTAAAACAAAAACTAAACTTCAATAATAATTTAAAAAATCAAAAATAAATTACTCTCTTTATTATTATTTAATATTAGCCAAAAATAAAGCACTACTTTTTACTAATAAATATCGAGCTACTAAATATATATGTAATATTATTTATAATTTTTATACTCAACAGATCATTGTTACAAACAAATAAAAAAAATAATTTCTTTCGTTAAGAAATTATTTTTCTCTGAACAGAAATATATTATTTTTTAAAAAAGTTATCAACAGGTAAAATAATGACAAAACTTATTTTAACGATTTAAGTTGATCAGAAAGTTTTTCTAATTTTAATTGCGCCTCGTGTAATTTTAATTTTTCTTTTTCAATAATCGTCGCGGGCGCCCGGGAAACAAAATCAGAATTATTAAGTGTCTGTTCAAGAGTTTTAATGTATTTTTCAGTCACAATAATTTCTTTATTTAATCGCTCTTGCTCAGCTCCAGCGTTAATCTCAACTTCAAGATAAACTTCAATCGTACCCACAACCGCCAAAAGGGCTTTAGTCGGTTTAACACCTTCACTCTTTACCTCAAGGTCATTAATACCAGTACGTAAAGACTGAATAAGCGTTTGAGCTGCTTTTAAAACCTCTATATAATCGGTGGTATAAAGAATGGCTTTTATATTCTGGCCTGGATTAAGCCGATGTTCGGTGCGAAGGTTACGAATTGATCGAATAACTTCCTTTATAATCTCAAACTCTTGTTCTACCTTTATGTTAATTTTATCAGTATCAAACTCTGGCCACTGCGTAACTAATAAAAGCGAATCGCCTAACTGTGCTTCTTGCCAAATTGTTTCAGTCACAAACGGCATAAAGGGATGCCAAAGTTTAAGTATAGTTTTTAATATTTCTGGCAATAGTTTCAAAGCGGTTGATGGCTCAAATTTACTTGCTTCTATATACCAATCAGCCAGATCATCCTGAGTAAAACTTTGTAAATTCTCACCCGCACCAGTAAAATCAAGTTGATTAATTTTTTCTGTTACAGACTTTATCGTGGTATGTAAGCGAGATATAATCCAACGGTCAGCTAAACTTGGTGTACTGACTTCAGCAACTGATTTTTCACTCAGAATATAACGACTGATGTTCCATAACTTATTGGTGAAATTACGAAAACTAGCAATTTTATCTTCACTTAAACGAGCATCAGTCCCAGGCGTACTACCTAATAACAAGGAAAGTCGGACTGCATCATTACCATACTTTTCGCTGACAAGGATTGGATCAATACCATTACCTTTACTCTTACTCATTTTTTTTCCATCAGCGTCAAGGATCATGCCATGTAAATAGACTTGCTTAAAAGGAATTTCCTTTAAAGCAAATAATGACATCATAATCATCCGTGAAACCCAGAGAGTAATAATTTCATAGCCGGTTTCTAAAACATTAGTTGGGTGAAACCTTAATAAATCGCTATTTTTCTGATGGGCTTGATATGTTTGTGGCCAACCTAGAGTTGAAAAAGTCCACATGCCTGAAGAAAACCAGGTATCAAGTGTATCAGTATCCTGCAACCACCCTTCTTCATTCGGAGCATCAATACCAACATATATTTCCCCTCCCCGATACCACACCGGAATCTGATGACCAAAAACAATCTGGCGACTAATACACCAGTCGCGTAAATTCTTAATCCAATCCTCATAACGTTTTTTAAACCGAGCGGGAGTAAAAGTAACAAGACCCTGTTCAGAAACTTCAAGGGCTTTAGTTTTTAATGATTGCCCGTTTAATTTTTCAATCGGCTTATCAACCGCTAAAAACCACTGGAGAGAAGGTAAAGGTTCAACCGCTGTATCACAGCGATAGCAAACCGAAAGATTATGTTCAATTTCTTCTTGTTTAGTAATTAAATGCTGTTCTTCTAATTGTTTAATAATTGCTGCGCGCGCCTCAGTAACTGATAAACCACTATATGGGCCAAACCCTTCACGGATTTTAGCTTCCTCATTAATAACTTTAATAATTTTTAAATTATGTTCCTCGGCCATACGCCAATCAGCCATTGAATGAGCCGGGGTAACGCCAAGAGCGCCACTACCAAAATTTTGGTCAACTTCTCGATCACTAATAATCTTAATTAACAGTGGCTGACCACAGAATAAGCCGTTTAACTCCTGGCCAATATATTGTTGATACCGTTCATCTTTTGGATTAACAGCCACCGCTGTATCACCAAGTTTTGTTTCTGGTCGTGTACTGGAAATCTCAAGCGGAAAATCAGGCCAATATTTAAAAGTATATAAAATGGTTTTTTCAGTTTTATACATTACTTCATCATCAGCCAGTGTTGTCTGGCAATGCGGACACCAATTTACCACCCTTTCACCGCGGTAGATAATACCCGCTTGGTACATATCAACAAACATCTGTCGTACGGCCGCTTGCCGCGAATCATCAAGCGTATAGGCTAAACGTGACCAATCAAGTGAAGCACCAAAAGCTTTAATCTGCTCTATAATCGTGGTTTGATTTTCCATAGCAAAAGCCGTCACTCGTCGTAAAAACTCCTCGCGGCCAAGGTCATGGCGAGTTTTTCTCTCTTCTTTATAAATCTTCTTTTCTACCACGGCCTGAGTGGCGATCGCCGCGTGATCAGTCCCTGGTAACCATAACGTTCGATAACCATTCATGCGATGAAAACGAATCAGTAAATCCTGAATAGCTAGCATTGAAGCATGCCCAAGATGAAGTCGGTCAGTGACGTTTGGCGGTGGGAGAATAATAGTGTATGGAAAAGCGTTATCAGCTACTTTTAAATTATCAGGATTAAAAAACCCCGACTCTAACCATTGACGGTTAATCGAATCTTCATAGTCTTTTGCATTATAAGCTTTGGCTAAATCAGGCATAGGTTGATGATACTATTATTATAGGTAGTGACAGGTATTTTTAATCCCTGTATTTCAGTCGATACGTAAGATATATAACAGACTAATATATAGCGTCACTTTACCTTGTTTTATGGGCTTTTGGCAAGACAGTATTATTGCGAAAAGCCTCTATGTCGGCTACAATACAACTATATGATTACTCCAAAAACTCCACCTGGTTTTAATGAATTACTACCGCGCGAACAACGCGTTTTTAACGCTATGATTGACCATATTCGTATGACCTATGAACGTCATGGTTATACACCACTGGAAACATCAGCGATTGAACTGGCGCAAATTTTATTAGCTAAGGAGGGCGGGGAAACAGCTAAACAAGTCTATCGCTTTATTAAAGGCGATACAGATTTAGCTTTGCGCTTTGATTTAACTGTACCCTTGGCTCGCTATGTCGCTGAACATTACCATGAATTGACCTTTCCTTTTCGTCGCTATCAAATTCAAGAAGTTTGGCGGGCGGAAAAACCCCAGGCCGGCCGTTATCGTCAGTTTTATCAATGTGATGTTGATATTTTGGGCAGTAATACTGTCACGGCTGATGCTGATGTGCTTATAACCACGTTTTATACCCTGCAAGCGATAAACCCGAGTAAGGCTGTTCTACATATTAGCAACCGAAAAATAATTGCCGGTTTTTTACAAGCACATAAACTAGAAAAAAAAGGGCTGGAAATTATGAGAATTATTGATAAGTTAGCTAAGCAAGGTTTAGAAAAAACTAAACAGGATCTTATTAATCTTGGTATAAAAGGTGCAAACCTACTCGCTCTCTTAAAAATAATTAAACTCAACGGATCGGCTAGCAAAGTTTTATCTGAATTATCAAAAATAAAGATTAATAATGATCTTTTTACGCAAGGCCTTAATGAATTAGAAAAAATAAAAAAATTACTACAGGCTGGTGGTCTTAAACCGACTGATTTTGTTTTTAATATGAGTATTGTTCGTGGGCTTGATTATTATACTGGTATGGTTTTCGAGACAATTTTAACTAACCATAAAACTCTTGGCAGTATTGCCTCGGGCGGACGGTACGATAATTTAGTCAGCCAATACCG
>CAYZML010000037.1:0-6981 GCA_964479555.1 uncultured Gammaproteobacteria bacterium | reverse complement strand
GCCTGAGTAACTGCCTGGGTAGTGGCATCTTGTTCATCATATCCCATCATTACTCGTACTACTTCTGCCGCATCATCAGCGGTTTTTGCTAATACGCCAGGTACATCGGTTGAGCTTGTCATTGCAATTAAACCAAAACGTGAGCAAAGACCATACGTTGGTTTAAAACCAACTAAGCCACAAAACGACGCTGGATGTCGCACTGATCCGCCAGTATCAGTCCCAAGGGCAAATAAACAAAAATGAGCCGCCACAGCCGCCGCGGATCCGCCAGAAGAACCGCCAGGCACACGAGTAAGATCCCAGGGATTTTTTGTCGGACCAAAAGCACTATACTCAGTTGAAGAACCGTGCGCAAATTCATCTAAATTAGTTTTGCCAAGTAAAACAGCACCCGCGGTCTGAAGTTTTTTTACAACCGTTGCCGTATATGGTGCACTATAATTTTTTAATATTCTTGCACCGGCAGTGGTGGTAAGATTTTTTGTCATAATATTATCTTTGACAAAAAACGGGATGCCAAGGAGATTTGATTTTTCTCCTTGAGCTAAACGTTTATCAGCCTCAAGGGCGGCACTTAATGCCCCTTTCTCATCAATTAATAAACAAGCATTTAATTTTCGATTTAATTGCTTAGCTACCTTTAAACAAGCCTTGGTCAACTCAAAACTAGTAATTTCATGGGTGCGCAATAAGCGCGCCGCCGTCATAATTGTCAGTTCGTTTAACTTCAGACGCATATATTAAGCCAAAATTCTTTTTACTTTAACTAATCGCCCCTGACGAATCGGCGCTTGTTTTAAAGCCATCTCACGTTCTTTCTCATCCCAGGGCTGAACTGTATCGGTGCGTAAATAATGAGAACTATTATTAATACTATGATGCGTTATTTTTTTTAGCTTTATTGTCTGTAACTGATCAACATAGCGCACAATACCGCCCAGTTCGGCGCGGTATTGTTTAACTTCTTTGTCGGTTAATTCAAGTTTTGCCAAAGAAGCAATATGTCTAATGTCTTTTTCAGATAATGTCATGGGCTCATTATTATTTTACACAGCGGAAACCTATTTTTGTGTCAGTGGTCGTAGTATCAAAACTTAAATTCATTTGGTAAATTCCGGCATTTGATGCTCCACCCAATGATCCACCACGGGAAAATGCTCTGTCATTAGCCGAGCAACCAAAATATCGCCCCATACCATTACTAGCATCGTTCCAAGCGCTATTCGAAGGACCGTTAAGACTACGAATACTATTTAAAGAAGAATTATTCCATTCTGTATAACCACCGCTTGGATAAGCAGCGGTCGTACATGTATCATCAGTCCATTCTGCTACGTTACCTGATATATCCCAGATAAGTTCGCCGGTTGATAACGTATGTGTTCGCTTACTCTGAGCTGATCCAGGAGTTGTACCATCAAGCGCGCTACTTCCACTATAATTACCCCAGTTAATCCATGAAGTACCAATAACACCGCCGTTCCAGTTTGAAGCTACCTGCTCAATATTTCTCGCAATTGTCATCCATTCAACGTTAGTTATTAAATGGCCACCAATCGCCTGGCAGTATGTTTTAGCAGTCGTCTGACTAATATTACCGATAGGAACCCCGGAAAGAGTTGATACTGGAGCATATGACCCCGTACATGCTTGACTTGTATTATTATACGTAGTATTTCCAGTCGCTGGCGATGTTAAACCAGTTGTCGGAGCCGCCGTGGTCGCACATTTTGCCTCATATTGCATAACGCAAAAATCATTAGTCTCAAGGGTTGCACTGCCTGGGATAGCAATATAACCAGTTGGACAATTTAAAATACCGTTAGAAGTAGCAAAATGGGTACCGGTTGATAAATCATCGGTTGGAGCACTAACACAGAAACTAATCGAATAGCGCTGTCCATTTTCTAGTTGTTTATACTGATAATCACTAGCAGGACAAGTACCATCATTCCAGGGTTTTGGGTTGGCTGGTACGCGCAACATATAATTAACACCATTCCGTGAAAGACTTGTACCAGGTGTAACTGTTGTCGGATAAAAACCATTATCATTATAATATAGCTTTAAAGCTAACTGTAATTGCTTAATATCAGCTAAACGACGAGTATTGCGCGCAGTTGATTTTGTATTATCAAGCGTTACCATAATTAAAGTCGCTAAAACACCAATAATAGCAATAACAACCATTAATTCTACTAAGGTAAAACCACGTAAAGCACGATTAGTAATTCGTAATTTCATATAAAATTATCAGCGCACTATTTTTAAAAACTCTGCTTCGGTAATAATTTTAACACCAAGTTTTTTTGCTGTTTCTAACTTACTGCCCGCCGCGGTACCGACAAGTACATAATCAGTTTTTTTACTAACAGATTTATGAACAATACCTCCATTATCTCTTATTATAGTATGAGCCTGATCACGGGTCAAACCAACTAAAGTACCGGTAACAACAAAGGAAAGTCCTTGTAGTGTTGCATGAGTATTAAGGATTTTCTTTGGCAAAATAAGTCTAACGCCAGCTTTTGTTAAACGCTCTAAAAATTTTTTATGAGTAACATCTCTAAACCAGTGATAAAGACTTTTTGAAACCACTGTCCCAATATCAGCTATAGTCTCTAATTCGGCAATGGTTAATTTTTGAAAAATAATACCTATGTCATGCGGAGTAGTAGAAGCTAAACGATACTTCTTTGCCCAACTTGGAATTTTATAAGCTAAAGTCCGCGCACTCTCTTCACCAATATGTAATATACCAATCGCATATAGAAATCGTTCTAATGGTATTATTTTTCGATCATTAATTGCTTTAATGAGGTTGGTCGCCGACTTGTCGGCAAAACGTTCAAGTATAATTAAGGTTTCTTTCTGTAGTGAATAAAAATCAGCTGGGTCACCAACTAAATTCGCTTTAACAAGTTGTTCAATAATTTTTGGGCCCAGCCCAGGAATATCAAGCGCATTTTTTGATGCCCAGTGAATTAAGCGCCGTACATTAACTGCGTAACAATTTCGATTCAGACAACGTAAAGCAACTTCTTTGCCCTGATGAGTAACCGCTGATCCACATTGCGGACAATGTTTTGGTGGTTTAATTTTTTGTTCTTGACCAGTTCGTAATTTAGGTAAAACAGCGGTAATTTTTGGAATAACATCGCCGGCACGTTCAAGAATAACTGTATCACCGAGCCGTACATCGAGGCGCTCAATTTCTTCAAGGTTATGTAACGTCGCATTACTAATTGTAACACCACCAACCCGTACTGGTTTAAGTTGCGCGGTTGGAGTTAAAACGCCGGTACGACCAATCTGCCAGGTAATATCAGTCACAACAGTTGTCGCCTGCTCAGCCGCAAATTTATACGCCATCATATACCGTGGCCCCTTACCAACAACCCCGAGTTTTGACCATAGATCAAGATTGTCAACCACTGCCACAACTCCATCACATTCAAACGGCAACTGTGAACGCTTCTTTTCAAGACGATGATGAAAAGCAATCACCTCTTGTAAATTTCTACAAACCTGATTGTGCGCTAAAATTTTAAAACCAAGTAATCGGGCTATTTCATGTTCGAGATGATGTTTGGTTATATTAAGTTTAGTAGCAAGGCCATAAACATAAAATTCCAACTGACGCTCAGCTGTAATGCGTGAATCAAGCTGGCGGATTGACCCGGCCGCGGCGTTACGAGCATTAGCTAATAATGGTTTACCGGCTTGAGTATACTGGCGATTAAGCTTTTGTAAAACTGCTTCAGTCATAATTACTTCGCCACGAATTTCAATCTCACCTGTTTTTAATAACGTACTAATTTTTTTAAAAACTGCTGGCGTACACCCAAGTTTTTTTAATTCTACTTCTTTTGGTTGACGCAAACGTAAGGGAACTGAGTCAATCGTACGAATATTATCGGTGACATTTTCACCAATTCGCCCGTCGCCGCGCGTTGCCGCGCGCCATAACACTCCTTGACGATATACAAGGCTCATCGCCAGACCATCCATTTTTAATTCAGCGTAATATTGTATCGGCTCTAATTTAGTTTTCTCACTTTTTAATAGTTTTGTATTTCGCTCCTCCCAATCCTTCATATCTGCTTCACTAAAAGCATCATAAAGGGAAATCATTGGCAAACGGTGAGTAACTTTCTCAAACTTAGAAAGCGGTACGCCACTAACGCGCTGTGAAGGTGAATCAACTGTGATTAAATCGGGAAATTGCTGTTCAATTTTTATCAACTCATTTTTTAAACTATCCAAAGCACCATCACTGATCTCTGGTTTATCAAGAACATGATAAAGATAATTGTGTCGATTGATTTCAGCGCGTAATATTTCTAACCGAGTATAAGCTTCCTGCTTAGTCATAATGGCCTAATCTTTTAAACAACGTAAAGAGTACGAAGGTTCATCTCTTGAGTTTTGCTCATCCCGGCCAAAAGTAGAGCCACCTTTTTGTATCTGTCTAAAAAATATTGGTTTATCACCGGTTGATGACCAAAATATACCTAAAGTTTTATAGCCTTCAAAGGTATGACCATCATGCCAACGATAACCACTCAAATCGGCACCAAAACCAGTTGAACCATCAGGGTAAGCTAATGTCTCTCCGGCGTTATCACACTGATAATCTTTACGATCCGAATCACAAGAACCACTTGTCGTTAAAAATGTTTCTAATTTACCCCAATTTTTATCGCTTGGAACATGCCAACCGTCTGGACATAATCCTTGAGCACCATCATCATTATCACCGTCCATAATTGCCGCCCAGGTATACAGTGCTCCACGAGTACCCTCAGCACAATTATTTTCATCATTATCATAGCAAGCTCGGCCCATATTATCATCAGCACCTGATGCATCGGGACATGGTTGCGATCCGCCATTAATACAGGTATCATCACGTTTACTCTTAGTACGCATTGAAGCGGCTGTCCAACACTGATCATCAATTAAAACTGTTGGGTACTCATAACCATCTCGATCTTTTAAAATACCTTTAACTGGATCACCGCAAATAAAAATTAGAATTTGTACTGCGTCACGGACTGAACGAGCATATAGACCTTGATAACCAGTGGCAAGTAAACCAACACTATCAGTTGGATTCATAGACGTAACCATAACGCGGTAGCGACGATCGCCATCATTAAATAAAGCATTATTACTTGTACATGCGACACAACTACTTGCATTAGTAAAATCAATACAATCATTCACTGAGCAGGTCGCAAAAAAATTGTGATCATTGGTGTAATAACCTTTGACTTTTTCGATGCCTGCCTGGGCTGAAATAAGTGCTTGATCACTATCTTCACGACTTTTGCCCTGATCAAGATTATTAAGTAAAAGAGTAGTTGCCACCGTGATGGTACTCAGCACTACAAGAATAACCGTCATGACTAAGAGTAAAGCAATACCCTTAGGTGTATTTTTAAAGCTAGAAAATATTTTTTTTGTCATACAGATAAAAATAATTAGTAAAATTAATCTTTAAGACAACGAACAATAACGTTAAATTTTTTATTTTCAATCGCATTAGTAAAAGTACTATCATTTTTATATACAAAACTAAAGTATGCATTAGTATTATCATGTTGAGTCGAAGTCCAAAATGTATCATAATCAGATGCGTAATCAAAATTTGATCCATTAAGTTCACGATCACCAGTAAGGATGGCATTAAAACCGGAATTACCAGTGGCTTTTAAGAAAGCACCACCATTATTATTAGTATCATCACCATCCAAATTATCAACATAGCTTTCTAAAGCTAGCTGTTCAGCGTTAGTTGGTATATGCCAACCAACTGGACATAAACCCTGGTGATAAGGGCTAATAATTTGCGCCGCACAATTAGTCGTATCACAACTAGGTGCGAAATCCATTGCCGCGCTCCAGCGATATAACGTATAACCATTAACACAATCAGCTTCATCACCCTGGGAATTATTTGGCCAATCAATACAATCACGACCGCTATCTTTAAATCCGCCTAAGTTGGTCAAGACTCCATTATCAATAGTGGTGCAAGACGGTAGTAAATTTGTAGTGTAGGTATGTCCAGAAACTGTTGTGGTTTGATTAACGCACGTACCATTAACTTTGGTTCGAGTGCGTAAATTTTCTGCCATCCAGCATTGGTTACCAATAAGAATGGTTTTATAACTAAAATTATCACGGTCATAAATCGTTTGACCGCAAACAAAAGGACGCACTGCGACCGTTGTCTGTAAATTAAAATTATCAACACTAACACCATTAATTGGTTTGCCAGCAATTGACACTGTTAAGGCCGCCGTGGGTATTTCCGCACTAACACTTGTTAGGGCAGAAAAATTTAAACCAGTGATAATAATATCGGCTGGGGTTAAATAAGTAAAATAAGGTGAAGTAGGAAGATCATTAACCGTTACTGCTAATCTCTGAATACCATTGCTGTCAGTATTTAAAAAATATTTTAAGCATTGGTCATTTTTATTACGTAAATATAAGGTTGAGTTTGAAATAATACAAAAGAAATCGTTACCACTACAACTTGCATTACACCTACTATCTATGTTTGAAAGCGGGATATAGGCTTGATATTTAGCTTCCTCGGCGCCTTTTTTAATAAGACTTAAAGAATAATCTAAACCTTCTTGTAAATTTTTCGCTCCCACTGCTTTACCCTGGGTATCAGCCGCCTGACCAAACAAACCAGTTATAATCGTCATAATAACCACAAATAAAGCCATAGAAATCATTAACTCAACTAATGTAAAACCAGAATTATTTTTAATAAAAATATTTTTCATATATTATGGTCGCCAATCAGTTAATTCATCTTCAATAGTTATAATTTTCTGTTTATTGTCACTCTGCCAAGAAACTTCGACTTGTACTTTAATATATTGTGGTATAACGCTTGGATAATAAGTAGTGGTAACTAACCTACGAAAGACAGTGGTAGTGGCACTTGGATCAGGG
>CAYZML010000036.1:2991-7020 GCA_964479555.1 uncultured Gammaproteobacteria bacterium | reverse complement strand
ATAGTGTATATACCTCATTACCCACAATCGGTTCACTAACAAAAGTAAAATCACCAGTACTATTTGAAGTAATATAATAATAACGAATTAAGCCTGCCTGCGTCGCCAAAGAGACTCTAATTGAGGTGTTGGCTGGAGCAATACCAGATGCTTTTATTTCCTCATTATTCCTTACTTCTTTAGTATATTTAGTAATTAAAATTCTTTCCTCAACTTGATTAACAAAATTTTGAGTAGCTGTCGTGCTATTGCCTGCTTTATCAAACACGGTGGTTATTAATGTATGATCACCTTTAGAAAGAGGCGGTAATAACACAGTTGTCTCACCTTCTACAGCCGGTACATTAATAACTGGTTGATTATCAATCTGAAGTGTATAGTAATCAAGTTGTGATGACTGATCAGTCGCACTAAGCTTAGCTACTAAGCGATTTTCATTATTAGTTTCGATCGTGGTCTTAAGATTTTCTGGCGGCGTACTGTCAACCTGTATCTTATAACTATAAATTGGTGACCATGTCTGTTTAACAAGGAAACGAGTATGAAAATACCATACGCCATCACTCGCCGTATCAACCGTAACAGTATCAGTTGCGGGACGGTACATAACAATTGGCAGACTATTCGGATTCTGATCAAATAAAGTCTGATTAGCAACTGCGCCAGTTGGAATATGCCAGTTAAATACTGCCTTTTTTTCTTTATACCATTTATTACTATCAGGGTGGGTTGACGAGGTAATAGTTACTCGATCGATTGTAGTCAACTTTTCTGGTTCTTCGGTCTTTTTCGGTTCTTCAGTTTTCTTCTCATCAATAATTAGCACTGATGCACTACCCTGTCCACTCAAAATATCAGTACCCAAACCATCGTTTTCACGTACAGCCGCACCGACAAAAGAAAAATTAGCTGTACCGGCTTTTTTTGCCCGGAAAACCGCTGAGAGTATCTGACCTGTACCAGTAAACCCGGGGTTAGGTGCGCCACCATTAAAAGAAATTGTACCGGCACTATTAGAAAAACTTGGCGATTCAACCCAAAGAGAAAAAATTGATCCGCTAGAACTAAGTGAAACAACTTCAACTAAATCCTTAGGGAAACGAATCACTGCTTCAGCGTTGTTAATTGCTTTACCTTGAGTATTAACAGAAACTCGAATCGTGAAATTTTTTAATGGATTAACCTGGGCGGATAAAGATTGTAAACCAAGCGTGGCTGATTGAGTAACAAACGGGGCAATAACAAACACAATACTCAACACTATTACCAAACAGGTGTTGATATATTTATATAGCTTTAGTGTTTTACTTTTTTTAACTTTTGTTTCCATTGCCATATCATTATACAACAAATCAAACAAATTATTAATAATAACAGTAATAATAAACTCTTGGCTAAAAATCTATCTCGTTCAGTCGTTGGGCTCCATTGAGCGCTACGACTATTACCAGCTTTATCAAAAGCAGTAACAATGATTATTTCTTCAGCCGCTTGATGTCGTAAAATATATGGGCTACTACTACGAACTGGTTCAAGATTACCTTCCTGTACTTCATAATAATCAATTCCTGACCCAGCATCACTTGTAAAATAACTGATGAATCTTTTACCTTCAAAAACCGAAGGATCCTGTCCCATATCAACTACAAAAGGGGCTGGTGGCTCAGAATCTTTCTTTTGCTGTTCTTTTAACTCATCAACCGGAATAGTACGAGCCGGCTTAGCAGTAATTATAAACTCACTGGTATTAACTCTTACTGGTGTGCCTTTACCATCGTTAGCAAAAGCAACAAATGATACTGGATTGATAAAAACATTACCAGGTTTTTCAGCACTCAACGCAATAGTAAATAATAAAGCATCAGATCTATTAATACCCTGAGGAACTCCGCCAGTAAAACTAATGGAAGAATTGCCTTTAGCAAAACTAACCGAGGGTTTTTCCGGCCATAATAAAAAATCTGACCCTGATAAATCTATTTGGGTAACATGAACCGTTGTATCAGGTGAGTAGACACTAATTAAACCTTCGGTTGAGTTAATGGTTACACCCTCGGTGTTAAGTCGGACCGGCACAAGAATCTTATCTTCCGCATAAAAATAAGGCGAATTAGTCTTAATAACAACTGTAGCCGCCAAGGTGGTTACCGGCACAATCACTAATAAACATAAAGTAAAAGTAATTTTTAAAATATTCTTATACATACTTATCGTCTTGTCCACTCATATAATAAAATAGAAAAATCAATTGAGTTGACATTATTATCTTTGTTTATATCAACGCAAGGGTTACGAAATGGCGGTACAGTTTTCCAAAAAGCCAATAAAATAGAAAAATCAACTGAGTTTACTTTACTATCATGATTAAAATCAGCGCCATGACATACTGGTTCAACATCTGGATCAATCACTGGGGTTATTACTGGGGTTATCACTGGCGTAACTGTACCTCCACCTCCTCCGCCGCCTCCACCTCCTCCGCCGCCTCCAGCAGAAGCGATGGAGAAGGTGCGTGAAGCTTCGGAACTATCACTCCCAAAATAAACAATTAATTTGAAAATATAGGTTCCTGGCGTTGGAACCACGGCAGTTAGGTTTGTATTCCAATCTTCATCTGGATCTAAAAATTTAGCCGCCGTGGCATCATACACATCATCACCGCCGCCACACGCATTACCAGAAGTGGTGACAACACACCATTCATATTGATATTCATAGCCAGTTAAGCCTTCATTGGTAATCGTAACATTTGCGCTTACCGTCGGGACAACGGTTGCTGTCACACTATTAATTACAACCATGGCCGGCGGAGCGTCAGGATTAACTTGCGCGCTAATAAGAGTTGTTAAAGCTAAAGCATCTGAAGAAAATATCAACCACAATAAACTTAAAATTGTTAAAGGCGCAACTAAAGCCGCGCCATATATAATTCTCTTTTTCATGACAGAAAAAATTAAGATCGTCTCGCACGTTGTATCACCCAACTATTATATCTTTTTAAAATAAATCTTAAGAGGAAAAAACCAATAATAATAACCAGTAGTTCGATTAATAAAAGTTGCCAGGGGAAGATATAGATAACAAAATGAGAAGCGACCGTTTCATCTTTACTACCATAGTTAAGACTTAATACTGCCTTATAGCGACCAAAAGCAAAATTATGCCATTGGTAGGAAACGGCTTCAAAAAAACGTTGATTTTCTGGTTGTGGTTTAGGAATTATGTCGGTGCTGTTTTTTAAAGGCCACCAGACCTCAAAACGTCTAATACTTTTTGGTAAAATATTACCTTCACCTGGATTAGCATCAAGTACTCGGGTACTACGGCCAATCATGTTTTTAACAGTAATTGATCCTTTTGGTAAAATTCGATCATTACCACTATTTTGAAAGCGATAGAAAAAATTAATTGGCAAGGCATTAAACCACACTTGCTTATTTTTAGTCGAAAACTCCAATAAATTTCCATTCTCGGCAATATTACCATTCACTCTAAAAAGCAATAAAGTTCCAATTCGTGAACCAATACTAACTTCAGTTGGATTTGAGGCTGGAGGCTGGGTACCTAAAAAGATAGCGGCAAAATATCCACCTGGCTCTGTGCCAGCCGGAATAGTTACTGAATAATCAATAGTTTTAGTTTCACCGGGTTGTACTTCAATACTTTTTGGTGCATTTAACCAACTTGCTAAGCCTTCATTACCTACCTTAAAACTCGGGCTACCACTTTCACCCAAAGCTTCAAAATTCTCAAAAGCAGTATATAATGTCTTTATTTCTTTTTCTTCGTTAGTAACTTTAAACGAGCTACCAACCGTAGTTCCAGGGTCACCTGATAACTCTACTCGCACAGGCGAAACAGTCATCGCCTTAACTGAAATTAATGGGATGGCAAGAAAAAAAACACTAATGCCAAAAAAGGTGGCTATGCGTCGTTTCAGAAGTAAAGACATACTAAATAGCCAAAAAATAGATTAGAAACTTCCCGTAGCCGTATAGGTTAGAGTTGTAGTATAGCTACCAGGCTCAG
>CAYZML010000036.1:0-2891 GCA_964479555.1 uncultured Gammaproteobacteria bacterium | reverse complement strand
TAGAAACTTCCCGTAGCCGTATAGGTTAGAGTTGTAGTATAGCTACCAGGCTCAGTTGTGCTAGCAATGTTAGCAATATAGTTAATACTAAAGGTGGTAGTGGTTGAGGCTACGCTAGAGGTGGCAATATCATCTTGGGTAGTTGTGGCATTATAGGCATAATTTGAGCTGTCATACGGGGCTACGGCCGCACCACTACCGCCCGCAGCACTTACCTTTAAACCAAACTGTTCTGTACCAGGACTTGAGGCCGTGGCTGAGCCACCAATGGCATTAATAGTATTTAATCCACTGGTTAATGTTGCGCCTAGTACATAGACAGTATAGCCCGAGGCGGCGTTAGTTGCCACAGTAATATCATGAGCTGAAGTATCAACACCTGACCCGGTGCCAGCACCGTTTGCCCAACGGGCGGCGCTGGAAGACAGAGTGCCAAAGCCAATTGTGTCATCAGTAATAGCAAAAGAAATTGTTGGATCAACTGTAGCTGTGATTGAAACTTGGTCAAAGGGAGTACCGACAATGGCGATACCTAAAGGTTTTGATCCATCATCCTCACTAGTTAAGACTGTTAAAGTAGCAGTCTGAGGACTTGAAGGATTAGTTATTTGATCCACGCCCGCGCCTCCAAAAGTAGCGTTAGCACCAATTTCAATTAGAACACAGTTACCTGGAGTTATGTTATTACTAGAATTAACTAAATTTATAGTTTGACCACTTTGTATTATTTGCCAATCTGGATTAGTGGGAGAACCAGTAACTAAGGGTATATCAGTAAAAGATCCGGAACAGGTAGTAGCCTGAGCTAAATCAAAGTTACTTAAACTGAATGATCCCATAGTAAAGTCAGAATCAAAAGTTAAAAAAATATTTCCTCCACTAAGGATACCGCCAGGGGTAACAAATTTAATAGTATGACTTGCTAGTGTACTTGTTTTAAGGCGAGATAAATTATCAGAAAGAGTCGCAATAGGAGCGGCATGAGCCTGGTAGGCAGTATGCATAGTTGTTACGACCAACGAAACAATGACTAGCCAATGTATATATTTATGAGCAGTATTTTTCATATAGCGGATCTTATTTCTTTTAGTATATCACAGAACAACCAATTAATAATTTCCTACAATTGTATAAGTTAGAGTTGTGCTATAACTGCCGGCTTCTGTTGTTGAGCTTATATTAGCAAGGTAATAAGCCCTAAACTGCCCACCAGTTGGATAATTAGACCCACCAATATCATCTTGAATTGATGTATCTGCGGCATAGGCATAATTTGTAGTATCATAAGGTGAATAAACACTATATAGGATAAAGCCACCTCCTGCGCCATAACGCACTCCAAACTGTTCACTTCCTGGGCTTGAGGCGGTCGCTGAACCACCAATCGCATTAATTGATTGGGATCCACTTGTAAGCGTGGCACCCCTTACATACGCTGTAAATCCAGATTGAGCGTTTGTCTCAAACTGGACATCATGAGCGATAACAGCTGAAGTAGAACCAAGGCTATCTCCAGTTGCCCAACGCGCTGCACTAGAGCTCAGCGACCCAAAGCCAACCGTATCATCTGTTATAGTCATAGATACAAAAGGAGCAGCAGTAATAATCTCGGGATACACATCATAAGCTGAAAGGACTGTTCCATCACTTTCAACTATCCGAAAACAATACCTAGTATAGATTAGTGAGCCATCATTATCTACTAAAGAAAAATCCCATAGTCCGTCCTGACCAGCATTAATTATTTTTTGTGAATTAGTAAAGTTATTACTTTCTTCATAGGTTTGCCGTCGTATTATATCTGAACTATGTGTTGGATCATTAACGTTCGCTGTCAAAGCTGTATTATCCGTCGGTGTAGCATTATCGTAAAAAGCAATTAATGTACTATCAGTCACATCAGTATAGCTTGAAGGGTTACCGCCTGATGGTGAGGCACAGGTACCAGAACCTTTACCAACATACTGGAGTTTGAAATTTTTTTGTGAGAGACGAAGATCATCATTACTTAAATGCATTAATACACGCAAACGAAAAGAATCACCTAATGCTCCTAAAGTTGCGGCTGTATCCTGTGCAGCTAAAGGAGAACCAACATCAGTACTATCATCAGTATTAAAAAATCTATACGCTGACTGTTTATATGTTGGATTAGTTTCTATCCATTGCGGAGCAACTAACGCAAAATCCCAATAATTAATCGAATTATTAGAGGTTGTTCCAGAAGTACCAGTACGTAAACGCAAAGCTATCTTATTATTAACAGTATCAATAAAATCTTCGGCGTTTGAACTTATAGACCCAGAATAAGAAGCTGATTGAATATTATCAAAATTAGCAAGACTAGTTGTTCCTCCACTTATACCCATCTGAGCATAACCTCCTACACTACCAATAATACCGGCATAATCTCGAATAGATATATTTACTGTGCCTCCTGTTCCAGACATAATAGTTTGAACTGTATATACATTGGTCATAGCTGTATACGGGAGCAAGGTAACTGGAAATTTAATATGGGAAGCAGCAGCTTCTTCTACTACTGCATCACCATCATTATCAAGAGCATAATAATCATGGCCAAAAGTATTTGATTCATCCTCAGTTGCAATTTGCCATGAATTATCGGTAATAGTTGAATCAAAATCTCTTGTTCTTGAACAATCGCCAGCACTATTAGTACCAAAAGATATCTCACAGTCACCTGTACTTGTATTAGTCGTGCCAATAAAAAGATAGGCTACATCAACTCTTAAGGCAATGGTTGAATTTGATAAACCATAATATCCGATTCTCATTTCACCGTTAGAAATATAATTAGAAAGAGTGGCAAAAGTCTTCCCAAATCGGGGATAACCATCAGTAGTTGAACAGGCAATCGACGAAGAGGT
>CAYZML010000035.1:0-7209 GCA_964479555.1 uncultured Gammaproteobacteria bacterium | reverse complement strand
AGTAAGTAAGAAACACCTTTATGTTCTTCCATCTGACCGACATACAAAAAAGTAATATTTTGTTGATTAGTATTAACGCCTGTATATGACTCAGTTATCCTAGAGGATACTACTAACGGATTTGGTAAAACTAGTTTTTTATTTTTGAGAAAAAAACCTTCTTTTTCATAGAGAGCAAGAAGCCAGTGGGAAGGAGAAATAATTGTTGTTTCTGAGGAAATATAAGCTTTAATAAACGATTGATAGAAACGCGCCGGTAAGCTTTTAATCATAGATTCTTGCCCGTACAATAATAATCCTGATGGGTGTAATAGCTGAATGTCATGAAGAGTATGAATATGTTTTAGATCGCAAGCTTTACCAAGCCAAAGATTTCTAAAACCTAGTCCAAGTAAATTATGCGTCCAGATAGTATCTGGTTTCTCGCGGGCGATAATTTTTTTAATACGG
The DNA here is from genome assembly GCA_964479555.1 of uncultured Gammaproteobacteria bacterium. GTDB lineage: Bacteria > Patescibacteriota > Patescibacteriia > Patescibacteriales > Patescibacteriaceae > Patescibacterium. The sequence continues at coordinate 6,759 of CAYZML010000035.1, read as the reverse complement.
GTATAGGTCGTAATATCAATTGTTTGAAATAAATGATAGAAAAATCGACGCCATCGTGACCAGGTTGATAGTTTACTATACGCGCTTGGTACATAATATATAGTCAAGCCAAGCTCTTTTTCCACCCACATCTTAACTTCGATTGTCGTGGTAATAAGTGTCACAGTATAATTCTGATCGCGGAGGTAGGTAATTATATTTAATAAAATCTGCTCGGCACCACCGCGCGCTTCTTTTCCCCAGAGATTATGAATAAAAAGAATATGCATATTTAATCATCATCTTCCGCGCGTAATGGACCATGTTTACGCTCCTTATCTTTCGGAGTATACAATACTCGCAGATAAGCGGCTTCAAGTCGTTGACTAAATTTTTTCCAGCTATATTCTTTTTCAACCCACGTCCGGCCAGACTGTCCCATAGAAAAAGTTTTTTCTTTGTGATCGAGTATATTTCGTAATTTATTGGCTAAATCAACACTATCGCCCGGTTTTACGAGATAACCATGCTTATTATTATGAAAAACATTGCGCACGCCAGGTAAGTTTGAGGCGATGACGGCTGTTCCTGAAGCTAATGATTCAAGTAAAACCAGCCCAAACGCTTCCGCGCGGTTAATCGAGGGCAAAACAGTTACCCATGCGCCTTTAAATAAATCAGCTAAAACAGAGTCAGACACAGTATTTAAAATTGAAACTTGTTTATCAAGACCAAACTTCGTAATTTGACGACGGTAGTACTCTTCTAAATCACCTTTACCAACAATCAATAGACGAGCTGTTGGATAATCAACCGCAATACTATTAAAAGCGTTAATAAGTTCGGCCACGCCTTTAAAATTATGCTGGGTATCTAATCCACCGACAAATAGAATTGTTGGCACTGGTAATTTATGACCAGGCGAAAACTGATCAACATCAACTCCAAATGGAATCTGAACAAACTTGTCTTTATGATTAAGGTAATAATGACGTACATCAGAATGCTTTACATAATCAATCGAAGCGCAGGTGATTAAACGAGCAACACGTGCCATAATCGGCAAAAAGAAAAAGGCATACATACGAAAAATTGCTCCTTTAATTCCCCGCCCAACACTATCCATATGATAGTGGAGCATAAACTTTGCCCGCGTAAACAAAAGACCAAGTAGTAATAATTCACCACCACCGTAGAATGGATAATGTAGGTGAATAATATCAAAATCTCTGATTCTCCATAGTAGCTGTGGAATAACGCCGGCATTACCAAGTGCAACTAAAGCTGGCAAACGAATAACTTCAAGATTATCGGTAATTATTTCGTGTCGAGGTAAAGACTGGTCATAGGCAGGAGTAAAAACAATATTAGTATGGCCGAGCTTGGCCATTTCTCGCACTGAATAATATACACTATTGCCCATACCCCCCTTGTAGGGCGGGAAGGTTGAAACAATGTGGGCAATCTTCATAGAATCAGCATTAAAATCAAATTAATTATGGTTTTTATCAATCGTTGGTTTCTTTTCTGTTGAAGTAGAACGTGCGAGTAAGCGAGTTAGAATTGTTATATTTTTTTCCAGTTGTTCAAATTTAAGCCGTAAACGTAATAACCAGTAAAAAATAATAGCAACAGCTAAGTATAACAGTACTTCTATACCTGAACTAGAAAAACCAAGTTGCGCAACAAAACGGTCAATTTCCTGTAAATATAAAACTAAGATGCCAGCCAATAACCAAAAAATAAGCCAAAATATATACTGACCGCGAGGAATCTGCTCACGATGAAGTTGTATTCCCAGACGAATTAAAAAGAAAAATATAATGAGGAGGGCAAGTAATTCTTGAATCATATAATAATATTAGTGATTAAGACCGGCTAAAAATAAATCGCGCAAAATTTTTAATCCGCCAGAAAATCGTTGACCAAATTCATTATACGTCACCGTAATTGGTACTTCGGTAATTCGTAGTGGCTGACGATGAGCAATAATTAAAATTTCATTACAATGAGCCATACGATCCTGTCGCCAATTAAGTAAAGTTGCCGCCCGACGATTAAAGGCGCGAAAACCACTCTGGGGATCAGTTAAACGAATATTGAAAAAAAATCGATTAATTAAACGCGCCAAAGGCATAATAATAAAATATTTAAACCAGGGCATAGCGGTACTTTTATCAAGAAAACGAGAGCCAAAAACCACATCAACTTCATTATCCAGTAACGGCCTAATCATGTTAGGAATATCAGTGGCATGAAACTGACCATCACCATCAAAATGAATAATAATATCAGCGCCCTGATCTAAGGCATACTCTGTACCGGTTTTTAAAGCGGCACCCTGACCACGATTAAGGGGATGATGAATAAAATGAAGCGCAAATTCTTGAGCTATCACCGCTGTTTCATCAGTCGAAGCATCATCAACCACCACAATCTCATCAACAAATGAATCAACCTCTCTTAAGACAGCCGGCAACTCACGGCTGACATTAAAAGCCGGGATAACGCAAAAGATTTTCATATCAAACTAGCTAATCGCTGTGTTATAACCGATCCGCTTAACGTTTTTGTCGGCACGTAAATTATCAATTGTTTTACCAAGCCCGGCGTCAATACCGACTAACGGTATCCAGCCAAGTAACTCCCGCGCTCGACTAATATCAGGCAAACGCAACGGCGTCATAAAGAGAAGATCTTCGGTATAGGTAATCTTTGATTTTGAGCCAATGGTTGTAATAATTTTCTCAGCAATCTCAGTAATATTAATATCCTGGTCAGAGCCAATATTAATCGGACCAAAAATATCAGAGTCCATTAAACGTCGCACGCCATCAATACAATCACTAATGTAACAAAATGAAGAAGAAAAATCTTTAGTGCCATAAATCGTTAAATCAGTGTTATCAAGCGCATGACTAATAAAATCAGGTAACATATTACCGCGATCAAGTGCCATTCGTGGCCCATAAATTCTAAAGACACGAACAATCTTAGCATCAATGCCATAGACATCTTTATACGTCTTAACCATGCTTTCAGCAAAGCGCTTACCTTCATCATAGGAGCAACGATCTGATAACATATCAACCGTTCCAAGATAATCTTCATTAACTAAATCATTATTTTCGCCACGCTCGCCATATACAACCGAAGAAGAAAAATGCATAAACTTTGCTTGGTATTTCACGGCTAAATCTAAACTATTTTTGACCGCATAGGAATTAGCAAGAACGTTGGCGATACGGTTTTTTTGAAAATGAATTGGTGTTGTTGGGCAGGCCAAATTATAAATTTCTTGTATTCCCTGAAATTCAAGTTTGAAGCTGTCGAGTTCAAAAAAATCTTTAAAATTAATTGGTTCGGAAATATCGTATCTAATAAAACGAAAATTCGGATGGGCGAGCAGATGATCAATATTTTTTTCATCACCAGAAGAAAAATTATCAATACAGATAACTTTTGCATCCTTAATTAACTCATCACAAAGATGGGAACCAATAAAACCAGCTCCACCAATCACAAGAACATTTTTTTTCTCAAAAATAGCTTGATTACTCATATAATTATAATTGTGTAAACAAAACCGCCATATTAACTCCGCCAGTAAAATCCGGCGGATAGGCATAAAATGATTTTTTAAAATTGCCAAGATAGTCAAAAAACTTTATATGTGGGCCACCGCCCAAACCCGGAAAACTAATAATTTCTTTTAAACCATCTTGATTAATATCAGCCGTCGTTGTTTGTACATCACCGGTAAAAGAAGGTAAATAAACTTCAAAGCGACGACGAGTCATACCTCTAAAATCAGTTATCACCGCTTTGGCTGTACCACTTTGTCCAGTAATAAGAATCTCAGCGGTTTGACGTCTTGGGTTAGCATCAATATCAAGCGTTGAAATTCTTAAACCATTGAATCTTTCTTTTAACGTAAAACTACTTAATAGTTTACCGCTAACAGTAAAAATTTTAACCTGTGGTGTATGGCCTTTAACTGTCCCGACAATAATTTCTGGTTCTAAACTACCAAAGACATTCCCAACTGTCACCACCGCGCCATCACTCACTTGAGCAGGAAAGGCGGTTAAGGATCGCAGGAGTATACCCTCACCAGTGAAGATTTTAACTTCGCCAAAATGGCCCCGAGCAGGCGCTGTAATAATCTCATATTTTCCGTCACTATTCAAATCGGCCGCGGTGATCGTTACTCCCCCTTGAAAATTCTTTGGATAAGCTAAGAAATGACGTAAAAATTTACCCGTGTGATCAAAAATTTTTATATCAGCTTCTCGGCTAGAGGCTGGGGCAGCAATAATCTCATCATTACCATTATGATTAAGATCTCCAGTCGCAACCTGTACTCCCCCTCTAAAATTTCTATCATAAGCTAAAATTTTTGCTCGAGAGTTACCTTGCAAATCAGTAATATCAATAAACGGCTCGGCTTGATTCGCCGGAGCAATAACCAACTCTGGCCAACGAGAATGTAAAGATGCTCGAGCAAAATTTAAAGCATTCTCAAGATTAAGTCTACCTTTACCGAGCTGTCCCTGATAACTAGGATTTAAAGCATCAATATTATCCGCACTATTTAATAAAACCGCTATGCTTTCTTTGGTAGTCAGGGAGGGATTAATACTTTGAATTAAAGCCAGGGCACCACTCACTAAAGGCACTGCCACTGACGTTCCTGACCAGTAGCCATCATAGTAGTTATCAAAAAATTTTCCATGCCATGACTGCTGTGGTGAATAAACCGAGGTGCTAAAAAAACCTACCCCCGGAGCGGAAATATCAACACAGGTATTACCATAACCGGAAAAAGGAGCTTTCTGATCAATACCATCAGTGGCGGCAACGCCAATCACTAATGATTGATTATTCTTATCAACATAACACGCTGGATAAATTGGTTTACGATTTAAATCAACGCCATGACCACCTGATTGTTCATTACCGGCCGGTGCAATCACAACTACTCCAGCCGCTACTGCTCGTTCAATCGCCTCTTTCATCGCCTGACTATACGAATAACCAACAAAACTTAAGTTTATAATTGTTGCACCATTATCAACCGCGTAATTAATCGCCTTAACAACCCGGCTTGTGTCACCATTACCAGCGTCATCTAACGCCTTTAAACTCATAATTTTTGTTCTCCAGGTGATACCAGTTATACCTTCAATATTATTACCGCTAGCACCAAGAATACCAGCAATAATCGTTCCATGTAAAATTCCCGCCTCAGTAAAACCCGGTTTGAATTTTGGATTTGGATCAGAGATATTATTAACAAAGTCCCAACCATAGCGATCATCAACAAACCCATTGCCATCATCGTCTTTTTTATTACCATTAATCTCACCTGTATTTATCCAAATATTGTTTTTTAAATCTGGGTGTTCGATATACACCCCAGAATCAATCACAGCAATAATCGCATTAGGACTTTGGGTCTGCATACTCCAGCCTTCAGAAGCCTTTACTCGTTTTAAGTACCATTGATCAGAAAAATGTAAATCACTTGGAGTAATGGCAGCGGCCTGGAATATATAATCAGGCTCAGCATATATTACCTGGGGATCTTTTTTTAAACGAGTCAGTAAAGAAGTAATATTCTCCCCCGCTGCTGGTTTAATTGTTTTTAATTCCTGGTCATTAACATATTTAACAATCACGGCGGTTGGCATAGGTGTGGTGGCTTGATATTCAGCTTGAACTACAGGGGTATGGAAAATTACTATACCAATAATATAGCAACCTAACAGTGCACAACTAGTAATTTTTCGACACATATATTTCATATTTTCAGTATATCACAGCCTTTTTATTGTCTATGACGTTGAGTAAAACTTGTAAAAACCAGTATTAATTCACGCGCCGCTTTCTCCCAGCTAAACTGAGAAATACGTTCTTTACTATTATTAATAAGCTTTTCACGTACCGACACATTATATAAAACCGTTGCTAACGCATTAGCTAAATCTTGCGGATTTTTCGGATCACATAATAAACCAGCCTCGCCAACGACTTCAGGGATTGAAGCTACTCTTGAGGCAACGATTGGGGTTTCAGTCGCCATTGCCTGGAGTAATGGAATACCAAAGCCTTCGTAGTTAGACGGAAACACAAAAGCGTCAGCGCGAGCAAAAATATGAGGTAAATCTTCTTCGGCCACCCAGCCAGTAATAATAACATCATTAGCTAAATTGTATTCTTGGATTGTATATTTAATTTCATCAAAACCAAACCCGGCATCACCAACCAAACAAAGTTTATGATGAAAATCAGTCCCCTTGTGCTGTTTAAGCTGAGCAAAGGCTTCAATTAATGTGGCAATATTTTTTTTCTTTTCTAAACGGCCAACATAAAAAATATAGGGCTGGGAAATACCATAACGATTAATTATTATCTGACTTACATCTGTATCTGGGATGGGGTGATAAAGATTATGGGCATAACCATTATGGATAACGATAATTTTGTCCGCCGGCGTTTGATATGTAGTAAGTAATTCTTGTTTAGTAAAATTTGAAATAGCAATAATGCGTCGAGCGTGTTTTAAACTAAAGCGGGTTGACCACTCTAAATAATCAAAGGTATTAGCGCCATAGCGCCCGAGTGTACATAGACGAATTAAAAAATTTAGAAAACTATGATGACGACGATTTTCCGCGCCAAGTCGTTCTCTCCCATATAACGTCGGGTCAGATCGAAAACCAATATCATGAATTGTCACTACAGAGTTACGCGGATGAATAATTGGTAGAGCATGGG
>CAYZML010000034.1:0-7253 GCA_964479555.1 uncultured Gammaproteobacteria bacterium | reverse complement strand
CAGATTAAAAAGATGACGGTGATAAAATAACATCATCTCTCGTCACAAGAATAAATTAAACAACCTTAAAGCCCTTAGTATTCTTATAGTACTAAGGGTGTTTTTTATTGTTAAAGATAAATAAAAAAGTCAGCAGACAATCTGTTGACTTTTGAAATTTCCTATTTTCGGCTCAAGTTAAATATATCAATTGATACACTATAATTTTCTGTCGTAACACTGTTTTTAATAGAATTAAATTCTTTATTATATGATAAAGAAATAATCTCTGATAGTGCATTATATAGAGCTAACTTTGCCCCTGCTTTATACAGATCAATAGTATTTTGGGAGAAATGTCTATACCCTCCCTGAAAATTACAAGTAATCGCGTAATGATTATTGATAACAAATTGCATTATACCTAGTTCCAGCCAAATTTGAAGATTTTTTCTATTACCGGAAGGAATTTTTATTTCACTCCCATTAATAGAAGCTCGTGCTAGTGAGTATATGGGATACTCATATTGAGTTCCGAGAATTAATTGATGTATAATTTTTGCGTTCGTTCTTATATCTACCTGACTTTTTATATAAGTTATCCAGTCGTTCTGAGTTTGAACATATTTTAAATGTCCAAATAGATCCAGAAGAATCAAACTAGAATTTTGACTAATATGAGTTAGGCCAAGATTTAATCTAACATCACTTACCATATTTCTGGTCGGTTTTAAGAATCCAACAAGAAGACCGGCGCTCCCTATAACAGTTTTAGTGCTGTTATTTACTACTGAGTTAGAGAAAGATGCCTCAGATTTCGATAAAAATCCCTCACCACCAAGAAAAAAACCATTATTCGTTTGCTTTAGAGTTGTTTTTAATTCCAGATAGTTGCCTTCGATCATCTGATTTTTAAAGCCACCGTATGTAACCACAGCTTCTGCCCAACTTTTTCGGTAGAAAGGGTTATTGTCTTGGCCGTTGACTGATGTTTGTAAAAATAAAAATATCCCTACAAACAAGTTAATTGTTTTAAACAATTTTTCCTCCTTTTTAAATTATATTTTTAAAGTAGTGATTGTGATATAAGACTGTATCGTATGAATTTTTACTTGTCAAATATGGCAATATACTAAGCCCAGGTATATTTTATGATTAAATTTAGAGATATAAGAATAGAGGAGTATCCTAAGAAAATTACGTCTTTATAAATATTAATTAATATAATGAAACTCTTTTCTATTAACAAATTCTAATAATAGCTAGAGGGTTGAAAGAATCATCACAACAAGGAGTGGGAAATTTGAAAAAAAGTAGAGATTGATTACTGTAAACCAAAGTAAGGATGGATCAGCATTTAGGTTTAGATTGATCTAATTGAAGGATTAGTCAATATCAAAAGAACCAATATTTATTTTGTTAATATCACTATTTAATACACCTAAGGAAAAAAGTCTCATGATTCTATAAGCAGATTCAGGACTAGATAAGAAATAGCGTTTTCCATTTTGTATATACCAAGCTTCACCCTTTCCTTCAACTTGTAGGAGTAGAGTATTATTTAATCGTGAAATAAGTGCAGTGTCATAGACTAACTTGTCGGTATTAATAGGATTATAGTTATTATTTAGTTCTATTTTATCTTCATAACCATCGTTATCACTATCTGCTTTGTCTTTATTTGTGCCAATAGCCTCCTCAAGAGTATCAGACAATCCATCGTTATCTGTGTCAGTCCCCTCATTATCAGGCAATAAACCTATCGGAATTTTATTTAAATTTGCGTTACTAATTCCCAATGAAAATGCTCGTAAAATGGCATAAGCGGTATCACCATTACGTAGGTAGAAGCGGACATGTGAGTCCTTCTCAACATACCAAGCTTCACCTTTTTCTTCCACTTGCAGAAGAATACGTCCAGATAATCTCTTGGCTAATTGTGTATCAACCTGATGAAATTTTGTCTGCTCTCTAGTAATTACTTCTTTTTCAAAGTCAGACATTTGGTAATTAGCTTTAATTATTTTTTCATATAAATTAGATTGTTCGGTTTTTGTATCAACTTTATTAACTTGAAAAGTTAATATATAATTATTATTAGACTCATTTTCCTCAGATATTTGGTTTGAAGAATCTACCGTGCAATATAGTTTTTGTTGATATGTATTTTTTAAAAATGATGGCTCTTGAACACTTGTTAATCTTTGCAGGACAACATTTGAACCTGCTTTTAGATTAAAGATAGTGGAACTTAGTTCGAACTGGATATCGTCTCTATTAACTTCATTGGAAAAATTATTCTCGTAACAAGAAACCTTCATTTCTTCATAAGGATTTGAAGCTGTTAGATTAATATCACCACTACCTTTATTTTCTAAAGTTATATCTAAATAACCATATATATCATTGATTTTTGGCTCTACGTTAAAACTTATATTAGAGATTATTAGGTCAGGTTTACTTTGCTCTTGAGAATGAACAATAGGTGCCATGACTATTAAAGAAGTCATCAAACATATTATAAGTATCGATAATTTTTTCATATTAAAATAATGCTGATAATGAGTTAATTATTCATATTATATCACAAGCTCATAACTTTTTATTCCTCTGTGCTTATAGTAAGTAAGTTCCAAAGCTATAAATTTGAAAAAGATTTAGGAGAGAGCTTGGGGTTAGTTATATATGGCATATACTCGACTATATCATGAGATGTTGCCAAGCTATTGAACCATTACGAGTTTATTGACAAAATATGTAATATATGCTATTATGTTTAATTCAATTAAATATTGAATTTGTACTATAAAAATCAATTAACTAAATAATAAACTAAATAAAAAAGGAGCAAAAATGTCACAAGAAGTTGGAACCTCTTTAGTAACCTACATCATTTATGGCGTCACTGCAGTTTTTGCGCTTACTGTATTATTTTTATCTTTTTTTACAATTGAGCAAAAACATGTTGGAATTGTCCAAAGATTTGGAAAATTCTTACGTATTGCAAATGCAGGACTTAACTTAAAGATTCCATTTATTGATCAAGTTACCGAAGTTGTTAGTTTGAAAATTGAAGAACTTGACGTGGAAGTTGAAACAAAAACAAAGGATAATGTTTTTGTTGATATGAATGTTTCTGTTCAGTATTCGGTAATTCCGGGTAGAGAAAAAGAAGCTTTTTACGAATTGACTTCTCCCAAAGAACAAATTGAATCTTATGTTTTTGACGTTGTAAGAGCTGAAGTCCCGAAAACAGCTTTGGATGAAGTTTTTGAAAAGAAGGATTCAATTGCAGAGGCGATTGAAAAAGAGCTAAAAGAGACCATGGAAAATTATGGTTATAAGATTCATAAAGCTTTGGTGACTAATATTGATCCTGATCAAAAAGTCAAGGATGCAATGAATGAAATTAATTCAGCGGAGCGATTAAAATTAGCTGCTATTGAGCAAGGCGAAGCAAAAAAAATTCTTCAAGTTAAAGAAGCAGAAGGAGAAGCCGAAAGCAAAAAATTACAAGGTAAGGGAATTGCAGATCAGCGAAGGGAGATAGCGAAGGGATTGGAAGAATCGGTCGATGATCTTTCACAAAAGACCGGAGTAGACTCAAAAACGGTAATGGAGTTATTACTGACTGTTCAATACTACGACACATTGAAAGAAATGGCAGCATCCTCAAAGTCCAACGTAATCTTTACATCAACTTCGCCGGGGGGGCTGAAAGATATTACTTCTCAAATTACCGAAGGAATAATTGCTGCAGAGGGGATTAATAACAAACCGAATAATAGCATAGAAAATAAAGGGTTAAAAGTTGATCAACCGGAAAATCAGCCTGTTATAAAAGAAGATGAAAAGAAAAAAATAAAAGAAGAAAAAACTATAAAAAACGAAAGTGATGAAGACAACAATGAAAACGAAGATAATTAATAAGACGAGCAAGAATTAAGAATATTAGACAATTATGGTTGGCCCTGATAATAAATTTATCAGGGCTTTTTTATTTATAAACCAATATAAACCAAAGTAAAGTATGGCTCGAGGACAGGGATTCGAACCCCGATAGCCAGGACCAAAACCTGGAGTCCTACCATTAGACGATCCTCGAATATAATTTCCAATTTTTCAATTTAACCGCTATCTATTAAATAGATGGTTAGTGTGGAGTGATACAAAACTAAAAATTAAGAAATTATAAAAATTTCCCCCTCATCTTATATATTTTTTCCTCTTTTGTCAAAGTTTGTTATAATAATTACATCTTAGATTAGATATATTTTATGAATACATATCTGCGTTATACTGGAGCGTGGTTACTGCTAGTCAGCCTATTTTTTGTCATAGGAATTTTGAGCACACAAAGTCTTTTTACCACCATTCAGGCCGACACACTACGACTTGATGATCAAGAGGCGACTATTCGAGCTATCAACCAGGTTAGTCCGGCGGTCGTGAGTATTACAGTCGTCGAAGCAGTTGAGAAAAAGAGTCAGTTTGGCGATGGCGGTACCATCAGTACAACCGAAAAACAAAATCGGGGAATGGGTAGTGGTTTTTTAATTTCCTCGGACGGTTTGATTTTAACTAACCGACATGTGGCCAATGTTACTGCCCGTGATAAAGGCGAGTATAAAGTGACACTTAATTCGGGTAAACAATATTATGCTCAGTTTATCGGTAATGATCCGTTAAATGATTTTGCGATTTTAAAAATTTTTGATAATAATCTCCCGTATGTAAAGCTTGGTGATAGTAATAAATTAACCGTCGGTACAACCGTTATTGCGATTGGTAACTCACTTGGACGATATAGTAATTCAGCGACTAAAGGAATTGTGTCTGGTTTATATCGTACTGTCGCGGCCTCGGGCGTTAATGGTGAAACCGAAGACTTAAAAAATGTTATTCAAACTGATGCAGAGATTAATCTTGGTAATTCCGGTGGACCATTAATTGATCTTAATGGTACGGTCGTTGGTATTAATGTTGCCAAAGATCAAAGTGGGGATAGCATTGGCTTTTCCATCCCAATTAATGAAGCTAAACCGATTATTCTGAGCGCTCGCAATCATGGTCGTATTATTCGAGCACGGGTTGGTGTAAGATTTGTTATGATTACTCCAGAAATGGCAGAAGAAAAGAAATTAAGTCGTACCTCCGGTGCGCTGTTGGTTGATAGTGAACACGGAGATTCATCCATCACACCCGGCGGACCAGCCGAAAAAGCCGGTCTGCAAACCGGTGATATTATTTTTGAGATTGATGGACGAACGATCGATGAGCGCATGCCTCTGTCTTCGTATGTTAATCAATTCAGCCCGGGAAAAAAGATTGGCTTGCGTATTCAGCGTGGACAACAAATATTCTCAAAAATTATTACCCTTGATGAGTTTAAATAATATGACACGGATGTTTGATATAGTGACAATTGGTGGTGCCACTGAAGATATTTTTTTTACAGTGGATGATTATACTTTTTTCGAAGATACAAAAAATGAGCCTCATAAAACTCTTTTAGCCTTTGAATATGGCTCAAAGGTTGGTGTGCCTGAAGTTACAACCGCGTATGGTGGTGGTGCAAATAATACCGCCGTCGCTTTTACGCGACTTGGTTTTCGAGTGGCAATTATCGCGGCGGTAGGGGCAGATAGTCAAGGTCACGGTATTGTACATAACCTGGAAAAAAATCATGTTTCAACTCGTTTTGTCCAAACTAAAGAAAAATCATCAACCGGTCTTTCTTTTGTTATCATTCCGCCTGGTCGCGATCATATTATTTTTACTCATCGTGGTGCTAACGATATGATTCATATTGGTACGGCAGAAAAAAAACTTATTCGTCGCGCGCGTGGAGTTTATCTTACTTCGTTAGCAGGTAACTGGAAAAAGATACTACCATCTATCTTTGATTCAGCTCGCAGTATTGCCTGGAATCCTGGGCGACAACAGATCAGCGCTGGCCTTAAAGTCTTAGCGCCTTATTTAAAAAAAACTCGAGTTTTAATTTTAAATAAAGATGAAGCAACTGACTTAGTGAAATCAATAGAGAAAAATGGTATTGGCAGTAATATAGCCAATCCACGTTTTTTACTTAAAGAACTTAAGAAATATGTGTTAGGTGGAGTTGTTATTACGAACGGCGAGCGTGGCGCATTTGCGTATGACGGTGAAACTTATTATCGTCAGCCGATCATTAAAGCTAAAAAAGTCGTTGACACCACAGGAGTAGGCGATGCGTTTGGCGCTTCATTTGTGGCTGGTCTAAAATTATATAATGGCGATGTTAAAGAGGCCTTGCGTTTAGCCGCTAGAAATTCAGCTTCAGTTGTCGGCCAACTCGGCGCTCAGGCTGGATTGATAAGAAAATAACAGATTGTTATTATGCCTGAATTACCCGAAGTTGAAACTGTTGTCCATGATCTTAATACCTATATAACTAAGCAAGTAATTACTGATATTACTCAAGTTGGAAAAGATCATAAAATTCTACATACACCATTACGCACACTACAAAAAAATCTTAAGAAAGAAAAAATTACCCAAGTTTTTCGTCGGGCGAAAATGATTGCCATTGAAACACAAAAATTCGTTTTAGTGATTCATTTAAAAATGACTGGGCAGTTAATCTATACTCACCATAAACCGCTGGTGGCTGGCGGTCATCCGATTATATCAACCGGTATAGAAGTACCAAATAAATTTACTCGCGTAATTATTACGTTTAAAAATGATGGAGTGTTATATTTTAATGATACACGTAAGTTTGGCTGGATAAAGTTATTAACTTTAAAAGAGTTTAAGAAGCTTGATGAAAGAGCAGGGATTGAGCCGTTGAGTAAAAAATTTACCTTAGATTTTCTTAGATCAATAATTAATGGTCGACGCACTCCGATTAAGGCTATATTATTAGACCAAAAACGTTTAGTGGGGCTTGGTAATATTTATGTTGATGAAGTTTTATTTCAAGCCCATATTCGACCTGAGCGAATGGCGGCCACTTTAACTAATAAAGAAATAACTGCTTTATACCGAGCGATTCCAGTAATCTTAAAATTAGCCATTAAACAGCGAGGAACAACTTTTAGCAATTTTCTTGATCCAGCTGGTTTACGCGGTAATTTTATGAATTTTTTAAAAGTGTATGGTCGAGATAAACAAACTTGTCTTGTTTGTGGACGACGGTTGCGAAAAACCAGAGTAGCGGGACGGGGGACTCATTGGTGTGAGTATTGTCAGCATTAATTATTTAACAATCCTGTCTTTTTTTAGTATACTAT
>CAYZML010000033.1:0-7335 GCA_964479555.1 uncultured Gammaproteobacteria bacterium | reverse complement strand
TATCCTGATATTAGTTATGGAGATCAAAAAGGTAGATCAATTTATACAGAAATATATTTAAAATTTCTTAATCAAAAAATGAAAGAAAAAGGTGGAAGTGATTCATTTATATTAACACCCGAAGAGTGGAAAAAAGTTGTAGCTGAATTTGATCGTTTGTCCAATCAAATTCCCCAAAGATCACAAGTTGGAATAATTATTCACAATACAGTAGGGGGTGAAGAGATCACCTTTGGGGTTAATACGGCCGCAAGAGATAAAACCGGGAAGATAAAGATTGAACATTTTACCACTAATACCCCTATGGGCCTTGACAACAGAGAAATAGTTATAAAGGTTGAAAAGAAATAGGCTAATTAATATAAAAAATATTATAAAATAGTCACTTATAAGTGACTATTTTATTGATTTATTTTACTTTTTTTTATATAGTATAGACTACTATGAATTCCTCCGAAATTCGCCAAAAATATTTAGATTTTTTTAAAGCTAGAAATCACGTCGTTATCCCGAGCGCCTCTTTATTACCCGAAAATGACGCTTCTTTGCTATTTGTAAATTCTGGTATGTTTCCTCTGGTGCCATACTTACTTGGTGAAAAACATCCGGCCGGCAACAAGTTAGTCAATAGCCAAAAATCTTTTCGCACAGAAGACATTGAAGAAGTGGGTGATAATCGGCACAATACTTTTTTTGAAATGTTGGGTAACTGGGCATTGGAGGGAAGTTATTGGAAATCAGAACAACTTAACTGGTGGTATGAATTTTTAATTAATGACTTAAAATTATCGCCAAAAAATTTATACCAAAGTATTTATATGGGTAGCGAGGATGGGCAAATTCCCAAAGATACCGAGGCAATCGAAATCTTACTACAGATTTTTGCTAAGTATGGTATTAACGCTGATGAAGCGCCAGATATGGTTGACGGTAAAGTACCAGCGCAAGATTTACACCTTGGAGAAAGTAATTATCGGATTTTTGCTTACCGAGAAAAAAATTGGTGGCAGAGGGGTGAGGCGATCGGAGAATTGGGCGGACCTGATTCAGAAACATTTTATGATACTGGTAAAATTCATGATGAAAAGTATGGTCAATTTTGTCATCCAAATTGTGATTGTGGTCGTTTTATTGAAATTGGCAACTCAGTTTTTATGCAGTATCAGAAAACCGCTGAAGGTTGGCAGGAACTTAAAAACAAGAACGTTGACTTTGGTGGCGGCTTGGAGCGTTTAACTATGGTAAAGCAAGAGAAAAGCAATATTTTTCAAACTGATTTATTTCTTGAAGCGGTTGAAAAAATTGAAGCATTATCAGGTAAAAAATATGAAGATGATAATCACTCTTTTGAGATTATCGCTGATCATATAAAAGCGGCGACTTTTATTATGGGTGATGAAAAGGGGATTAGCCCTTCTAATACTGATCAAGGTTATATTGTTCGTCGATTATTACGACGAGCGATTCGGTTTGGCAGACGATTAGGGATAATACAAGAGAAATGGTGTAGTAATATTTCAGAAATATACATCAAGAACTATCAACAAGTATATCCAGAATTAGAAAAAAATAAAGGATTTATTTTAGATGAATTAGAAAAAGAAGAAGTGAAATTTTCCCAAACCCTAGAAAATGGTTTGGCGATTTTAGAAAAAGTATTATTGGCTTATCAGAATACTCTTAATAAAGATCAGTATGTTTTCTTTAAAGATGGAGAATTATTATTTAATCTTTATCAGTCATATGGTTTCCCATATGAAATGTCTATAGAAGAGTTAAAAAATAAGAATATTCATATAAACGAAGGTATTACTCGAGATGCTTTTGATAAAGCAATGGGAAAACACCAAGATCTTTCCCGCACCGCCGCCGCAGGAAAATTTAAAGGGGGGTTAGCTGATCATAGCGTTGAAGTTACTCGTCTTCATACCGCTACTCATCTACTCTTAGCCGCTTTACGAAAAGTACTTGGCGATGAAGTATATCAAAAGGGTAGTAATATTACTGCCGAACGTTTACGGTTTGATTTTCCTTACCCTGAAAAAATGACTGCCGAGCAAATTGTTGAAGTTGAAAAATTAGTTAACCAAGCGATTGAAGCTAAACTCCCAGTTCATTTTGAGGAAATGCCACTTGAACAGGCGCGCACGATCGGGGCGAGCGGAGTTTTTGAAGCAAAATATCAGGAGCAGGTAAAAGTTTATTTTATTGGTAACGCACCAGATTATTTTAGTAAAGAAATTTGTGGGGGACCGCATGTTACTAACACCGGAGAATTAGGTCATTTTAAAATTCAAAAAGAAGAAAGCTCTTCGGCCGGAGTAAGAAGAATAAAAGCAATTCTTGAATAGTTGAGTCTTGACAGTGTTAAGGGCTTTTAATAGTATAAAGGCAATTAACTGTATTCTTTTAAAATAAAAAATAGTTAGTCATGGGAAATCTATTAAAATCCGATCCTCTAATGGGAGGAAAAAAAATTATTGAATATCTATTAGAAAATTTTGAAAATAATAGTGACTACCATTTTCCTGTTAAAACCGAAACTCTGACTGATCAAGAATTTGAAAAACTAATTTTAGATCTTAATCAAGAGTTACTTAAAACCAATGGCGAAAATGGCGTTTTTCTTTTTAAGACATTGATTGAAAGCCGAGGTTCAATCGGTATATCACTCTCATCGCTTAATACTATCCATTATTATGAGTGGTACTCGCTCGGTATTGATGTGGTTAGTATTGGTATAAACTATGTAGCTTGGGAAAGAGTTACTAGTGAAGATTTAAAAAGTTTTTTAACGATATTCAATCGTGACTGTGTTTGGGGATGGGTTGAAAAAAACAATAAAGTTGAAGAAAAATTAAGTCCAATTCAGCTTAAACAGTTAAAGCGAATGCCTTTATAAAAAACCGTTTTTAAAATAAACAGCGAATTAAATTTGATCCGCTGTTTTTTCATTTCTATAATAATTTTATTACTATTACTATAGCTACAGTAAATATTAGAAAATACGTTAAATTATGTATTAAGATAAAATATTAGCTAATATAAGCAAAAATTACATAGCCATACTTAGACTCTAGAAAAACCTTATTCTAATCTTGACATTTCCAGCCTCCCCCTATATAATAATCTCACACGTAAGATATCCACATATTTCCTTATATTACAGTGAATTCCCTTACCAAGCGCTTTGGTAGATTCCGATTTACCAAATTTTTTATTGTTTTTTAATGTCAGACAGCAATTCTAAAGATTTTATTGAAGTTGAAGGCGAAGTTCTAGAGCTTATGCCCTCCGCTTCTTTTAAAGTTCGCCTTGATAACGGCCATGAGATTTTAGCCCATCTTTCCGGCAAGATGAGAATGTATCGTATTCGTCTTGCTCCAGGAGATCGAGTAAAAATTGAAATGAGTCCGTATGATTTAACCAAAGGTCGGATAACCTACCGTCTGTAGCCCTCTATGAAAGTACGAGCTTCTGTAAAGAAAATTTGTAAAGATTGCAAAACCATTCGTCGTAAAGGGCGAGTGATGGTTATCTGCAAGGTTCCAAAACATAAACAACGACAAGGCTAAGTAAGTAGAAAGTTAAAAAGTTATGAAGTTCTCAAGAAAATCAGAGATAACTTTACAACTTTATAACTTTGAAACTTTATAACTTTTTAACTTTTAATGTATGGCAGTACGCATCGCCGGAGTCACAATTCCAAATGAAAAACGAGTTGAAATCGCTTTAACGTATATTTTTGGTATTGGCCGAACTACTGCGAATAAGATTTTACAATCGGCTAAAGTTAACGGAGATACGCGTGTTAAAGATTTAAATGATGATGAAGCTAACCGTCTGCGTGTTTTAATTGAAAAGGATATGAAAGTTGAGGGTGATCTACGTCGTGATGTTGGTGCTAACATAAAACGTTTACGCGATATCAACGCGTACCGCGGTAGTCGTCATGCTAAGCATTTACCAGTCCGTGGTCAACGAACTAAAACTAATAACCGAACAGTTCGCGGGAATGTTCGTCGTACGGCTACTTCTGGTAAGAAGCCAGCCGCTCAGAAGACTTAATCGATTATAATTCTATGTCAGAAGAAACAAAAAATACCGAAGAAACAGTTGAGCCCGAAATTTCTATCGAAGAAACGATGGACGATGATGTTATGCCGACTTCAGAAGTTAAACCCGAAGGCGAAATCTTAGAAGAATTGCCAGAAGAAATTAGAAAGAAATTAGAAAAGCAAAAAGCTAATCGCCAGACTATTAAAGGTAAGAAAAAGAAAAAAGGTCTTGAAAAGCGAGTGACTTCCGGTAAGGCTTTTATTAATTCAACCTATAATAATACAATTATTACGTTGACTGATAATACCGGAAATGTTTTATCATGGGCTAACGCTGGTTTAGCTGGTTTTAAGGGCCCAAAAAAATCAACGCCATATGCCGCGCAGATTATTACTCGTATTGCTGTTGAAAAAGCTAAAGAATATGGTTTAAATGAAGTAAAAGTTTTTGTTAAGGGTGTGGGAACTGGTCGCGAGTCAGCTGTTCGAGCCTTAAATGCCAATGGTTTAAATATTACGTATATTAAGGATATTACGCCTTTACCACATAATGGTTGCCGTAGCCGAAAACCGCGCCGTGTTTAATTTTTAATACTACCATCATGCCTCCAGTAAACATGCAAACTAAACGTCCGAAAAAGCAAAGTACCTATGGTCTTCAGCTTCAGGAAAAGCAAAAAGCCAAAAAAATATATGGCTTGCGTGAAAAACAGTTTTTCTTAACCTTTTTGCGCGCCCAGAAAAAAGGGGATGGCGGTGAAAATTTACTTCGTTTACTTGAAATGCGACTTGATAATGTTGTATATCGATGTGGTTTAGCTATCTCTCGTGCCCAAGCTCGCCAGATGGTTAACCATGCTCAGTTTGAGGTTAATGGTCAGAAAATTGATATCCCTTCATACCAGGTACAAGCAGATGACATTATTAAAGTACGTAAGTCAAAGAAAGATAAAAAACAGTTTAATAATTTAGCTGATAAGCTAAAAAAACATATAACACCAAGCTGGCTAAACTTTGATCCAACTGAAATGACTGCCAAAATTTTACATGAACCAAAAAAAGAAGATTTTGACCAATCAATCAATAGTCAGTTAATTGTTGAATTTTATTCCCGTTAATTACTATCAATGCCCGTTTGGGCAAAACTTTTTCATACTTTTATGAATAACATCGCTTTAGCAAAAAAATTATCACTCCTGCCGGGCGAAGGTGAAAATCAAGCTCGCGTTGTAATTGAGCCATTAGCGCCTGGTTATGGCACAACTATCGGTAACGCCGTACGTCGAGTTTTGCTAGCCTCCTTGCCTGGCGTAGCTGTGATTGGCGCAAAAATTGAAAACGCAACGCATGAATTCATGGCATTACCAAATATCAAAGAAGATGTTTTGGAAATATTATTAAATTTAAAACAGTTGCGTTTACGACTTGATGAGGGTGTTGATGAAGCCCGCCTGGAACTTCATGCTTTTGGTGAAAAAACCGTTACCGCCGCTGATATTACAAAACAAGCCGGCGTGGAAATTATTAGTAAAGATATTGTTATTGCTCATTTAACTGATATGGGTGGTAAGCTTGATATGGAAATTTTTGTACGCCGTGGAGTTGGTTATGAAACAATTGAGAGTCGTGAAGAGAAAAAAAAGGAGCTTGGTTATATTGATGTTGACTCAATCTATTCTCCGGTTTTAACCGTTGGACTTGATATTGAGAATGTTCGTGTTGGTAAAATGGTTAACTGGGAAAAATTAGTTTTAAATATTGAAACTGATGGCACGATAACGCCAGAAGAAGCTTTTAAAGCCAGTGCCACAATTTTAATTGATCAGCTGACTGCGGTTAGAGATTTACCAATCAATGAATCAGTTGTTGAAACTGAAATAGCCGATACTGACGTAAGCGAAGCTAATGATATTTCTAGTGAAAGTGAAGACGAAGCTAATGATTCTGATGAAGTAACTGAAGAAAAAAAAGAGAAAAAAACTCGCAAGAAAAAAGTTGCTACCATTGAAGAATAAACTATACTATGCGACACCGTAATACTGGAAAAATTTTAGATCGAAAAAAAGCGCCCCGCGAATTAATGTTGCGTAATTTGGCCGCGTCTGTTTTACTATACGAAAAAGTAAAGACGACTGAAGCCAAGGCTAAGACTGTTCGTTCTTTAGTCGAGAGAGCAATCACTGTTTCAAAAACTGGCACGTTAGCGGCTCGTCGCTCTTTAATCAGCACTTTACCCCAGCCCTTAGCAGTTAAAAAAGCTATGGATGTTCTTGGTAAGCGTTACCAGGATCGTGCCGGCGGTTATACGAGATTAGTTAAATTAAATAACCGTGTTGGCGATGGTGCTAAAATGGTACAAATTGAGCTTGTGTAATATATGCCAAAAAAAGTAATAACACGACAACGACATGAAATTGATGCTACTGGTTTAACCATTGGTCGCTTAGCGACGCGTGTGGCAACCTTGCTACGCGGTAAGAATAAACCAAGCTATCAACCTCATCTTGATGAGGGCGATAGTGTTGTAATTTTCAACCTTAATCAGATTCGTTTTTCTGGTAAGAAATTAGACCAAAAAGAATATTATAGTTACTCGGGTTATCCTGGCGGTTTAAAAACTAGAAAGATGTCTGATATTTTTAAAACTAAACCAGATGAAGTACTACGTCGAGCAGTTAAGCAGATGCTTCCGCCGACTCGTTTGCGTGAAGGTATGATGAAGCGTTTGATTATTAAATAAATTTTTGATTAGTATGACTGAAGCTAAAGTTAAGACAACTAAGAAAGTAGTAAAGCCAGTAAAAGCAGAAAATCCTAAAACGGAGAAAGTTAAAGCCGGCCATTATATTGAAAATATGGGCAAGCGAAAAACCGCTGCGGCGCGCGTTCGTCTTTTTCAAAATGGCAGTGGAAAAATTACAGTTAATGATGTTGATCTAACTGAATATTTTCCGACCCCGATTGCACAGATGATTGTTCAAGAACCATTAAAACTAACAGCCCTTGATTCAAGTCTTGATTTTACAATTAGAGTTTCCGGTGGCGGAAAACAGGGTCAGGCCGAAGCAGTCCGCCATGGCATTGCCTGCACATTACTCGCTTTAAACGTTGATTTACGTTCAGTCTTAAAAGCTCAGGGTTGGCTCACACGTGATGCTCGCGCTAAGGAACGAAAGAAGCCTGGTTTGAAACGAGCTCGTCGTGCCCCGCAATGGAGCAAGCGCTAAAGATTACAATTCTAAAAGGCGCTCATTTCCTACTGTGCTTACAGCCGGCC
>CAYZML010000032.1:0-7353 GCA_964479555.1 uncultured Gammaproteobacteria bacterium | reverse complement strand
GTTTTGGAGAGATTAATAAAGATTCTTCTCATAGTAGTAATTATCGAAATACACTTGATTTAAGAGATAGGCCGATCTCTTCTTTTCACACAATACGTTATGAAAATAAAGAAACTGGCATAGCTGAGTATAAGATTTTTACTAAAAAAGATCCCATTCTAGATATTTCCAAAGATAATGAAAACGAAAAAAATATAATTGACAGTGAAGATGATAATCAATATGAAGTTAATACAGGTGATCAAAATGCTCAGAAGTTTTTGGCTGCATATCACCCAGGTTATGGATCTTTGGGTCATTTTCTGAGCAGTCGTAAGAAAGAACAGCTATATATTATTGCTAAGATAATACAACTATATGATATCCCGGAGTTAGCTGATCGAAAAATTAACTTTCATGATTTTATTAAAATAATTAGGGCTAAAATAGACATAAAAGATGATACTTTCAACAATAATCGGAAGAATAAAAATATTAATGTATATTGGAAACAGCGTGATTTTATCAAACAAGAGAAAAATCAGATTTCTTATATTGAGGAATCATTGAGGGCTGATCATGAAACAAATATTCTAAAGAGAACAGATGATGCTTTGACTCAACAACAGGCTGCCTAATATGTTATTATTCTAGCTTATAAATATATGAAAATGTCAGAACAACTTGATAATTTACAGCAAATTGACCCAGCTATTTTTCAGAATGAAGAGCATAAAAAACTGGCTGAGAAAGTAAAAGAAATAAAAAATCTTGATGAACTTAATCTATTAGATGATGATGAAAAAGTTGATGAAGTAGAGTAGCCACTTATTTTAAATTATTAATATAATATTTTTATATGTCGCAAGAAAAAATAAATATTAGTACTTTCGTACCTGGTGACGAAAAAGATCATCTTAACTCTGTTCATGTGGACGGTGGGGATAGTATAGTAGTTTCTTCTAAAGAAAAAGCTAGTTCGGATTCTGGTAGTGTCATAGATATAGTTGATAAAGATGAAAAATATCTTAGTTCATTATCTCACGCTAGTATGAAATATGGGTTAGATCCTTCAGGTTTGGACTCAAGAGCAAAAAAAAGATATGACAGTAAAGAGAAAATTAGCCAAGAACGACTTATTAGAAAGGCAAAAAAGTTAACTAATAAAGCCGCTTAATATAAAAGATAAGAAAAAATAACCGCCCGGGCGGTTATTTTTTTATTTATTAAAATACAGTATACTAAAACAGTATGCATTTAGAAAGATTAGAAATTCAAGGTTTTAAGTCATTTGCGACAAAAAATATTTTAACCTTTCCCGGCTTAATTGAAGGTAATCGGCGCGGGTTAACGGCAGTGGTTGGTCCAAATGGTTCAGGTAAATCAAATATCGCTGATGCGGTGCGCTGGGCGCTTGGGGAGCAGAGTATGAAAACATTGCGGGGTAAAAAGTCCGAAGATGTTATTTTCTCCGGCTCTGATAAGAAAGGTAAATTAGGTATGGCTGAAGTATCGTTATACTTAAATAATAGCGATGGTCGAGTGCCGATTGAATATTCCGAGGTGGTTTTAACACGACGCTTGTATCGTGATGGCGAAAGTGAATATTTAATTAATAATGCTAAAACACGACTTTTAGATGTACAGATATTGTTAGCTAAAGCTAATGTTGGTCAAAAAACATATAGTGTTATTGGTCAGGGAATGGTTGAGGGATTTCTAAATACGTCTCTAGCAGAACGTAAAGAATTTTTTGATGAAGCCACTGGTGTTAAACAGTTTCAGATTAAGCGTGATGATTCTTTAAACAAATTACGCGGGAGTCTTGAACATTTAAGTCAGGCTGAGATGCTTTTAGGTGAGATCGAACCTCGATTACACCATCTAACTCGTCAGGTTAATCGTCTCCAGAAACGCGGTGAACTTGAAAGTGATTTGCGTATTATGCAACTTGGTTATTATCGAACAGTTTGGCATGAAATCAATGATCGTTTTAAAGTTGCTAATGAAAAGTTTTTGGAACTTGAAAAACAGCAAAAAAACAAAGAAAAAAAATTAGCTACCCTGCAATCTGAACTAACCACCCTACAACGACAAGGTGCAGTGTATCAGGAGTTTGAGAATGTACAGGCTGAATTAGCTACTAAACAGGCGGCCCGAGAAAAAATTAACACTGAATTAGCAAAAATTCATGCGCGTCTTGAATTACGCCTTGAGAGCGAAGGTAAATTTGAACAAGCTTTTTTTAAAAAACGTTTACGGGAACTTGAGAGAGAAGAAATTCGGTTAACTGCTGAAGTTAATAGCTTAGAAAAATCAGTGGCTGGTTATCAAAAACAAGTTGTGCAGCTGGAAAAAGAGCGAGAACGGTTAACAACCGAGATTGAGACTCTTCATAAATCATTAGGAAAAAATTCTGATGAGCATAGTGATTATCGTTTACAAGAATTGAAAAAAAGACTTGGACGATCACTTGATTTACTTGAAGCCGCTGAAGAGATTAAAGATTTGGTTGGTATTAAAACTGCTTTGCAGGAAATTAAAATCGAGTTGGCGGCCCTACAAACTCTAGCTGGTTCACTTGGCCTTTCTGTTTCTCAGCAAACTCAATCAGCCTTACTTAATCTCACCGCTCAAAAAGAAAAAATCCTAGAGGAACTTCAGACCGCTCAGCAAAATCGAGCTATAGCTGAAGAGCGCCTTCGCTTAATGGCAATTAATTTAAACGAAGTAATAGCGGAAAAGAAAATAACCTTAACTCGAGTTGATGGAGAAGAAAGCTTACCTTCAGAAGCTGATCAAGCTGATTTAGAAAATAAGCAAGCAAAGCTTAATGATGAAATTAAGCATCTCCAGGCTACGTTGAGTACTTTTAACGCCAAACAATCAGATCAGCAGCAAAAATTATTTACACTACAGAATACTATCCAAGTATTACAAAGCGAGTTACACCAGCTTTTGACTGAAGTAAATGAAACTAAAATTGAATCTACTCGTCAGGAAACTAAGCTTGAAGATTTAGAAGTTGAAATTAGACAACAGTTGGGTGGTTTAAAAGAAGTACGAGATGCTCGGTCATCGGAAGAGATAGATCGATTTGCGGTTCAGGAAAAAATTACTCAGCTTAAGCGCCAGTTAGATTTAATTGGCGGAATTGACCCTGAGATTGAGCAAGAATATATTACGACTAAAGAACGCCATGATTTTTTGTCACAACAGGTGACGGATTTATTAACGACCGGTGAATCACTGGAAAAAATTATTGAAGAATTAGACACAACGATCAAAGAGCGTTTTGATAAAGAATTCAAAATCATTTCCCAAAAATTTGAAGAATATTTTAAAATTCTTTTTAACGGCGGGAACGCAAAAATCATTAAAGTTATGACCGATGATGAAGAGGCTGAGTTAGGTGAAGAACAATTAAAAAACAACAAAGAAGAAATTAATACTGTAGCCGGAACAAAACTAAAAAGAATTAAATTTTTACAAAAATATAATGCGACTGGTTTAGCCGGTATAGAAATTCAAGCTACACCGCCTGGTAAAAAAATTAAATCAATCACCATGTTATCAGGTGGCGAACGAGCTTTAACCGCGATTGCTTTAATTTGCGCCATTATCAGCGCTAACCCTTCACCGTTTGTTATGCTTGATGAAGTCGACGCGGCTTTGGACGAAGCTAACTCAGAACGACTAGCAAAAATTCTTGATGATTTGTCACATAAAACTCAGTTTATTGTTATTACCCATAACCGTGCTTCAATGTTACGCGCCGCCGTATTGTATGGCGTTACAATGCAAGATGACGGAGTTTCAAAGTTACTGAGCATTAAATTAGAGGACGCACAGTACAAAAATTAAATTTTATATTTTTAAATGTCGCTTATAATTAAGTGATATAAAATAGATTTTAACTTGATCAATAATTATCTAAAATGACGAAAATATATGAAATCAGAAATTAGAAAAGATTATGTACTTGATAGATATGTTTTAATTGCCCCACGACGTTTAAAGCGACCCAAGCAGATAAAAGAAACTGCTATTATAGTAACTTCTTCAAGTCCGTTTACGCCGGAACATTTAAAAAAGACTAAAATTATTGATTCTGTTGGCAGTGGTAAAAATAAAATTATTGCGATAAAAAATTTATATCCAGCCGTAACCCCGCATAACAAAAAAGCCTATGGTATACAGGAAGTAATAGTTGATGTTACTGACCCCGTTGCTCGATTGGTTGATATGCCGGTTGAACATATTATTCATCTTTTACAGATGTACGGACAAAGAGTTAAAGCAGTTTCTAAATTTTCTAAAATAGAATATATTATTTGTTTTAAAAATGAAGGTGCTTCGGCCGGTGCTTCAATTCAGCATGAACATTCGCAAATTTTTGCTAGTTCGTTTATTCCGCCGGTTGTTATTGAGGAACAAAAATACTTAAAAGAATATTATACAAAGCATCACACTGATTTTTATAGTGAACTTATTAAAAAAGAAATAAAAACAAGACGAAAAGTATTTGAAGATAAATATATTGCTGCTTTTACGCCCTATGCGAGTACTTATCAATATGAGGTTTGGATTTTTACTAAACGTCGCGTTGATAACATTGGCTCTTTAAGCACACAAGAGCGAGCCTCCTTGGCGCATATCTTAAAAATGGTTTTAGTAAAACTAAAAAAACTTGGCTTGGCCTATAATTATTTTTGTCGTCAGGTGGTGTCAGATTCACGTCAGCATTTTTGTTTGAAAATCCAGCCGCGCGGTAATATCTGGGCTGGGGTTGAACTTGATGCTGGTTTAATTATTAACCCAGTATCGCCAGAAGAGGCGGCAAAAGAGTATCGAAAAGGTTAAAATATAACTAATATTAGCTATATTTTTACTAGTTTTACTATATTATTAATATCTCTTGACACTATAATTAAAATACTCTACTATTATCCATACTGATTAATCTAATATCTTTCTGCTCATGGCTGAGCTGAACAAGTAATTGGATAGAACAACTTGAAAACACGTAAAAGAAAAAACAGTGACGAAAACCCTGGTGTTTATGTCCCTGTTTTTTCTTTCACGCAGAGGGAAAAAATGGACATTAAAAAATTAGTTTCACTGTGAATTTTTGTGCTAACAGGCGCTAATTAAATTCGGACAACATTCCTTTGATCTATTCTTCGGAATAGTTCACTTGTTTGGTTAATCAAGTTAAAAAAGTTAACCGTTGGAAATACCCCAACTGAAAAAATATTGCAGAGAGTTTGATCCTGGCTCAGGATGAACGCTTGCGATGTGTCTAAGGCATGCAAGTCGAATGCTAGTAGCAATACTGGCATGGCAAACGGGAGAGTAACACATTGGTAACTTACCTCGAAGTCGGGCATAACCCGGAGAAATCCGGAGTAATTCCCGATGGTCGTGGGGGGACACAAGTCATTCCCACGTAAAGTTTTTTCGCTTTGAGAGAGACCTATGTTCTATCAGCTAGTTGGTGAGGTAAAAGCTCACCAAGGCGACGACGGATAGCGGGTGTGAGAGCATGGCCCGCCTCACTGGGACTGAGAAACTGCCCAGACTCCTACGGGAGGCTGCAGTCAAGAATCTTCCTCAATGGCCGAAAGGCTGAAGGAGCGACATCGCGTGCAGGAGGAAGCTCTTCGGAGTGTAAACTGCTTTTCTCTGGGAAGAAACAATGACGGTACCAGAGGAATAAGGGGTTGCTAAACTCGTGCCAGCAGCAGCGGTAATACGAGTACCCCGAGCGTTATCCGGATTTATTGGGCGTAAAGCGTGCGCAGACGGTTTATCGCATCTCTTGTTAAATCCCAAGGCTCAACCTTGGGGCCGCGGGAGATATGGATAAACTAGAGGCTGGAAGAGGTAAGCGGAATTGCTGGTGTAGGGGTTAAATCCGTTAATATCAGCAGGAACACCAAAAGCGAAAGCAGCTTACTGGAACAGTTCTGACGTTCAGGCACGAAAGCGTGGGTAGCGAATGGGATTAGATACCCCAGTAGTCCACGCCGTAAACGATGGATGCTAAGCATTGGGAGTTTCGACCCTCTCAGTGCTGTCTACCTAAGTTAACACCTTAAGCATCCCGCCTGGGGAGTACGGCCGCAAGGCTAAAACTCAAAGGAATAGACGGGGACCCGCACAAGCGGTGGAGCATGTGGTTTAATTCGACGATAAGCGAGGAACCTCACCAAGGTTTGACATCTAGCTGCAGACTCCTGGAAACAGGAGAGCCTTCGAGGGTGCTAGACAGATGCTGCATGGTTGTCGTCAGCTCGTGTCGTGAGATGTACCGTTAAGTCGGGAAACGAGCGCAACCCCTACCCTATGTTTTACGTGTCATAGGGAACTGTCTGCTTTAAGCAGGAGGAAGGTGGGGATGACGTCAAATCAGCATGGTTCTTACACCTTGGGCGACACACGTGCTGCAATGGGAAGTACAAAGGGACGCCAAATCGCAAGATGGAGCAAATCCCAAAAAACTTCCCTCAGTTCGGATTGAGGGCTGCAACTCGCCCTCATGAAGCTGGAATCGCTAGTAAACGCGGATCAGCCATGCCGCGTTGAATACGTTCTCGGGTCTTGTACTCACCGCCCGTCAAACCAAGAGAGTCGGAGGCACCCGAATCTCGCGTATGCGAGAGAAGGTGAAGCCGATGATAAGGGTTAAGTCGTAACAAGGCATCCGTAGCGGAAGCTGTGGATGGATCACCTCCTTTCTAGGGAGAAATTATTACTTAATACTTTCGAGTATTAAGATAATGGTCGGCTTTTTGAAGCTTCGGTTACCGAAGATAGAAAAGCACTTAACCGCTAGTCTCTTTTTGAGGCTTTCGGACGAACAAATTAACGCCTGTTAACATAGAAATTCACACACAAGTAGTTTATGGGCCTATTTGTTAGTTATTTTTTTAGAGAATAACAAAAAAAGATTGGCCAAAACTATTATAGTCAGTCTTTTTTTGTTAGAATAAATTTATTAATTTAAGGAAGTAAAAATAAAGAGTGCTTATTTATATAAAATTATTTTATAACAATTAGGGCATATAGCTCAGTTGGTTAGAGCGCAACACTGATAATGTTGAGGTCCATGGTTCGAATCCATGTATGCCCACAAAAAGTTGAAAGTTTACAATGTTTTAATGTTATAAAGTAAGAGATGGTGTTATAACTTTTAACTTTGAATTTATATATAGCGGGGTAGAGTCCCGCTGTGGCGGGAACAGCTCGCCAGGCCTATAATCCCGCTTGGCGGGATCGTAGGTTCGAAATAGTACACTAACTTTTGTAGAATATATAGCGGGGTAGAGCAGTTGGCAGCTCGCCAGGCCCATAACCTGGAGGTCGTCGGTT
>CAYZML010000031.1:0-7386 GCA_964479555.1 uncultured Gammaproteobacteria bacterium | reverse complement strand
CCAAGACTAAAGACATTCAACGTCGCATTAAATCAATTTCCAGCACCAAGCGTATTACACGGGCAATGGAGATGGTTGAAGCGGCTAAAATGAGAAAGGCAGTAGAAGCGACTTTAGCTTCGCGTACTTACGCTAATTTAAGTTGGGAAACATTAATGAATATCGCGGCGGCTAACGGGAAATTAACTCATCCATTACTACAGACTCGACCAAATATTACCAAACAAGCTTTAATTGTTATCACAGCTAACCGTGGTTTATGCGGTAGTTTTAATACAGCTATTCTCAGTGAAGTACGTCGTTATATAGAAGGTTTTAAAAATATAACTGATATTATTTTATTAGGTAAGAAAGGTGAAAGTCTAGCTCATACAGCGACAGTGACAGCGCAGTTTCAAAAAGAAGAAGTAGCGATTAATAGTTCAATTATTGCACCTATCGCACAGTTAGTGATTAATGGTTTTCATGAAGGTACGTATGATAGAGTTTTAGTCGCTTACACTGATTTTATTAATATTGTTAAACAGGTACCGCGTGTGAAACAGATTTTACCCTTAGTTACTAAAGGAGTTGATGGGTCGCTCGGTATTTTTTCTGACCAAGATCGCGTTGGTGTAACAGAGGAGCTTATTAGTGAAAAAACTAAACAACATTTAAGTAGTGGCGGTTTTAAACATGAATATACTTTTGAACCAACCGCCCAGACAGTGCTTGATGAAGTCGTACCACGCTTAGTTTCAGTTCAGTTATATCAGGCGTTATTAGAATCAAACGCTTCGGAACATAGTGCGCGTATGGCCGCGATGCACCAGGCAACCAAAGCCGCGTCTGATTTAGTTTTAGAATTAACTTTATTTTATAACAAAGCTCGTCAAGCCGCGATTACAGCTGAAATTGCTGAAATTACAGCTGGCGTAGCGGCTCTTGAATAATTATTTTTATGACAAAAAACATTGGACATATCAAACAGATTATTGGCGTCGTTGTTGACGTTGCGTTTGAGAATCATATTCCACAAATTAATTCTGCTTTAACAACTAAAACCGCCACTGGTCATTTAACGCTTGAAGTCGCTCAGCATATTGGTAGCGGTCTTGTTCGCGCGGTGGCAATGGGTTCAACTGATGGTTTACGACGGGGTGATGAAGTTAGCGATTCTGGCGCGCCAATCAGTGTACCGGTTGGACAGGTAACACTTGGACGTATTTTTAATGTTTTAGGAGAAGTAATTGATGGCGGCGAAATAGTGACAAGCGAAAAAAAGTACAGTATTCATCGTGATGCGCCTAAGCTCGTTGATCAATCAACCGAGACGGCAATTCTTGAAACAGGTATTAAAGTTATTGACCTGATTTGTCCAATTTTAAAAGGCGGTAAAGTTGGTTTGTTTGGCGGAGCTGGGGTTGGAAAAACAGTTGTTATTCAAGAATTAATTAATAATATTGCTAAAGCCCACGGAGGTGTTTCTGTTTTTGCTGGCGTTGGTGAGCGTACTCGTGAAGGTAATGATCTATATCATGAAATGAAAGATGCTAAAGTAATTGATAAATTAGCGATGGTCTTCGGACAGATGAATGAACCACCAGGCGCCCGTGCCCGCGTGGCTTTAACTGGACTTTGTATGGCGGAATATTTTCGTGATGAACAAAAACAGGATGTATTATTCTTTATTGATAATATTTTTCGTTTCACACAGGCAGGAGCTGAAGTATCAGCTTTGCTTGGACGTTTACCATCGGCGGTTGGCTATCAGCCGACGTTAGCGACCGAAATGGGTCAGCTACAAGAACGTATTACTTCAACTAAAGATGGATCAATCACTTCAATTCAAGCGGTGTATGTGCCGGCTGATGACTTAACTGATCCAGCGCCGGCCACTACCTTTGCTCACCTAGACTCAACCGTAGTATTATCACGTGGTTTAACTGAGCTTGGTATTTATCCGGCGGTTGATCCGCTTGATTCATCATCAACTATTCTTGACCCGATGATTGTTGGTGAAGAGCATTACCAGGTAGCTCGCGGCGTGCAAAAGATTTTACAGCGCTTAAAAGATCTCCAGGATATTATTGCTATTCTTGGTATGGAAGAATTATCACCAGAAGATAAATTAACTGTTTTACGGGCGAGAAAAATTCAGCGTTTTCTTTCTCAGCCGTTTTTCGTGGCCGAAGTATTTACTGGTCAGAGCGGAAAATATGTTTCACTTAAAGATACGATTAAGGGTTTTAAGGAAATCCTTGACGGTAAGCATGATGATAAAAATGAAAATGAGTTTTATATGAAAGGGACGATTGATGAAGTTAAATAATTTATGTCTTCTACTGTTGGACAATTTATTTTTGAAATTGCCTCGCCCGAACGAGTGGTTTTAAAAACGGCTGTTCAACAGGTAACTGTTCCGACGATGATGGGCGAAATTACTATTTTGCCAACTCATATTCCGTTGGTGTCGCTTCTTAAATCGGGCGTGATTGAAGTTGTGAAGATTGATGGTGATCGAGAAATTATGGCGGTTTCTGGTGGTCTAGTTGAAGTAATGGCCGGGAAAGTGGTTATATTAGCTGATACGGCTGAGCGGGCGGTTGAACTTGATGAAGAGCGTATTAAGCTTGCCTGGAAAAAAGCTGAAGAGTTAAAAGAACAAGCTCGTCATCAAGATGATGTTGAATTTACTCGTTTAAGTGCCTTACTTGAAAAAGAAATAGCTCGTTCAAAGGCGGTTAATCGCTGGCGCAAGTTGGCAAATATTAAATAGTTAGTTTTCTTTCTCCAGGACTTTGAATATGATATACTTAATAGGTTGAGAAACTATTATATTTTGTGTATTTATGACCACAACTTCGTGCCCTTTGTGCCATAGTGATGTCATCTTGGATGATGATATTTATGAAAACGACTTAGTTACTTGTGCTAATTGTGGTGAAGATTTAGAGATTATTACCCTAACCCCTGTAACGTTGCGAGCGATTGAGGAAGTAGAAGAGAGTGAAAATAATGAAATTGAGTAGATATATAGTATATATTAGATAAAAATTACCCCTTGTAAGGGTAATTTTTTGTTTAATGTTAGCTATTTATTTAATTTTTTAACTAAGATCTATTAAGATCTTAATAAGTTATTAAACTGATCCCCCCGATCCTTATAATTTTTAAATAGTCCAAAACTAGCACAGGCGGGAGAGAGAAGAATAATATTGCCCTTCTCCCCAGCAGATTGAGCTTGCTCAATTGCTTTTTTCATAGTGTCAGCAATTTTAATATTATTAGTTGGATACCCATTTTCCTTTAATGATTTTTGAATTTTTGTTAATGCCCTACCTTTAAACAAAACTAAAAATTTAACTTTTTGTTTAATTGTTTTTGCTAAAGCAGTAAAATCAGAGCCTTTATCAGCCCCGCCGGCAATAAGGATGACTGGTTCATTAAAAGCTTTTAGAGCCGTAATAGTGGCTTCTGGGGTTGTAGCAAAGCTGTCATTATAATATTCAAGACCATTTTTTTCAGCGACTTTTTGTAAACGATAAGGCAGACCTTTAAAAACAGCGACGGCTTGTTTAATAATTTTTTCTGGAATGTTTATTGTTTGCGCGACCGCGATTGCCGCGGCAATATTTTCTTTGTTATGGTTACCAGGTAGTGTTGTTGGTACATTTGACGAAGTAAAAAATATTTTTTTACTATTTATTTTTTTACCTATGTTAGTTTTTAGTTTTTGATTAATAATCGCGACATCATTTTTATTTTGAAATCGTATTAGATTAAATTTAGCTTGCCAGTAGTGTGCGAGAGAGGGGTGATAATTTGGATTATTGTTATCAGCCGGTATAAGATGCTCTTTAGAAAAATTAGTCATTACGGCAATATGAGGACTTGTGGTGATATCCTCAAGCTGAAAACTCGAGAGTTCGAGAATAACCCAATCAGTTTTTTTTATTTTTTTTATAAACGTAAATGGCGCCACTCCAATATTACCACCAAGCCAAACTCTTTTTTTTGCTTGGTGTAGAATTGCGTTAATTAGACTTGTAGTTGTGCCCTTGCCTTTTGTGCCCGTAACGCCGATAATATTTTTACTGGGACAAAAATCAAGAAATAATTGTATCGGCGAAATAATTTTAATATTATTTTTTTTAAGTTGTTGTCGCAAAGATGGTGAAAAAAAAGCTCCGGGTGATTTTATGATGAGGCTATATTTTTTTAATTGTTTAAAGTTTGGCTGGCCTTTAATCCAGGTGATGTTTTTCCATTTTTTGAGTTTTGGATATATTTTTTCGCTTTCGAGACGAGAAGAAAAAGATATAATGGTGAGTGGTCGCCTAAAATTTTTTGTCTTAAGATAATCAATTAAAGCATAATTTTCTGAACCAAGCCCGACTAAAATAATCTGCTCTTTTTTCAAATCCGTGATATTCATAGAGCCGTCATAGTTTCCCAGTTATCACCAAGCTTTGCTTCGGCAATAATTGGTACAGAAAGCTTAATAACTCCTTCCATAATTTTTTTGATTTTTGGTGTAATTTCTTTAATAATCTTTGGTTCTGCTTCAAATAATAATTCATCGTGAACCTGTAATAGCAGAGAAAGCTTGCCACTATATTCTTTATCAATCATTTTTTTCACTTCAATCATGGCAAGTTTAATTAAGTCGGCCGCACTTCCCTGAATCGGTGCATTAATCGCCATACGCTCAGCACTTTTTCGAATCATCATATTAGAGGCATTAATTTCTTCAAGGTATCGTTTGCGACCAAATAATGTTTCGACATAACCTTTTTTTCGCGCCTGGGTTAAGGTGTCCTCAATATATGCTTTAACGTTGCCATAAGCGGCAAAATAATCGTCGATAAATGTTTGCGCCTCACCATAAGAAATATCAGCTGTTTGTGCGAGTCCATGCGGACCCTGGCCATAGAGAATACCAAAGTTAATGGCTTTAGCATGACGTCGCATTTCGGCCGTAACTTTTTTTATGGGAACGTTAGCAATCGTCGCGGCAGTCGCGGCATGAATATCTTCATTATTTTTAAAAGCTTTAATAAGGCCTGGATCTTTTGAAATATGAGCGGCTAAACGTAATTCAATTTGTGAATAATCAAAACTTACTAACTTACAGCCTTTTTTTGGAATAAAAGCTGCTCTGATTTTTCGTCCCAACTCAGTTTTTATCGGAATATTTTGTAGGTTAGGATCAATCGACGATAAGCGACCAGTCGCGGCGATGGTCTGATTAAATGAGCTGTGCAGGCGGTGGGTTACTGGGTTAACGAGCTTCGGTAACGTCTTAACATAGGTGGAAGAAAGTTTAGTTAATTCACGATATTCTAAAATTATATCGATGATGGGATGCTTGCCTTTAAGTTTTACTAACTCATCAGCGCCAGTTGAAATACCAGTTTTGGTTTTTGTTAGTCCGGCCGTGGAAATATTTAAATCATTAAAAAGAATCGTTTGTAATTGTTTTGGTGAAGATAGGTTAAACTCTTTACCGCACACGTGCCAAGCTTTTTTTTCCAAAGCAGAAATTTTTTGGTCAAAGATTGTATCTAATTTTTTTAAATATGGTGTATCTAAGCTAATACCCATTAATTCCATATCAATAAGACAATCAGTTAGAGGAATTTCAATCGTGGCAAAGAGTTTTTTTAAATTTTGTTTTTCTAATTCTTTAGCAAAAATTTTCCATAAACGAAAAGTAACATCAGCATCTTCTGAAGCATAATTGCCTAATCGTTCAACTGGTACGGCTGAGTAGGAAAGTTTTCCCTTACCAACGCCCAAGAGGTCATCGCCAGAGATTTTTTCGAAATTTAACCAGTGTAGGGCTAATGTATCAAGGTTGTATTGACGGTTACCGGGGTTTAAGACATAAGCCGCGATCATAGTATCAAAATCAAAGCCAGCCACTTCAATCCCGAATTGTTTTAATATTTTAATATCAAATTTACCATTATGAGCAATTTTTTTAATTATTTTGTTTTCTAAAATAGGCTTAAGTTTTATGAGCCAGGGATGGATTGATCCATTATTATTTTTATTTTGCCAACTAAATAAATTATTTTTTTTCGACCCCTGATTAAGAGAAGGTTGATTAACTGAAATGAAATAAGCTTCACCTGCCTGCCAGCTAAAACTTAAACCAAGTAAGGCAGAGGTAAAGCTATCAAGACCACTTGTTTCTGTATCAAAAGCAAATCTTTTTTGTTGGCTAAGTTTTTTTAAAAAAGCAGTAAAAGCTTTCTCATCGGTAATTACTTCATAGTTAAAATCAGCATCGTTGCGAGTAAATTTATTATCTGCGCGGGCTGATTGTAATAAGGCGGCAGTTTTTTTGTCAGCGACACCGGTTTGTGCTAGACGGGGCAAAAGTGATTTGAATTCCAGTTCATTAAAGAGTTGGGCCGCTTTCTCGCGATCAAAACCGCCAAAATGTAATTTTTGTGCATCAAAAGGAAAGTCAACATCACGGCGAATTGTCGCCAGATCATGGCTCATAAGAGCATCTTGTTGGTATGTTTCTAATAATTCTTTGATACGTGGTTTTATTTTTTTTGAGGTTAAATTTTTATAAAGATTTTTGACGGTTTTAAATTCTTGTAATAATTCAATTGCAGTTTTTTCGCCAATCCCTTTAACACCAGGGATATTATCACTTGGATCGCCACGCAAAGCTTTATATTCAATAATTTGATTAGGTAACAGACCATACCGTTGTTTGACTTGGTTTTCATCATATATCATACTATCAGAAATTCCACGACTCATGGTGTAGATCTTGGTATGCTCATCAATAAGTTGTAAGGTATCCATATCACCCGTAACAATAATTTTTTCTGCTTTGTCGTCCATCTTTTTTACAATTGTTCCAATAACATCATCAGCTTCGCAGCCAGCAATTTGGAACACAGGTATTCCCAGAATCTCGGCAATTTCACGCGCGCGGGGGATCTGGGCATATAGTTGTGGGTCAGCGGCTACGCGAGTGGCTTTATATTTATCATACGTAGTATGACGAAAAGTTGTGCCTTTCATATCAAGCGCTAAAGTGACCATGTCAGGCTTAAATTCTTTAATCGCACGAAGCAAAAAAGAGGTAAAGCCATACACGGCATTTACCACCTCGCCTTGGCTAGTTTTCATTGTCGGAGGCAAAGCATGAAAACTACGGTGAATTAAGGCATTTCCGTCGAAAATAAGGAGTTTTGGAAGCTTTTTTATAGCCATAATAGTACAGCTAGTATACCATGGGAAAGAGTCGGAATAAAGGTTATTTTCTAAGATAATAACAGTAGATAATGTTATTAGAAGTTGAACTTGACAAAAGTGATAAAATTAGATATAGATACTACCAGCTACATTAAAAATATTTTTTAAAACTAAACGAGC
>CAYZML010000030.1:0-8033 GCA_964479555.1 uncultured Gammaproteobacteria bacterium | reverse complement strand
GTATATCTCAAAACAAACTGCCCTCGAGGATTTTAAGAAAAAGCATGAAAATAATCCCGATGTTATTAATGCGTTACAAGAGCTTGATTCAAACCCATTATCGCCAAGTTTGGTGATTAATCCAAAAAATCTTGATAATTATAATGATTTAATTACTGAATTAAATAAAATTAGCAATCCGATTATTGAATCAAGAAATTTTGACAATAACAAATTAATGCTGGAAAAAATAAATAGTATTACCGAGCGGGTAAGTGAGGTGGGATTTTTTGTTAGTTTGCTCTTTATTTTTATTACTTTACTGGTGTTATATAATACGATTCGTGTCGCGATTTACACCCATCGTCAGGAAATTGCTATTATGCGCCTGGTCGGTGCTTCGCATTGGTTTATTCGCGCACCTTTCTTAATTTCCAGCGCTATCTATACACTAATCGGACTTGGCGTTACAACACTTTTATTTTATTTCTTTTTAAATATCCTCCAACCATATTTAGAAACTTTTTTCCTAAACTACGATATTAATATTATTAGTTATTTTCAGGCTAATTTAATTCGTTTATTAGTATTAGAATTTGCCGGTGCGGCCTTAATTAATATGGTAGCCAGCCTTGTGGCCGTACGAAAATATTCCAATGTATAGTATGTTAAGTACTCGTCAAGAAAAATTAATTCGTTCTCTACTAACTAAAAAAGGCCGGACAGAGTCCGGTTTTTGCCTTGTTGAAGGAAAGAAAAATATTAAAGAAGCAGGTGAGCTTATTGAATTTACCTTTACTGAACAGGAGACAAAACATTTTTCAAAATTAGTTAGTACTGTTACTCCACAATCAATCGCGGCCGTAGCTCGAATTCCTACCTGGAACGATGAGGCTATTATGAGTTCTCGCCATATTGTTGTTTTAGATGGAGTTCAGGATCCGGGTAATGTTGGTACTATTTTACGCCTATGCCTTGGTTTTGAAGCCTCCTTAGTTTTAATTGAATCAGCTGATCCGACTAACCCAAAAGTAGTTCGAGCCTCAGCCGGAGCCTTTTTTCAGGTGCCATGGATTGAAGTGAGCCGGGCTCAAGCAGTTAAAAAAATAATATCGTTTAAACGGCCAGTTGTTCGACTTGAGAATAAAGGTAATAACAAGGTTATGATACTAAATCAAGCTAATAGTAAAAAATTACCAAAAAAACTTATATTAATTGCCGGCTCAGAAGGAAAGGGGATTTCATTAAAGATAACTGGCACATCTTTAGCAATTCAACATAATCAAAAACTTGAGTCTTTAAATGTTGCTAGTGCTTTGGCTATAACTTTGGCTCAATTATATTAAGGATATTGACTTAAAAATAATAATGTGAGGTAATATAAATAGTTTTCTTTTAAAAAATATTTTAAAAATTAAAAGTTGAGGTAAATTTTGGAAAAATATATTCCAAAAGGGCCTTACTTATATAAAGGCTCTTCACTTGAGTGGCTGTTTTTTTACCACTATCACGATTTTTTAAAGATGTATAAGTGGGCTCAGAAAACATTATTTCCAACTAATCCATATCGACTTCACCTAGAATTACTAGTCACGGCCGGGGAAAAAATTATGACCGAGGTTGTATGCGTAAAAACAGGTTGCAGTAAACCAGCTGGTTATTTTTCTGTTCGTACGTCGTATGATGGACAGATTTCATTTGATAGTCGATATATGTATTGTGATGAACACGCGCAAGAGATTAATGGATATGATTACTGTAGAACTTATCCTTTAAAATTTTCCAGTATTTTAAGGATGAGGAGGAAAAAAGATCAAAAAGATGTTCATGCTTTTATTAAAGAAGCTTGTAGTATTGAGAAGCCAATTTGTCACGATACTCTTTTTAACTTCTTTTTTCATAAAGAGGCTTTTCCTGATATCTCGACTCCTCGAGATGTACAATTGCAGTTAATCTAAAATTTAACCTTACACTAGAAATATCAGTGTGAGGTTTTTTATATAAAAAAAATCCCGTCCGAAGACGGGATTTTTAATTACCAACGGCTGTTGCCTCGGTCGCGGTTGTAACCGCCACCACCGTTACCATCACGGCGCGGAGGGCGTTCAGTCATCGGACGAGCTTCGCTGATTGACAGCTGACGACCATCCAACTCCTTGCCATTAAGCATTGCGATAGCGTTAGCGGCTTCTTCATCAGTGGACATTTCTACAAAGCCAAAGCCTTTTGATCGGCCAGACATGCGGTCCATGATAATAGAAGCAGACACAACGTTACCAGCTTGCGCAAAGTGATCACGCAAACTATCTTCAGTGGAACTATAGGAGATTCCACCGACGTATAACTTTTTTGCCATACTGACTTGTCTCTTAAAAGAATAAATTGTAAGTCGACTTATAACCCGAAATCGGGCTTGCTCATACTTCGTTTTAAGAGACCTGTCGAGGCTCTGAACTAACGTAAGAAACACTTACAAGTATTAGTATTATAGCGGAAAAGAAGAGTAAAGTCAATAGTATAGTTAATTACTATATTCTAGCTTTTATTAAAGTAGCTTAAGCTTGACATTTTCTTATTTTTGAGAGATAATGAGCCTATTGTTTAATTCTATCATTCAGTAATTTTATGAGCACACGATGTGACTTAACTGGTAAAAAGGCGTCTTCTGGCTTTAATAAAAGCCATTCCAACCGTCGTACCAAACGAAAGTTTCGACCTAATTTACAGGCGAAAAAAGTTATTAACCCAAAAACCGGCCGAGTAATTAAATTAACTTTAAGTACTAATGCTTTGCGTACACTTAAGAAATGGGAAAAGGCTGGTAAGGTCTATGATCTTAAAGCATTAATAGCTAAGCGATAAATTTTTTTACATTTTTACGTTAAGTAACACAAAACACCTATAAGCTAGGTGTTTTATGTATATAGAATATAAAGGTTTTATTTAGTTTTCCACTTATCCACATATTGGCCTAAACCATTATGTATAAACTTATTTCTTAGTTTAATATTTTTTAAAAGCCAGGTTACTAAAGTTGAAAAATCAATGCGATAGCGATTACGAATAACCTGAAATTTAAGCATGCCAGAATCAAGTCCACGTCTAATTGTTTTAGTTTGTAGACCAGCAACTTTAGCCGCTTCAGATACTGATAACCAAAGAGGGTAAAGGGCCTCTATTGGCGGTTCTAGTAAATCAATTTTTTTATTATTATTTTTTTTCATTTTACTACTTAAGTCCAATAAAATGTAGACTTATATATTTAATACTATATTGATAAGTCTAAATTTATGTAGACTAAAATTATTTATATACTACTTTTAAGATATAAGTCTATTATAATATGGACTTATCTCGCTATTATAGATTAAGAGAGCTTTTTAGGCAAGCTTTATAAGATATATAAAAAAAATTAAAAATCAGCTTAGATTTTATATTGATTTTTGTTATTTTGAAAAAAATCTATGAAATATTATGAGATAACGAAATATATAATAGAAGGGTTATTTTTTAATAATTTTCTTTGATTGTTTGTTATTTTTTATCTTATATGGTATAGTACTAACCATTGATTTGGAGGCTTTTAACCATAATTTTGTTAAAAATAAGCCATTTTCTTATATAAAAGGGTTACTGTAACACTTTTATTTTTTTTTCGTAATCTATGGTAAGCGCAAAGAAGATACACTTTTTAAATATTGGTGGCGAGTCAGTCATATTTTTACGCCTTAAAAAATATAAGGATAAGCAGGCTTTTATTGAAGCCTATGATTTATATATAGACCAGATTTTCCG
Organism: uncultured Gammaproteobacteria bacterium; assembly: GCA_964479555.1. Classification (GTDB taxonomy): domain Bacteria; phylum Patescibacteriota; class Patescibacteriia; order Patescibacteriales; family Patescibacteriaceae; genus Patescibacterium. Next base: position 4,259 of record CAYZML010000030.1, on the reverse strand, counting down.
TTTTATTTATTTTAAAGTGGGCGATCGAGATGAAGCCGAAGACTTGTCTTCAATGGTTTTTCTCAAATGCTGGAACTATATATATGAAGGAAATCTACAGGAAGATAAGAGTTTAAAAGCGCTGTTATATAAGATAGCTCGTAATACTATCATCGATCATTATCGACAGAATAAAAAACACGCGACTATTTCTTTAGATGATGTAGCTCCGTCAATTTCTTTAACTGATAATAGTGAGCAAATAAAAGAAACTGCTAGTACCCTGGATTTTGAAAAAATTATTGCGGAAAAATTACCTCAGCTTAAAGAAGAATATCGTGAAGTTATTATTTTGCGTTTTATTAATGAACTTTCAATCTCAGAAATCGCGACTGTGCTTGGTAAAACAAGCGGTAATGTTCGCGTCATGATCCACCGAGCGCTTGAATCGTTGCAACTGTTAGTAAAGGATGAGCCGGAAAATGAATAATATTTTTAATCATTAAAGTTCCATATTAATATAATATGAACGAAAAATATCTAGTGCGACAGTTTTCCAAACTACATAGCCTTGCCCCTCGTCCGGAATGGGTTAAGAAGAACCGAGAGGTTTTGTCATACCAAATTTTTAACGGACAGGAATCCTCAGCTCCAGCTTTATCTTTCTGGAGTCGTTTTGGTTTGGTAACTCATCATCTCTTACAGCCAAGCTCAGTCGCGGCTTTGATTGTGTTGTTTTTTGTTGTGAGTGGTGTTGTGAGCGTTAATGCTTCTAAAGAAACTACTCCTAATGATGTTTTATATATCGCAAAAATTATTAGTGAAAAAGCTGAATTTGCCGTTGCCTTTGATGAAAAAACTAAAGCAGAATTAAATGTTCGTTACGCGAAAAACCGTGCGGCGGAATTAAATAAGATTACTGAAGGTGCAGGCGTAACTGAATCAGATCCTCGTGTTCAGGAATTATCAGATAGTTTTAAAAAAGAAATTGCGGCGGTTAAAGATCGCTTACATAAATTTGATGAAGAAGCGGCTAAGCAAGCAACCATTGAAGCTCAAACTCAGCCAAAGGCAAAACTTAATTTAAGCGGTAAAGGCGATACTGGAAAAACAGATGTAACAACTAATGAAAAAAAGTCTAATGGTGACGAAGTATTTAGTGCTGAAGCCGGTAAAGATGAAAAGGGGATAGATATTTCAATTCCGGCAACAAAGACTCTTGAAGAAGCGGAAAAACTTTTTAATGACAAGAATTACAATGAAGCGGTCAGTAAGCTAGATGAAATTAAGATTAAGTAAGACCAATGTCGTTTATTGAGCGTTTAGTTGTGAATGAAGCCAGTCGAGATACAGTATTATATGATGAACATCTTGTCCGTTATGAATTAGCTAAACAGTTTGTGGTTGATAAAGTTGTTTTGGATCTTGCCTGTGGATCTGGGTATGGCGCAGAGGCACTTTTACAAGCCGGAGCAAAAAAAGTTATTGGGATTGATATTGATGCCGAAGTTATTACTGAGGCACAAAAAAATTATCCTGACCTACGTCTTAGTTTTTTGGTCGGAGAAGCTGATAATATACCTTTAGAAAATAACAGTGTTGATATTGTTACTTCGTTTGAAACAATTGAACATATTCATAATTATGAAAAGTATGTAGAAGAATTGGCACGGGTTTTAACGGGTGAAGGAGTCGCGTTAATTTCGACACCTAATCGCGACGTCTTTAGCCAGAAAAATCCGTTCCATATTAAAGAGTTTACTCGCTCCGAATTTTTAGCAGTTTTAAAAAAATATTTTTCCACCGTTAAAATCTTAGAGCAGAAAAATGGCTTGGGAAGTATTATTATCGGTACAGAAAAGTCAGGTGCGATTATTTCCCAGGAAAAAAATAGTGAAGCATTATATTTTATTGCTATTTGCTCGCAAGAATCTATACCTGACCGAGTGGCAAGCGTTGTTAGTCTTAATGAGACGGCTTTAAAAAAATGGCAGAATAATCCCGGCTGGCGACTTGTGAATAGAATATATAGCTTAGGTCAGAAACTGAAATTTTTTAAATAAATTTTTATTGTACTGTTGATATACCAGCTTATTTGTAAAAAATAATTTGGTATATCTACAGTAATGTTCTATAGACGTTAGTGTAGAGAAAAAGACCAAGTCGCTTTTAGCGGCGGGCAGTGTGACTTTAAAGGTCGAAATTCATAGTTTTCTATGAATTAGCGCGCTCAACATCATTTAAGATGTTGACTTACAAACCTAACGATTTTTGAAAAGCTTTTCCCAAAACTTATGTCAAGGGAAATATACTCTTTTACGAGAGTATAGAATACATCAATTTTGCTTTTCTCTGCATCAATAAGAATATATAATATATTCTTTCCTGACGAGGCTAAAAGCCGACGAGGAAATACATTGTGCGGAGGAGTAAAGACCCCATGTTTTGCTCTCCGGTATTAATAAGAGTTTGTATTCTTATTGATGCAGGGAAGCGGGATTCCGATTGATGTGTACGGTTTTAAGAAAATCTAAGGATTATTTATTTATGAACAACAATTTAAGAAAGATTTTTACCTTCGCTCTTGTTGTAGCTACTGTTGTCACAACCAGTGGTATTTTGTCGGTACGAACCGTCAAAGCCGCTGCGCCGGCCGGTAGTTTAATCAAAGTAGCCGGTAATTCAACCGTATACTACTTGGATAATAACGGTAAGCGCGATGTGTTCCCGAATTCAAAAACTTTCATGACCTGGTACCGCGATTTTAGCTCAGTAATGACAATTTCTCAGTCTGAGTTAGAAAGCTATCCAATCGGTGGTAACATTACCTACCGACCAGGTGTTCGTTTAGTGAAAGTTACCAGTGCTTCATCTGTTTACGCTGTTGGTTATAACCGTACCCTTCACGGTATTGTTAGTGAAGCTAACGCAGTAAGCCTTTGGGGCGCAAACTGGAACAAGATGATTGATGACGTTCCAGATGCTTTCTTCACAAACTACGTTGTCGGCGCTCCTTTGACTGCCGGTATGTATGGTGAAGGTCAGTTAGTAAAAACTGCTAGTAGCCCTGATGTAATGTACTATGATGGTTCAAGCTACCGCCCATTTGCAAGCGAAGCCGCATTTAATGCGAATCGCTTTAGCTTTGCTCATGTTGCGACAGCTCCAGCCTCAATGACATTAACTCCAGTTGGTTCAGTTATTTCTGGCGCTGATGCTAGTTTGACTAACACTGCTGGCGGTGCTTCAACTTCAGTTTCAACCGGAACTGGTTTGTCTGTTGCTTTGTCAGCTGACACCCCAGCCTCTGCTTCGCTTCCTGCGGGAGCAACCGGTGTTAATTACAGCAAATTTAATGTAACCGCCTCTAGCGACGGTGACATTGTTCTTCAGTCAGTTACCATTAACCGTTCAGGTGTTGGTACTCCGGCTGATTTTGCCAACGTTTATTTGTATGATGGTTTAAATCGTTTGACCACTGGTCGTTCGATTAATACCAGTACTAATAAAGCAACGTTTAACAATTTGAACTTAACCATTCCTCGCGGTACAACAAAAACCCTTACGATTGTAGCGGATATGTTGACAATTATCGGTGGTGGTACAGGTTCAGGTTCAAGCGCTCTTGGTGTTGCCTCAGCTTCTGATGTTGTTGCTGGTGGTGCAACCGTTTCTGGTTCATTCCCTGTTATGGGTAACATGATGGGTATGACTAACGTTAGCGCAGGCACAGTTACGATTGCTAAGAATGGTACATTGACCAATCCAAAAGCTGGTCAAACTGGTGCTAAGGTCGCTTCTTTCCAGCTAACCGCTGGTTCAGGTGAAGATCTTAAGATTACCGGTATTACGTTATATCAGATTGGTAACATTAGTTCAGACAGACTGAGCAACTTTGTGTTGAAACAGGCTGGTACGACTGTTGCTACTGCAGCTAGTATGGGTAACAACAATATTATGTTGAACTTTACTACTCCATACCAACTTGATAAGGGCGCTTCACGCACCTTTGAGTTGTATGCTGATGTAGCGGCTAGTGCTCGTGCAAACGACACAGTTCGTATTTATCTTGACAACGGTGCTGATATTCATTCTGTTGGTCAGACATACGGTTATGGCGCTTCTGTAACAAGAACAGCTTATGACAACAGTGCCGCTGATGGTACTGATGCTTCATGGTCAACTGTTGAAGCCGGTCAGGTAACCTTGTCATTCCAAGGTCCAGCCGTTCAGGATATTGCTGTTCAACAGCAAGATGTTGAATTGTTCCGCTTCACAAT
>CAYZML010000029.1:0-8824 GCA_964479555.1 uncultured Gammaproteobacteria bacterium | reverse complement strand
ACCGTACCTGCCTTAATTGAATTAATTAAACTAACAGCTAAAGATACCTTTACCGGTGCGATTATTGAGAAAAATTTGCCTATTATCACGACCAATCTTGATAAAGACCCTCTCTCGGCCCATAAAGGTATAGTTAAAGAAACTGAATAAATTTTATCTAATATTAGGTAAAAATTAGTTATTTTCAGGATTGGCTTGCCGGTCTTGACTTTTTTTAGTCTATATGGTAGTTTTTAAGGTTATGATAGAGATAATTTTACGGTAATTTATTAATTTTTATAGGGTTTTATTATATATGTAACAGACCCATGATCTGGCCGTACTTATTATATATTTAACTAATTTTTTAATATGAAGAAAAAAATAACAAAAATCATCTTGCCTTTATTAGCGGTGGGACTCATTACTGTTTTGGTAATACCGTTTCCGTCTGCGCAAACTAGAGTAAAATCATATCATTCTGGGGACGCGATTGTTTATGATGGTTATACAGTCATCGCGACTACTAATACCGGCGAATTAGAATTATTCAAAGTTCAACCAGGCGATAATGAAATTGTAAAATTTGCCGGTTTTGCTTCTTATAATCCTCGTTTTGATCAGCCAGAAAATTTTGTTGATGTCTTATTACGTCTTGAAGATGCACGGTTGTATGCTTATGCGGTTGACGGTCGTTCACTTTTTAAATATGACATTAGCGATTTAGCGCACGCCCGATTAGTTAATCAGGTACAAGATGGCGGCTGGGACTGGTTTGGTAATGTAGAAATTATTGATGGTAAATTAGCCACTGCTGGTTCACGCGGCGTAAAGATTTGGAACAACAATTTAGTTATTCTTGATGCCTATACAATTATTAATCCAAAAGATAATACCTATAACACTACTTCGGCTGGCAGTGAAAAATATCTTTTTTCTATCTATCAAGGAAAAATTAAAATTTTTGATCGTACAAGCCGAAGTTTTACTTCTGAGGTTCCACTGGAATTTAAGTGGGGTAGTGATTGGTATAAGCGTCAGATTTATAGTGATCGTCATGATGATGCTCTATATGTAGTTGATGATGAAGCGGTTCGAAAGGTTAATTTCCGCGGTGAAATTATTAAAAGTTTTAAGCATACAAGTAATCTTGGTTATGATGTTGTTCCATCAACTAATGAAAATTATGTATACTTTACCGATGGGATTGGAATTGTAAAACTAAGAACATCTGATTTGAGTGTTGTTACATATACCTATACTACCGCGCTTGGGAATGGCGAAGGTTGGGCTATGGGTATGAAAGTTATTAATGACGGTAGCGGTGAAAAAATAATCATTTTCAATAATGGCAGCATTATTATGTTGGACGAAAATCTTCAACCTCTTAAACATAATAATCAAGCTTCGTATGTTATCGCTACTAAACAGGAAACTTTTCCTGATGTTATTGAACCACTTGGTTTATCAGCTGATAAAAATCGAGGGGCCGCTAACTCAACAGTTATTTTGAGCGGTCGTGGTTATGGAGCTAATGAACCAATTTCCATTATGTTAGCGGAAACGAATTTTACCACTAGCGCCGATAGTTCAGGTAGATTTACCACTACGTTAACAGTACCAGATATTGCTCATCGTCGTACTGATATTAAAGTTCTTGGCCTTATTACAAAATATTCTTATAGCTTAGGCTTTGAAATTGAATAAATATATTTTATGAAGATCGCGTTTATCGGACAAAAAGGTATTCCTTCAATCAGCGGCGGTATTGAAAAACACGTTGAAGGTTTAGCTGTGGCCTTGGCTCATCATGGCCATGATGTCTTTGTCTATACGCGCAAGAATTATACCCCCGCTCATCTTAAGGAATATCAAGGTGTTAAACTTATTAGTTTACCTAGTGTTGCAACTAAAAATCTTGATGCTATTTCCCACACCTTTTTTGCTATTATAGACTTAATTCGTCGTCCGGTTGATATTGTTCATTTTCATGGTATTGGACCATCTTCATTATTATGGTTAGTGAAATGCGTTAAACCGCGCGCTCAAGTGATTGCAACTTTCCATTGTCAGGATTATTTTCATAAAAAATGGGGAGCGTTTGGTCGCTGGTATTTAAAATTTGGTGAATGGGTGACCTGTGCCAAAGCTGATGCCACAATTGTTGTGTCAAAATCCTTAGCGGCTTATACCGAGAAAACGTACCAAAGTGATCCCATCTATATTCCTAACGGCGTTACTGTTGTTGAGAAAAATATAGAATCTAATCTTACCTCTTTAGATTTAGAAAAAGATGGTTACATCTTAGCTGTTTCTCGTTTAATCCCTCATAAAGGCTTACATCACTTGATTAAAGCTTATAAAAATATTATAACTGACAAAAAATTAGTAATTGTTGGCAGTGGTTCATACACTGATGATTATGTTCAACATTTACAAATTTTAGCTAAGGCTGATTCCCGTGTTTGTTTACTGGGCGCAAAAACCGGTGATGAATTGGTAGACTTATTTACTCATGCGTATGCTTTTGTCCAGCCTTCTGAATCAGAAGGTTTATCGATTGCTTTACTTGAAGCAATGTCACACGGACTTGCTTCGCTCGTGAGTGATATTCCAGAAAATTTAGAAGCGGTTGGCCAAGCTGGTTTTTCTTTTACCTGTAATGATGAGAATAGCCTTAAGTTAGCTTTAGAAACTATACTTAATCAGCCCGAACAGGTCAAAAAGATTGGACAATTAGCTAAACAACGCGTCAAAGATTTATATAATTGGGAGATGATTACTACCATGACTGAGAAAGTATATGCCGAACAAGTTACAAAAAAACTTGAACAACAGTTGAGTAAGACTAGTTTTCTAACTCGCTTTTCCACTTTTTTGTAAATTTAAGATTATTTTCTATTCCCGTAGGGAAACTTTCTTCGGGAATAGGCTAATGGTTCTTAAATACCATTAATATTCTTTAACAATTTTTTTAAAAAACTTAAATACCCCTCAATAAGGGGAAGGAGTAGAAATGAAAAAAATATTTTTTGCAACGTTACTGGTTTGTATTGTTGCTACTTTTTGGGTTGGATGTGATAACATCATGCCAACTCAGCCGGTAACTCAATCTAACGAGGGCGTACAGGCAAGAATTTCAGTTGGGGATAATCCCGCTTCAACAACCTGGGATTCAATCTTGACAAATCGTCTTGTGAGAATTTCCTCGGTTATGTCTACTGGAAATATTATCCGACGAGAATGGAAAATCTATAAGTGGCGAACAGGTCAGTTAGTAGATAGTGATACATCTACGATTCTACAAAGGACGTATCTAGGACAGGATACGTTAATCTTTAAATTAAAAGTGTTTGGATCGGTGTCGAGTGATACTAATTCGGCAGTTAAAAATGTACGTATCCTAAACCATTTCGGAGGACCAATTATTAATGATATATATTTACTCAGTTTTGTCCCATCTGGAACAAACCGTGGTACATATTATCATGTGCTACCGTATGGTCGTATTAGTCTTACTCCGCCCTGGTCAGCTCCACGTATAACTGGATCTCATATAGGTTTTAACACTTACGAATTTTTAACTGATTCACTTCCCGGGGTTGGCTATATTTGGCCATATGAAGCTACATCATATGATACTGTACAATTTAACTACCTGGTCAATAACTCTCAATATACAAATGTGTGGTCTAACGCAACCGGTAGTTTTTTCAAAACCCCAGGGACAGCTAATACATATACGGTCAGGTATATTAATGGATATATCTACCCATCTGGCGGTGGTCCACCATCGATTCGTCCTGGCAATGTCGGGGACACAGTCGCTCGTTTCGGAGCTACACCGACTTCGTTAATTATCTATCCGTATCACGGATGGATTAATTCTCCGGTCGGACAGACATGGAACGAAATCAATGTTTATAGTTTCGCCCGACATAACCATAGTAACTGGCAGAACACAAATTATGGCATTATTGATGTGCCACTGTCAGAAATTCAGAACTATGCCAATCAAGTTGGTTTTAGTTTTGGTGGTAGTTCTGGAGTCGCTAATATGAGCGCATCTCAGCAGTATGACCCACAGACAGGGCGGATATGGTTTCAATACTTAGGGCCAAACCGTCCGTTAAACGTGGGCGAGGAATTTCAACTGAAGTTCAGAGACGGAACTATTATTACCGTGACCGTTCAAGCCGCCTAATGTTCTTTTTGTTCTTTACAAGTCCCTCTCTATTAATATCCAGAGAGGGCTTTTTTTATCCAAAACCTTTGCTATACTAAAACTATGATACTCACTATTAATACTAGCCAGCCCGAAATAGTTGAACTTTTATTACAGAAAGACAAAAACCACACGGTTGCCAGCCTGAAAGTGCCGGCCGCTCATCGCCAGGCGGAAATATTATTACCGGCCCTGGAAAAAATATTACGAAAAGCAAAATTATCATTAACTGGTATAAAAGCTATTAAAATTTTTAATCAGGGACAGGGTTTTACGTCTTTGCGTATTGGCGTTGTTACCGCTAATGCCTTAGCTTATGCTCTTAATGTTCCGATACTTCCCATTACCGGTAAACCCTTAAGAAAAAGGGGACTGAGCGTTAGTGTACCGTTATATGATAAACCACCTACCATTACGAAAAAGAGATAATATCTTTCTATAATTATTTTTGTACCGTCTTATCCGCCTGTGTATAACCGGCGGATTTTTTTTAATTTTTTAAAAAATAGTTAAAAAATAAAACAAAATAGCTGATATGTTTATAATCGTTGACTTGAGGCTAAAAATGGTGTATAATGATAATATAGAGGTGAAAAGTGGGGAATTGTGGATAAGCTGTCGATAACCTGCTCCTCAAAAAATATTAGTTATGTTTATTGGCGAATATAATCACAGCTTTGATGACAAAGGCCGGGTCGCAATCCCGGCTAAATTTCGTCATTTACTCCGTGGTGGGGCAGTTGTTACCAGAGGCTTGGATAATTGTCTTGTAATTTACCCAAAAAAAGAATGGAATAAGCTAGCGGATAAAATTTCCGGTCTGCCGTTTAATAAAGCCAATGATCGTAGTCTGGCGCGTTTTATTCTGGCCGGGGCAATGGAGATTGAATTTGATAGTCAAGGTAGAGTGACTGTGCCTGAGTACTTACGTAACTTTGCCGGCCTTAGTAAAAAAACTGTGATTGCTGGTTTATATAACCGTTTGGAAATCTGGAATGAAGCTACCTGGGAGAAATTAAAAGCATTGACTGAAAAACAGAGTAATGAAATTGCCGAAGCTTTGGAAGAGATCAAAAATTAAAAATTAGTTTACATGTATAATCATACGCCTGTCTTGCTTACGGAAGTAATAGATTATCTTGATCCCAAAATCGGCGATCGCGTGATTGACGCGACGCTCGGCGGTGGGGGCTACACCTTTGCACTCGCAAAGAAGGTGGGGAAAAAAGGAACAGTGATTGCGATTGATCTTGATGAGCGGGCGCTTAATCATGCCAAATTAAAAATTAGCGACCACGCTACAACTAATATACAACTAACCCATGCTAACTTTAAAGACCTGGCGAGTATCGCTCAGAAACATTTCGGCCAAACCCCTGACATCGCTGCTGTTGTCTTTGATTTGGGGCTATCATCAGCTCAACTCGAAGATCGACATCGCGGATTTAGTTTTCAGACGGATGTACCGCTAGACATGGCTTTTGGTTCTTTAATTTCAAAACAAGAGACAATTCGAATTGTGAATGAAAGCACAATGGAAGAGTTGGTGCGGATTATCGGCCGTTTTGGCGAAGAACGTTTCGCCCGTCCGATTGCCCGCGCGATTATTATGGCGCGTGCCGCTCGGCCAATTACAACGACTGGCCAGCTCGTGCAAGCGATCGAAAAAGGTATTCCACCGGCTTTTCGTTATCGTTCGCGTTTGCACTTTGCGACTAAAACATTTCAAGCTTTACGTATCGCGACTAATCGCGAATTAGAAAACCTTGAAACAGCCCTGGCTAGTTTACAGGGGATTATGAAAGTCGGCGGACGAATCGCCGTAGTATCATTTCATAGTCTTGAGGATCGCATTGTTAAAAATTTTTTCAAACAAGCTAGTCGTGACTGTATTTGTCCACCTTCGTTTCCTGTTTGTCGATGTGGACATACTGCTTGGTTGAAAATCATTACCAAAAAGCCAATCGTCGCTGCTGCCACGGAAGTTACCACTAATCCCCGTGCCCGTAGCGCAAAATTACGAGTGGCTGAAGTGCTTGCTTAATTATATGTCTCACACCGCTATTACAATTAATCTTCGTAAAGTTAATACTATTTTATTTTTATTGTTAATTGTTGGCGCGGTTTTATATTTTTTAACTGTTAATAATCTTTCGACTCGTGGGTTTGTTTTTAAAGATTTACGTGACAAAAATAATAAGCTTGAAATCGAAAAGCAACGATTGGAGAGTAAGATAACCGAATTTGCTTCATACCAAAACTTAAATCCGCGCATTGAACAGCTCCAACTTGTTAAAGCGACTGATGTTATTTATCTTGATTCCAACGCATTCACAGTGGCACGTAAATAATTAGATAATTAGAATATAGAGTATGATGGCACAGCATTCCAGACGTCAGACACAGGCTTACTCGGCGGGGGAGCGAGCTAATAACCGTACAACCGGAGTTGTGACGGTTGTTTTATTATTACTGATTGTTTTGATTGTAAAATTAGCTTATTTACAGATTTTTCGTCATGATCATTATGTTTCGGCCGCGACCAGCCAACATCAAAGTAACCGATCGTTACTGCCGGCTCGTGGAGAAATCTATATCCAGGAAAATATTGTGGCTTCAGCCGATCTTTACCCGATTGCTTTAAACAAAGACTTTGCTTCATTATTTGCGATTCCACGCGATATTGATGATCCAGCCGATATTGCCGAGAAATTGTATCTTTTCTTTCGTGAAGCAGAGGTGAAAAAAGAAGTTGAACTGCGTTTAGAGCGTGAACGCGAGGATCGACTTAATAAAGAATTGGCTTTTGTAAAAACATTACCCGAAGCTGAGCGACCAGTCAAAGAAGCTGAGGTCAGAGCGACCCATGAGAAATTATTAGCTGATCCGGTGTATCTTGATTTTGAAAATCAAAAGCGCGATGAATTAATCAAGGAGCAGCATGAATTAATAGTAAAGACATATACCGACGCTTTGAATAAAATCGATGATCAGTATGAGCCGATTGAAAAAAAATTGACTGAAGAAAAATTAAAAGAATTTTATTTATACATGTTGAATCGATCTGATATTACTATTAATGATTTAGATAATAAAGACCAAAAAATATATGTAAAGAGTGATAATTCTGAATTAAAGCTACCTGGATTTGGCTATACGATGAACAGTTTTAGATTATATCCGGAAAAAAATATTGGTGCTCATATTCTTGGTTTTTCAAGTTATGAAGATGATCAAGAGCAGCATGGTAAATATGGTTTAGAGGGTTTTTTTGATGATGATTTATTTGGTAAGTATGGATCAGTTCGTTCTGAACGCGGTGCTGGCGGTTTAATGATTGTAAATGATCGACAAGCAATGGCGAAAGTTGACGGCAAAGATCTAATTTTAACAATTGATCGCTCAGCCCAGTTCACCGCCTGCCAGGCATTGAATGAAGCTGTCGCTAAGCACGGTGCTGAAGGTGGTAGTGTTATTATTATTGATCCAAAAACCGGCGCAATTTTAGCGATGTGTTCAGCGCCTGATTTTGATCCCAATAATTATCGTTTAGTCAAAGATATTAGTGTTTATAATAATCCGGCGATTTTTGATCAGTATGAACCTGGTTCGGTTTTTAAAGCCGTTACCATGGCAGCGGCTCTCGACCAGAAAAAAGTTACCCCTGAGACAAAATATGAAGATAAAGGTCAAATTATGATCCCTGGCTGGCCAAAACCAATTAAAAATTCTGATTTTGAAACTCATGGCGGTCATGGCATAACTTCGATGGTAACAGTCTTACAAGAGTCTCTTAATACTGGAGCTATTTTCGCTATGGAACAAATTGGGGTTAAAAAATTTAGTGATTATGTTGAAGCATTTGGTTTTGGCGAGAAAACTGGGATTGAGTTAGAGGGTGAGAGTGCTGGTAATATTTCTAGTATTAGTGGTGGAAAAGTTAAAGAAGTTTCCGCCGCAACAGCTTCGTTTGGCCAGGGTATTACAGTAACCCCATTGCAGATGGTTATGGCCTACGCGGCGATTGCTAATGGCGGTAAATTATTAAAACCCTATATTGTTAAAGAGATTATTAACCAAGATGGCCAGCGAACGATCACGACACCAGCATCGCCTCGTCGAGTTATTTCTGAACAGACTGCTTCTTTATTAACTGGTATGTTAATTAATGTGGTTGAGCAAGGGCATTCAAAGGCGTTAAAAACCCCAGGGTATTATATTGCTGGAAAAACTGGTACGGCGCAGGTTGCTTCCAGTGTTAGTAAGGGATATAGTGGCGCTTATAACCATACTTTTATTGGTTATGCCCCGGCTAATAATCCCCAGTTTGTTATTCTCACTAAAATCAATAATCCTAAAGATGCTCGTTTTGCTGAATCAACCGCCGTACCATTAGCCCGTGATATTACTCGTTTCTTATTAAATCACTGGGAGATAAAAAAGGATCGTCCCGAGGATAATAAATAAGATTGACTGATTATTATATCAATGATGTAATGAGATGATAATTTAAAAGATATATAGTATGAAGAAAGTATTAAAGTTAGTACTGGCGCGCACGGCTAAAAAAATTATTGCCATATATCATCCGGAGATTATTAGCGTAACGGGCAGTGTTGG
>CAYZML010000028.1:0-8892 GCA_964479555.1 uncultured Gammaproteobacteria bacterium | reverse complement strand
CCTTTTGGTGAGGAATATATATCTGAAGACTTTATGGTAAAAAAGATTCGTGAAGCTAAGAAATTTGTACCAAACTTTTTCGATTTTATATAGTAGTTTTTTACTGTGAACTAGTTATTTGTAATAATTTTAAGGATAGAAATAGGCCCACCCCTCTAAAAACTCACCATACACTTTGCTACATGCATTCAAAAAAACCCTTTAAAAAAAGGTAGTTTTTTGAGCTCTGGAATGACAAAAAAGTGAACACCATAGGTTATGGGTTCAAGTCCCATGGTCGGCTCATATAAAGAGGCTGAATCAGCCTCTTATTTTCATATAATTATTTAGGTTCAAAAAAATAATCAAGCCATTTTTGGATATTTTGACTGGCTTGTGAAGTTCCAGCTACTGGCGGAGCCGGAGGAACATCAAATAATGGTGTGCTAACTTCGGTCGCAGTAGACGGTAAACCCTCAATCACGGCAACTGCTTCACCTGGTTTTTTATAATTCAATTTTTGCCGTGCCTCTTCTTCAACAAATTGGCTTGATTGCATATAATCCAAAACTTCTTTGAGATGACTATTTTTTCCTTCTAGATCAGCGGCGGTTTTTTCTAAACCTTTAATCTCAAGGTCAACGGCTTTTTTCTGACGAAAATTCTTTGTTAGAGGAAAAGCTAATAATACAAGCAATCCCAATAATATAATTGAGATAAAAAGTTGACGATTAAAAATGGCGCGAAAAAAAGACATGGAAGTGGTAGATAGAGATTAAAAAACTAACGATTCAGTTTCCACTTCTTTTTTACAACTCCGGTAGGTGAAATTTTATAGCAGAGTGGATGACCAGTCGGGATTTCTAACTCTGAGATATCATGACTACTAATATTCTCTAGATATTTAACTAAGGCTCGTAAACTATTACCATGGGCAACAATTAATACTTTTTCCCCGCGACGTAAAGCTGGTAAAATATCTGACCGCCAGTATGGTAAAACACGACGATAGGTATCCTGGAGTGATTCAGTTTTAGGTCGTAATCGTGCTGGTAATTCTTTAATATTAATCTGATCAATCAGGTTTTCGGCCCGTGCCACCGGCGGTCGTTCACTAAAACTACGACGCCATTTTAGAAATTGCTCCTGACCGAATTGAGCAGCAATGGCTTTTTTTGACTTTCGCTGTAAAGCACCATAATGACGCTCATTTAAACGCCAGGAATTATTAACCGGTATGGCCATTTCATCCATAGCTTCTAATGTTAGCCACAACGTCTTAATCGCTCGTTTTAAGACTGAGGTATACGCATGATCGAAATTATAACCATGACGCTTAAGAAGTTCGCCGGCTCGTATTGCCTCCTCTTCACCTCGTTTTGAAAGCCCAATATCAACCCAACCGGTAAAGATACCTTTTTTGTTCCAGATACTTTCACCGTGACGCAATAAGACAAGGTTAGGCTGAGTCATAGTAAAAAAACCTAAGGATTTAATTGTTTTTTAACTTCTGTCTCAATCGCTTCAAAACTTGGTTCGGAAATTTTAACGCCATTAACAAAAAAAGTTGGTGTAGCATTAACACCAGAAGCGCTACCAGCGGAAATATCTTGATTGATAATATCACTATATTTATTTGCTTCAATCGCTTTCTGAACTGCGTCACTGTCTATACCTAATTGCTGTGCATAAGATCCAAATAAACCAATGACCGCACCACGTTCCAAAGGCTGAGCTAAATCACCCCAATCACTTTGCTTCTCATATAAAAGATCAGACATTTCCCAGAATTTACCCTGAGCGCCCGCAGCTTCAGCCGCCTGAGCAGAAATCATAGCGTATGGATGACTTGATAAAGGAAAATGCCTAAAAACAAATTTAACGTCATTAGGATAGATTCGCAGCAAACGACTAACAACGTCATGCGCCTGGCGACAAGCTGGGCACTGGAAATCAGCAAATTCAGTCACAACAATACGTCCTTGGGCGTTACCCTTTTCATAGGCGCCACTACGTGTAGCTAAGGGAATCTGCTGAGCTGGTGCGCCGGCAAATTTAAATAATATAACTCCAAGTATAATTGCTCCAAGTGCAATACTCAGTAAAATTTTATATTCTTTCGGCATATAGTGCTTTACGATACAATAATAATAAAATAATAATGATCAAAGCTTCAAGAAAAGCTAATAACGGGATAGTAATAAAACCAAATAGTGACCAGGTAATCGCCGCGCAGGAAATCCCAACCGAGCAGTCTTGAGCTCGTTCTATAATATGATATACCAACGCTAACTGATATATACCAATACCAAGACTAATAACAGTCAAGGGTAAGGCATAACGCCAGACACCTGAATCTTTAGTCGCAATTGCAATCGCAAACAAGGGAACAAGTGGATATAGGACAATTCTTTGGTACCAGCATAATACACAAGGCGCAAAATGCCTAACTTCACTAAAATACAAGCTACCTAAAAGACCAGTAACGGCTATGGCGAGACATGCAGGGAGAGCATATTGTCGAAAATAGTAATTCATAGTATGTACCTATAGTATAAATCATCTGGTCATATTGAACAAATTAGTTGATTGAGCAAAGATTAGTTACACTATATACTGTATATATATGATAAAAAGATCACTCAAACACTGGCGATACAAAAATTTAATATGGTTTTTTGTTAGTATTTTAATTGCTTTTATCTTATTAAAATTGCCAATAGTTCAGATTAGCTTAAAACAAATTGGCGAATGGGGCTATCTTGGTGCTTTTATCATCGGCATATTATATACTAACACCTTTACCACTATTCCCGCCCTAACAATGCTCTATGAATTCTCATTATTTCTTACCCCCTCGGAATTAGCTATTTTGGCTGGTTTAGGGTCAGTGGTGGGTGACTTTATTATTTTTAGCTTTTTCAGACACACGGTGTTTGCTCACCTTGAGCCAATCGCTAAACGCCTCACTAATTCACCGGTTCAGCATATATTACACAGTCGTTATTTTGTTTGGTTAACACCAGTTATTGGCGCAATCATTATTGCTTCTCCCCTGCCTGATGAGCTTGGGATTCCTCTTTTATCAATCAGCAAACTAAAAAAATGGCATTTTATTATCCTAACATTTATCCTTAACTCAATCGGTATCTGGGTATTATTAACTGGTATACATTTCCTATTTTAATGCTAATTTTTACTCATGTCTTTTTTAAAAAAACTACCACGACCTTTTTTTGTACTGGCGCCAATGGCTAATGTTACTGACGCCGCTTTCCGTCGCATTATTGCTGAAAACGGCAAACCTGATTTAATGTATACTGAATTTGTTTCTGCTAATGGTCTTATGTCGCCGGGACAGTCGGTCTTACTTAAAGATTTATTGTATTCCGAAGTTGAACGACCAATCATCGCCCAATTATTTACCGCTGACCCAGAAAAACTTTTCCTCGCCGCAAAGTTAATAAAAAAACTTGGTTTTGATGGTCTTGATATTAATATGGGCTGTCCTGATAAAAATGTCATGAAGCAAGGCGCGGGCGCTTCGCTCATAAAAAACCCAGCCTTAGCGCGCGAATTAATTAAAGCGGCTAAGGCCGGCGCACCATCCTTACCGATTCTTATTAAAACTAGAATCGGAGATACTAAAAATACGTTATCAACCTGGTTACCGGAATTATTAGCTGAACAACCAGCAATCATTACTGTTCATGCTCGAACTCGTAAAGAGCTTTCAAAAGTACCCGCCCGCTGGGAGACGGTTAAAGAAGCAGTTGATATTGCGCGAGGATCAGGTGTTTTGATTGTTGGTAACGGTGATGTTGTTGATATAGCTGATGGCCGAAATAAGGCGAAAATAACTGGTTGCGACGGAATTATGATTGGTCGGGGAATTTTTGGCAACCCTTGGCTTTTTAATTTACAAAAAAAATCAGAGGATATTACCGTGGCCGACCGTTTAACTGTTATGATTAAACACACGAAATTATTTATTAAACTTCTAGGCGAAACAAAATCGTTTTATATTATGCGTAAACACTATAAAGCCTATGCTCATGGTTTTGACGGCGCCAAAGAATTAAGAGTAGAATTAATGAAAACTGAAGGATTAAAAGAAGTAGAAAAAATTGTGCAGACTTTTCTAAAAAATCAATGATATACTAATATGACTATTTTTGAAAAAATTATTAACCGAGAAATACCCGCTCATATTATCTGGGAAGATGAACATCATCTTGCTTTTCTTGATATTAAACCAATCACTAATGGCCATACGCTAGTCATACCTAAAAAAGTTTTTAATAACATTCTTGAAATGAACGAAGAAAATTACCTGGCTTTATTTTTAGCAGCTAAAAAAGTTGCCCTTCTATTAAAGAAAGCTACGTCAGCTCAACGAATAGGTTTTTTAGTTGAGGGTTTTGCGATTGATCATGTACATGTTCATCTTATCCCACTTAATAATCCACAAGAACTTGACCCGAGTCGAGCGCACGAAGTATCAGAAGCTGAACTACAGAAAATAGCAGAAGTCATTAAACAACACAGTTTATAAACGGTAATAACTATAAAACTAAGTATATCCTTGCGTAGGATTCTGTATAGATTATATAATCACCGCTCTAAATCTAAAAAAAATTACAATACTTCATTAATTACTCCCCCGCCAATCAATTCATCTTTTAAATAAAATACTGCGGCTTGGCCGGGAGTGATGGCACGTTGTGGCTGGTCAAAAACTAATTTATACTTTTTAGTTGTTAATTTTTCTAAAGTAGCGATTTCGGTTGGGTGACGGTAGCGAATGCTAACATCAATTTTTTTTGGAATAACTAAGTTTCTTGTCCAGGTAATATCACCAACAATACACTCACGTCGCCAGAGAAGCGGATCGGACGGATTATCACTAACAATTATTTGATTCTTTTTTTTATCTTTAGCCACTACATAATATGGCCCCTTTCCACCAACATTCAAACCGCCACGTTGACCAAGGGTATAAAAAGCAAAGCCATCATGGCGGCCAAGGCGATTCCCTTTAGTATCAATAATATTTCCTGGGTGAGGTTTGATTTTTTGTTGTAATAACTCCTTAATATCAACTTCGCCAATAAAACAAATACCTTGAGAATCTTTTTTCGCAAATGTTGGTAACTTATAGTGTTTAGCTAAAAAGCGAACTCGGGGTTTAGTATAATCACCAACCGGAAAAAGAGTATGGGCTAGTTCAAACTGTGTTAAGGTATAAAGAAAATATGTTTGATCCTTATTAGCATCTTTACCTTTTAATAATCGATACTCATTACCAATTTTTTTAATACGCGCATAATGCCCAGTGGCAACATACTCAGCGCCAAAACGTCTCGCCTTTTCTAAAAAAACCTTAAATTTAATTTCACGGTTACACATTACATCTGGATTAGGGGTACGGCCCGCTTGATATTCTTTAAAAAAATAGTCAATCACTTGTTGACGATACTCTTTTTCAAAATTCCAAACATAAAAAGAAATACCAAGAGTTTGTGCGACTCGACGAGCGTCTTCAAGATCTTCTGACCAGCTACAACAAAAATCACCAACATCTTCGCTCCAATTTTTCATAAAAACACCAACAACCTCATAGCCTTTTTTTAAAAGTAGTGCCGCCGCCACTGATGAGTCAACCCCGCCCGATAAACCAACAACAACCTTAGTCTTGGCGACAAAGTTTTGTGTTTTTGATTTATTGTGTATTCGTTTCATAGACGATCTATTATAGCAGTGGGTATCACCATACCTAATTTTAGCCAATAGTTCAAATATTATATAGTATAGAGACTTGAGTTGGCTTAACAAGGTGACTAAGCTATACTAAACGGCATAACTAACTAAATATGTATATGACATACACTCTCCCCTCTCTGCCTTATGAATATAATGCGCTTGAGCCTTATATTGACGCTAAAACAATGGAAATCCACCATACTAAGCATCACCAAACGTATATTGATAAATTAAATATCGCCCTAGAAAAACACCCTGAACTAGCCGAAACATCATTAGAAGAATTATTAAAAAATATCGAGACTGTGCCAGAAGATATACGGGGAGCGGTACGTAATCATGGGGGCGGACATCTTAATCACGCGTTATGGTGGACAATATTAAAAATAAATCACAATGGTCGCCCAAAAGATCTCTTAGTAACGGCCATTACCCAGGATTTTACAAGTTTTGAAAAATTTCAAGAAATATTTACTCAAGCGGCAATAAATCAGTTTGGAAGTGGTTGGGCCTGGCTTAGTTTAACCCCGGAAAAAAAATTAATAGTTCATTCAACACCAAATCAAGACAGTCCTCTTCTACAACAGTATCAACCTTTGCTTGGTCTTGATGTCTGGGAACATGCGTATTACCTTACCTATCAAAACAAACGTCCTGATTATATTAATGCCTTTTGGAATATTATTAACTGGGAAGAAGTTGAAAAAAAATATCAAACAGCGTTACAACGTATCTAGGTCTCACGCACATAGTCTGCCTGATAATTAGAAATAATCTTTTTGTTTTCTAAAAAAACCAGCAAGCTATTAACTTGTTGTTTTGTGGCAACGGTTTCAAAACGATCGTCTATCTGCTTTAGCCATGATTCATGGTAATCAAGCCGTTTATCGACCTGATCAAATCTTTGATTCATTCGATCTTCTAAATCGTTAAATCTTTGATCAATTCTTTCTGCATAAGCCTGTAAAGCTTCGAGAATTTCCATAGTGGTAATAATTTCTTTTTTCATAATCCCTCTTTAAATTAATTACGGAGGGATATGAAACGCATTGTAACAAGAATAAAAAGGGATCGCAAGCTATAAACTTGATAAATTTTTGACTAATAAAATTTTAATATTAAATGGCATGCTATTGCTCATTTAATTCAGCCATAACAGACTCAGCAATATCTTGTATAAACTTATTTACCTGTTTTTCATTAACTTGCTCATTGACTCGAATGGTATTATATTGTTTAAAAAAATTATCGATTCCTATATTTTTTAGTTTATCTGCCAATTTATCAAAACGATCCTTCCTTGACTTTGGAGTATTATCATCAGACTCAAATAAAATTTTTTCTTCTTCAACTATTTTCAAAACATTCTCTTGGACCCAATAATAAAAACTATCAATTGTTTTAAAATTTATATCACCCTTCTCCGATAAAGAATCTAATTTCCCCTGCAAAAACTCCCGAATATCAGGTCGTACCGTCACTAAACGATTCCAACCACGACGCCAAGCATCTTTTTCCTGCGCCAATAATGAATGATAAGTTTGTTTTTCTACCTTTAGGGATGGGTCAATTTGTTCTTGCCCTAAATGACCTAATTCGTGAATTATTGTAACAAACGAAAGAATAACATCGCCTTTTGGATATTTTACTTCCATAGTCTTATCTCCTATACTCGTTGTTCCTTTCCCTTGAAGCTCTATCGGCCAATCAATTTCACTCAATCTTCCTTCTAGCACTGGCTTTTCTGATACTGATTTAATTGATAAACCATCAAGCGAAAATTTTTTTATTTGCTCAACTTCATTTCTATTTAAAAAACTCTCAAATTTTTTCATAGTATCTATTAAATTTACTATTATAAAACTTAATAATCTTTATTTAATAAGTGAATAAAAGCCATATGAACAGCTTGGGCAGAATATTCTTTTCGGCTAATAACACCTTTAGTAAGAATACCAACCATGCCTAAACCTTCACGAAATTCTTGATTTTGAGCAAATCCAAGCTCTAAAGCAGCCTCACTAACTTCCTTGTTTTCGTTAATAATTTTTTCAATTAACGTATGTGGGTATTCAAAACAACTGGAGAGTCCAAGGTGGTATTTACAACCATCATATAAAGTACACGCGGTTGTATCCATATAGTTGCTCTTAGTATGTGGTACAAGAAAGATGCCTGATTCAAGTCCAATACCTAAATCAGCTTTAATATTCTCATAGGCTAACTTTGCTCTATTTTTTGCGCCAGAGATAATCTCATCTAAACCTATCGGTTGACTACTAACGCCAGATGCTACACTACAACCAAAAATATCCGCCTTACTATAATCGGAATAATTAGTTAAAGCCTGTCGTACTGCTTCGAGTTTTGCTTTGTTTTCTGTGCCTACTCCAATCTTCATAAATTATTCGTCGGGCTGCGCGGAATTGAACCGCGGCTACATGCCCCCCAGGCACGCGTACTGCCACTATACTACAGCCCGCTTTTAGCCCTACCTGGCTCCACCAAAACCCAAAACAAGTATTGGCCTGTTTCCAGTGGGGTATTTTAACTGTCAATAACAATTAAAACGCTACAATAAACGTATAATCAGAAAATCCAATACAACGCATATGGTAGATATTTACCCCCTAGCCTTCTATCCTGTTTAAAAAACAAGATGATGAAGATGCCAATGTAAAAAAATTTGATCCAAAACTTGTAACGGGTATAATGAAGCCGAGCAGAGCCCGAAGCTTCTTCGGCGGTTGGTAGTATAACACAAATAAGTCCAAAAATAAAGCCAAATTTTTGCTAAAAAAATACTTCAGTGTATAATGTAGACGTTTGTATATATGGAACTATGCGCTTACTTATTATTGAGGATGATTCGGCGATTACTGACTTTTTAGTGCCGAATTTAAGAAAAGAAAATTTTGCTGTTGACTGCGCCTCTGACGGACATAAAGGTTTATATCTGGCGCAAACTAATGACTATGACATTATTATTCTTGATAATGGTTTACCAGGTAAAACCGGACTAGAAATCTGCTCAACTCTGCGATCGGAAAAATCTATTAGTCCTTAACCCAATTTTTGTTAGTGATTACTATCAATCACTATTAGATCCACTCCAAACTGCTTCTGACATAATCAAGAAAGAAAAGAATA
>CAYZML010000027.1:0-9199 GCA_964479555.1 uncultured Gammaproteobacteria bacterium | reverse complement strand
TAGTTATTTTTCCTTTTACGGTTATACAATGGGAATTACGTCGTTTTCGTTTTCGTCCGAATGTGGTAGCGTTAATTGTTAATTCGCATAATGAAGTATTGATTTTGAATTCTCGCGGGCATGGTGATTACTGGGGTCTACCGCAAGGCGGACAAGAACGAGGAGAATCAAGCGAAATTGCTGTTCGGCGTGAAGTTTTTGAGGAAACTGGTTTACGCGAATTTACTATTATCGCTGAGTTTAAAGATCTCTATCGTTATATTTGGAATAAGCCATATACACATAGTGGTTATAAAGGCCAACGCCAGACTCTTTCTATTATTCAATATCAGGGGGAAAACAAGGCGGTAAAAACCAACCCGCTTGAACATAAAGCCTATCGCTGGGTGCCGATTAATGAGTTGATTAAACGTACAAGTCCGGTCCACAAAAAGCAGTATGAGTTATTTTTAGAAAAATATCAGGAAGTTATACGAGCAAAGATTTAAAAGTAATTTTTTATTGAGTATGTCATCATCTAACGCAGATATTATTATTTTAACCGGCGGAGGTACTGGGGGGTCTGTGACTCCCTTATTAGCGTTGGTTAATGACATGACGCAAGACGGCTATGAAGTACGTTGGATCGGAACATACTCTGGACTTGAGAAAACTTTGGTAACCGAGGCTGGGTTAACATACTATGGTATTAGTTCAGGTAAATGGCGACGTTATTTTTCAGTACAAAATTTACTTGACCCCTTTAAAGTTTTAATTGGTTTTATTCAGGCTTTTATTCTTCTTCGTAAAATTAAACCGGCGCTAATCGTTTCGGCCGGTGGGTTTGTTAGTGTACCGGTTGTGTGGGCGGCGTGGTTACTTCGTTATCCGATTCTTATTCATCAGCAAGATGTTCGTCCGGGTTTAGCAAATCGATTAATGGCATTATGCGCCACAGCAATTTCTGTCACCTTTGCCAAGAGTTTAGCTGATTATGGTCGTACTGCCGTTTGGACCGGTAATCCAGTACGACAAGAGTTTGAGACGGTTAAAAAAAATTCTCCCCATATTGAAGAAGAGAAAAATAATATTCTAGTGATTGGTGGTGGTACTGGTTCCGAGGCAATTAATGATTTGGTACAAGCTGGTTTATCTGAGTTATCAGCCATCGACTCAATAACACATATTACTGGTCAAGAAATTGACAAAACAAAGGTTTGGCCAAAAAATTATCACCCCTATCGATTTTTAGCTGCGCGGGCGGTTGCGGAAGCAATGGCACAAGCCACCTTGGTTATTTCCCGAGCGGGGCTTGGAACAATTACCGAATTAGCCTATCTTAACAAGGCAGCGATTATTATTCCTATGCCAAATTCTCATCAGGAAGATAATGCCCGGTACTTAGCTGAACAAGGTGCCGCTTTAATTTTACAACAGGCTGACCTAACTCCGCCCTTACTTGCGGCAAAAATCAATGCTTTATTAGACGACAGCGCTCAGTGTAGAAAGTTTGAGCTGGCTATGAGTGGTTTAATAAAACCAGAAGCACGTCAGCAGATTTACAGTATTATACAAGAAATAATTAAACGCCCAGTTTAAACAGTATGGATTTTTCTAAGGTAAAAACTATTTACATGATTGGTATTAAAGGTGTTGGTATGACAATGCTGGCTGAATTTCTTGCCCACCAGGGATATAGCGTAAGCGGTAGTGATACAGGCGAAACGTTTATGACTGATGCGGTTTTAGAAAAAGCCGGGATCACGATACACCAAGGTTTTTCAGCTGATCATCTAACAACGCCGTTTGATGTTATTATCTATTCCACTGCTTATAATCAAGAAACTAACGAAGAAGTCCGTGCGGCTTTTAATCAGCGGTTACCGGTTATAACATTTGCTGAAGCGCTGGGAGAAATATTTAATACTCATAAAGGAGTAGCGGTTTGTGGCTCACATGGTAAAACCACCACCACCGCTTGGCTTGGGTATGTAGCCTGGCAGGCCGGTATTAAACCCAATGTTATGGTTGGGGCGCGCGTGCCACAGTTTGATGGGGCAAGTTTAGTTGGTGATTCAAACCTGCTCATTATTGAAGCTGATGAGTATCAGAATAAGCTCCAATATTTTAAACCAAAAATGATTATTCTTAATAATATTGACTATGATCATCCGGATTTTTTTCCTGATATGGCCGCTTATGAAAAAGTTTTTGTTGACTTTGTTGCGACGCTCCCAAAGTCTGGTGTCTTAATTGCTAACGCTGATGATGAGCAAGTACAAAAGGTAGCTCAGCATTGTACTGGTTCAGTGGTTACCTATAGTTGTGGTAAGGAAGCTGATTATATTGCCTCTGATATTGTTTATCAAAACGGTCAGCAATTTTTTAAAGTTTCACTTGGGAAAAGTGAGAATAATGAGGGAGAAATAACTGAGTTAGGTACTTTTTCAATTTCACTTCTAGGTCGACATAATATCAGTAACGCGTTAGCGATTATTGCCGCTAGTACTGAACTTGGTCTTGATTTACTTACTATTCGTCGTTATCTGGGGGAATTTACTGGTACAGCGCGACGCTTTGAAATAGTAGGTCATTATAATCAAGCTTTAATTATTGATGATTATGCCCATCATCCCACTGAAATTAAAGCGACCTTAGCTGCTGTTCGTCAACGCTATCAAGAAAAAACTATTCGAGTGGTTTTTCATCCCCATACCTATACCCGTACCAAAGCGTTATTAGCTGATTTTGCTCGTAGCTTTAATGAGGTTGATGAGGTGATTGTGTTGGAGATTTATGGTTCAGCGCGTGAAGAACAGGGAGGAATCAACGGTGAAGAAGTCGCTAACGCAATTAAACAAGAAATTTCTAAACCAGTTATTTTTATCCCAACGCTTACAGCGGTTGAAGACTATTTACGTACAACTATAAAACCAGATGAAGTTATTATTTTAATGGGAGCTGGCGATGTGTTTCGAATTGGCGAGCGTTTACTAACAACCTAGGCTATGAAGATTGAAGACAAAATTTTAAACGGTGAACCATTAGCGCCCTTAACAACCTATCAGATTGGTGGGCCGGCGGAATATTTTATTGCGCCCGAAACAAAAGCTGAGATGAAAGCGGCTGTTATCTGGGCGCATGAACATCAGCTCCATATTACTATTTTAGGCGGCGGTAGTAATGTTTTAATTAGTGATAATGGTATTGCCGGGCTGGTTATACAACCACATAATAAAAATATTAGTGTTGATGGACTTAATGTCACAGTTGGAGCAAGTACGCTTGTTAAAACATTGGCTGAGCAGATGTTTGACGCTGGACTTTCTGGCATTGAATGGTCAATTGGTATCCCGGGTTATATGGGTGGCGCCATTCGCGGTAATGCCGGCGCACACGGAGGGTCGTTTGATCAGGTTGTTACTGAGGTAACAGTTTTTGATTTAGAAAAACTTGAATTTAAAATATTTAATGTAGCTGATTGTCATTTCACCTATCGTCATAGTTTTTTTAAGGAAACTGAGCAATATATTATTTGGGAAGTAACATTACAATTACAAACAGGCAATAAAGAAATAATGAAAAAACAGATGGAAGAGTATCGCGCCTATAGACGAATTTCACAACCAACCGAACCAAGTGCTGGCTGTGTTTTTAAAAATTTGTTAGTGGCTGAGCTTGAAAAAGATCATGCTGATATTATAAAAATGGCACAAGCTGATAATAAAATTCGTGGCGGGAAAATTGGTGCCGGCTACTTAATCCAAAAACTTAATTTAATGGGCTATGCGGTTGGTGGCGCGCAGGTTAGTGATCGTCACGCTAATTTTATTGTTAACACGGGGAAAGCTAAAGCCAAAGACGTTTTAACTATTATAGCTCATATAAAAAGAGAAGTTTTAACCACCTATGGTATAGAGTTTGAGCCAGAAATACAGATTATAAATGAATCTTTAGCTTAGAATTGACTTGAAAAGATGACTTGCTTTTCTAGCTAAAATATGCTATAATTATAGTATAAATAGAGCTGATAAACAGCTTAATTATATTAGTAACAACTAATACTTTTTTATTATGACGAAGAAACGACGAAATTGGTTAATTGTGATTATCCTGGCTGTAGTGATAGGCGGTATTATCTTGGCTTCAAGTCGCAAACCTAAAATTGAATATACGACTGCGCCGGTTACAAAAGGAACATTAGTACAAAGTGTTAATGAAACTGGCACAATCACGCCAGCTAAGGAGATTGAATTAAATTTTTTAAACACTGGTCAACTAACTCAGATTAAAGTCGCTGTCGGTGATAAGGTTATGCCACAGCAACCACTTGGTCAGGTTGACTCATCTGGTCTGGCTATTAAAGAGCAGGAAGCTTCGGCTAACTTAAATGTTAGTTTAGCTAATGTCACTCAGGCGCAATCTAACCTTGACTCAGCGCGACGTGAATATACCACTCTCCATACTAGTTTAGATGAAACCGTTCGACAGGCGGAAAAAACTCAACGTGATTTAGAAGATACAAGTACATCAACAATCACAACCTATGATCAAGCCTTAATAACGGCTCAAGCAAATTTAGTGGCGACTAAGTCAACTTACCAACGAGCGATTGATAACAAAGCCGCTTCTTTGGGCACAACCCTTGATAATAAAATAGCGGCGGCGACTACCTCACTCGATGACATCAATCGAATTTTAAGCGATGATGAAGCTCGACCAACCTTAAGTGCTAAAAATAGCGCCGCGTTAACGCAAGCTCGCGCGAGCTATGAAAGTGGCCGTACACTAGTTGCGACTGCTAACACTGACTTAGCTCTTTATCATGGTAATGGAAATTTTTTGGATAATGCCCAGCGTTCATCAACGTTAGCTCTTAATAAAGTTTTTGAGGCTTTAAACGGTATGATGAGTGTCTTGGTTAATACAGTTCCATCTGGTAATTTCACTCAGACTGATATCGATGCCTACAAGACTATGATTGACGCTGAGTTATCAACCACCTCAACCGCCGTTACATCAGTACAGAGTGCTAAACAGGCTTGGGATGATGCTAAACTTTCCTATGAAACAAATGTTTTAACTGCTGAGCAAAGTATTAGTCAGGCGCAAGCAAACTATGACGCCGCGTTACGGACCGCTCGTAATGCGACCGTAAATGCTAAAACAAACCGTGATCAACAGTTAGCGAGTGCACAAACAAGAGTAAATAGCGCCGAGGCTAATCTTGTGATTGCGCAAGCGCAGATCGGTCAGGCACAATCAAATCTCGAGTTAGTTCGTAATCAATTAAAAGACACAACCTTAGTATCGCCGATTGAAGGTGTCATCACTAAAGTTAATTACCAGGTTGGCGAACAGGTTTCCCCACAAAAAGCTTTTGTTTCAGTTTTAACTGAAAATAATTATCAGCTTGAGCTTGATATTGCCGAAACCGATATTACTAAAATTAAACAGAATAATGAAGCAAAAATTACCCTTGATTCACTTGGTGAAGCCAAAGAATTTACCGGCGCCGTTTATTTTATTGAGCCAGCCGCGACAGTTATTCAAGGTGTGACATATTATAAGATTAAAATTAGTTTTGACCCAGGGACTGAAGCTGTTAAACCAGGTATGACTGCGAGTGCTGTTATTACAACTGCTCGTTTAGATAATGTTTTAATGATGCCGGCTCGGGCTGTCGTTGAACGTGATGGAAAAAAATATGTTCGTATTCTTGAAAATAATACTCCACGTGAAGCCGTTGTTGTAACTGGTTTAAACGGTGATGACGGCCTGGTTGAAGTTAAAGAAGGCGTTAACGAAAATGATCAAGTGGTAACATTTATAAAAGATCCAAGTAAAAAATAAACATCCCTAGTGCTTGCTTTATTAATTATTAGTTACCTCAATGCTTATCAGCGTTAAAGATTTAAAAAAAGAATACTCCACCGGCGAGGTCGTTACTAAAGTTTTGCACGGTCTTTCTTTTACGATTGATAAAGGCGAGTTTGTCTCAATTATGGGTCCGTCTGGTTCGGGCAAATCAACCTTAATGCATATCCTTGGTTTTCTTGATCGAGCAACGTCGGGTGTTTTTGAATTTGAAGGTACAAATGTAATGGATTTATCTGATGATGATTTAGCTCGTTTACGCAATGAAAAAATTGGTTTTGTTTTTCAGGCTTTTAACCTTTTACCGCGCACCACTGTTTTAGAAAATGTAAAATTACCATTACTATACGCCAAAGATAAAAAAATTAATGCCACTAAAAAAGCCGAGAAAGTTTTAGAAATGGTTGGACTTGGTCATCGTCTCCATTATTTCACTAATCAGATTTCCGGTGGTGAAAAACAACGCGTGGCGATTGCGCGCGCTTTAATTAATGAACCGTCGGTTATTTTTGCCGATGAGCCAACCGGTAACCTTGACTCAAAATCAGGTACTCAGGTCATGAAAATTCTTCAGGATTTAAACGAGGCCGGTAATACAATTATTCTTGTCACCCATGAAACCTATACGTCAGAACACGCGAAACGAATTATTAGCGTAAAAGACGGTTTGATTATTGCCGATGAAAAAGTTGCTCATCGGCGATTTGCTCGAGAAGGTAGTGCTCTAAAATAAACTAATTCATTCATTAGTTTATTATTTAATTTATTTTGATATTTGTTTGTGAATCATAGTTATTATTCTCAATTAGTTAAAGGCGCTTTTCGGGCCTTAAATGCGAATCGTCGCCGTAGTCTTTTAACTATGCTCGGGATTGTGATTGGGGTGGCGGCGGTAATTATTATTATGGCGATTGGTGCTGGTGCTCAGTCGCTTATTCTTTCTCAGGTTCAGAATTTTGGTTCAAATTTAATTGGTGTTTTACCAGGTAAATCAGAAAAAAATGGTCCGCCCGCCTCAGTAATGGGTGTGGCAATTACCACCCTAACGCTTGAAGACGCTGATGCTTTACGCAATAAAAATAATGCGCCTTATATTACTGCGGTCGCCCCGTTTACGCGCGGGGTTGGGACTCTGTCTTGGCGAGAAGAAACCTATGATACGAATTTAAGCGGTACCAGCGCTGATTATCTTGAAGTTGAAGGTGGGCAGGTCGCCGAAGGACGATTTTTTAGCCAAGAAGAAGTTGATGGGGTAGCACGGGTAATGGTTATTGGTAGTACAGTTAAAAATGAATTATTTGGTCAGAGTGAAGCTGTTGGGCAGGTTATTCGTTTAAAAAGTGGTGGTTATACAGTTATTGGCGTGATGGCCGAACGGGGAACAGTTGCTTTTCAAAATTATGACGACCAGGTGTTTTTACCAATTACGACTATGCAACGTAATATCGCCGGTGTTCGTCATCTTGGTTTACTGCGCGCAAAAGTAGACTCTGAAGATCACATTGATCAAAGTATTCAGGATGTTGAGGCAACTTTGCGTGAACGACATGATATTACTGATAAAAGCGGTGAAAGTGATGATTTTTCCGTTCGTAGTGCTCGCGATGCCTTAAATATTTTAACCTCGATTACCGATGGTTTAAAATTTTTCCTGGCGGCGATGGCGGCTTTATCACTACTGGTCGGTGGTATTGGTATTATGAATATTATGTTGATTCGCGTTGTGGAGCGAACGAGGGAGATTGGGTTGCGTAAAGCAGTTGGTGCACGACGTTTTGATATTATGGCGCAATTTCTAGTTGAAGCAGTTGCGATTACTTTATCCGGCGGTATTCTTGGTATTATTTTTGGTGAAATTGTTTCTTTTGCTATTGCCTTAATTGCGCGTCAACTTGATTATCAATGGCCGTTTAGCTTTTCACCCTTGGCGATTCTTTTAGCGGTTTCGGTCTCAGTGGCCGTTGGGTTAATTTTTGGTTTATATCCAGCAGCTAAAGCGAGTAAGCTCGATCCGATTGAAGCTTTGCGCTATGAGTAAGATAATTATGTACTATACATTTTAGGTTTATGACGATTCTTTCTTCTATTAAAAATTCTTTTCAACTCATGCGGGCCAATAAAGCGCGTACGGCTTTGACATTGCTTGGACTGGTTATTGGTATTATGACAGTTATTATTGTTTATGCGGCGGGCGAGGGGATTCGTAGTTTAGTTATTGGACAAGTTGAGTCGTTTGGTACTGATACTGTCTACACAGAAATCAAAGTCCCCTCAAATAAAACTGGTAGTGCCAGTGACAGTAATTCAAATAACGCCATTGCCTCTGGTGTCCAGGTCACAACATTAACTAATGATGATATGGAGGCACTTTCTACTCTACCTAATATTAAAAAAGGTTATTCGGCTATGCTCTCGCAAGAGCAGGTAAGCTATGGTAATGAATTACGACGAGCTTTTATCCTTGGCGCCGGAGCTAATTATATTGATATTGACGCTGGTTCAAAAATTGAATCAGGTCGATTTTTCTCTGATGGTGAGGACAATAGTTTGGCGACAGTGGCTGTGATTGGTCAGGGAATGAAAACTAAATTGTTTGGCGACAGTGATCCAATCGGTAAAGTCGTTAAAATTCGTAATGAACGTTTCACAGTTATTGGCGTGATGGCGCCTCGTGGTGCGGTGATGTTTATGAGTTTTGATGATTATGTGTATGTACCGATTCGTACCCTACAAAAGAAGTTAATGGGTATTAATCATGTGGCTTATATGGTACATCAACTAGAAAATCCAGCCGCCAGTGAAGTAACGGCCGAGGATATTCGTTATACGCTACGTCAGCGACATGAAATCTCTGATCCAATTAAAGATGATTTTCGTGTTACAACAATGGTTGAGTCGCTTGAGATGCTTGATACAATTACTAATGCGCTAACCTTTTTACTTTTAGGGATTGTCGCCATTTCGCTTTTGGTTGGGGGAGTGGGGATTATGAATATTATGTATGTGTCGGTGACTGAACGTACGATGGAGATTGGTTTACGTAAAGCAGTTGGGGCCTCTTACGCTAATATTTTACAACAATTTTTAGTTGAAGCGATTTTAATTACAGTCGTGGGAGGTATTGTCGGCAGTTTTTTTGGTACGATTATTGCGTATCTAATGTCGTTAGCTGCGACGGCTCTAGGTTTTACCTGGCATTTTTCTATACCAGCTCAGGCTTATATTGTTGCTATTACTTTTAGTTTAGTGTGCGGAATTGTTTTTGGTGTTACGCCCGCGCGTTCCGCCGCCAAGTTAGATCCGATTGAAGCGTTACGGACAGAATAAGATATTTAATTTAATA
>CAYZML010000026.1:0-9274 GCA_964479555.1 uncultured Gammaproteobacteria bacterium | reverse complement strand
TTCCTTTGCCGCCGTGGCAATTTCGTTTCTTTTTGACTCTGATAAATTACTGATATATCTTATCTTTTCCTCTAGCTCCTTATCATTATTCGGCTGACATAAAAAACCATTACTACCGTCTTTTACAATTTCTGGAAAACCGCCAATACGAGAAGCCAGCACAATTTTACCACGCGCTAATGATTCAAGTAATGAAAATGGCATATTCTCAAACCAAACTGATGGCATAACAACGGCCTGAGCCTCATCAATTATACTTGATAAAGATGATCCTTCTAAGCGACCAGGCAGTGATACTCTATTAGCTAAATTATGGGCGTCAATATAACTTTCAAGCTTTTTTTTCTCCGGTCCCTCGCCAGCCATAATAAGTTTAGTGTCTGGTAAACGAGTCATAGCTTTAAGTAATGGATATAATCCTTTTTCCGGCGATAGGCGACCAAAATATAAAAAACTATTATGAGCAGAAGGGGTATTAGCTACGGCCGTGCCCAAAATAAAATTATAAAGAGTAGCAATTTTTTCTGCTTCGACGCCATGACGAATACATATCTGTCTCATAAATTCACTCGGGGCAATATAGGTAACAATATTTTTTTTGTAGATATGTAAAACGCGCTGATGTAAAAATGTTTCAAAAGAAACAAGTAGACTTTTTAAATATGAATGAGTAAAACATTTTTTAAAAAAACAACGCCAGTAATGCGGCCAGGCACAGTCCTCACAGATTCGCTGACCGTCATATAATGAATAGTTTGGACAAATCAGTTTGTAATCATGTAAATGCATAACAACGGGTATACCGTATTTCTTTGCGATCGGTAAAAATGAAGGTGATAGCTGATGATAAATATTATGAAGATGAATAATATCTGGTTTAAATTTCTCAATTACATCAGTAAATTTGCGACGAGCTTCAAAACTATATAAAAGACGAAAAGCGCCTTTAATTTTTTGAATGCGACTACCTTCATTAAAACTTAGACGAGAAACAAAAAATTTACTCCAAGGCGATGGTATATTTTTCGGGTGATGCATAGAAAAAATCGCTACGTCATGCCCCTCAGCTACTAATTTTTTACTAACTTCTAAGACGTACGTTTCGGCGCCCCCGCGACGATAGTAAAATTTATTGACCTGTAAAATTCTCATACTGTAAGATACTGCTGATATAAAGCCTCATACTCAGCCACTGTTTTTTGAATCGAAAATGATTGTCTAACTTTTTCCGCTAATTTTTTTCCCACTATGTGGGCCTCATCAGGATGGCTAATAACATGTTCTATTTTTTCCGCTAAATCACGACTATCACCGGCGGTAAAAAACCACCCATCAACTCCTTCGGTAATAATTTCTTTTAGCCCATCAACTCGTGCCGCGATAACCGGTAAACCCGAAGCACCAGCCTCTAAAACAACTAAGCCCAAACCCTCCCAGACCGACGGCATAATAAAAGCATTAAGTGATTGATAAAAAGACGACATGTCGCCTATAACACCACGTAAGCTCATAACTGACTCTAAACCAGCCTCTTTAATTTTCTGTGTTAAAAAAGAATGTAATGGCCCTTCACCAACGATCTGACATTTAATATTATAGTTTTTAGCAATCAAGTATTGAACTGCCTTAATTAAATACATAAAACCCTTTTGCTCAACGAGTCGTCCTGCGGCTCCAAGTAAAAAATAATTATGAGATATAGGCACAGAGAGAGGCTTATATGCCGTGCAGTCAATTCCGCTATAGATAACATTATAGCGCTCAGGACTAACATGATAACGACGGCTCGCATCTTTTTTAACGGCCTCAGATAAGGCGACTAAACCGTTTGCCCATCTAATAGTTAAACGTTTAGCTAACGTAACAAACCAGCTTTCATCATAGTTAACATTTTGTTCGGTTGAAATAATAACTGGAACTTTTACCATACGAGCGGCTAAGCGGCCATATATATCACCGCCTAAGTGTGTATGAACAATATCTGGTTTGGTTTTTTTGATTACCTGATAGATTTGAAAAAAATTATAGAAGTCAAGCTTGCTTTTTTTTGTTAAAATCGTTACGTTCACGCCGGTCGCCACTACTTCATTATATAAATCACCCTGAGCTTTAAAAACTAAGACTGATAAAGAAAATTGTTCTCGATTATAAAAACGAGTTATATCAAGTAATAATCGTTCGGCGCCGCCACGATTAAGAGTTGGAATAATATGTAAAACTTTAACTTTTTTTAGTTGCGCCATATAATTTTTTCTTAGAAAGATACCAAGTGGCAATCGTAATCCCGACTGGTAACCAAACTTTACCTTTGTAGTATGAAGTGTTAAAAAATTGAAACACAATACCACCACCAGCAGCCACCGCTAATAAGAGTAGAAAACGCTCCTGACCGATTTTTGCTAAACGCTTGATCTCGGTTCCCCAGGAAGTCAGCAGCGCAAACAAAAAGAAAGCAAAAGTAGTAATACCAAATAACCCCTGTTCAGCTAAAATCTTTTGCCATAAACCATGTGAGTCTAAGGGATCACCATACTGTGCACGAAAACGAATATTATCGGCCACTAAATTATAAAATGCTCCGCTCCCCTCACCGAGCCATGGTTTGCGCACAAAAGCTTTAACGGCAATGTCGGTCAACAGTAAACGATTTTCAGTTGAACTAATACCGATCTGATATTCACTCTGTAAGGCAAACATATAAAAAGAAAGTGGGATTAAGATTATTAAACCTACCCCAAGCGCAATTAAATATTCTTTTCTAAACGTTCGACTCTGATACCAGAGGTACACAAGGGTTTGTAATAATAAGACAAGCCACGCGGCGCGAGAAAAAGTTAAAATTGCCGTTAAAGCTAAAAATAAAGCTATTAGATTAAGAACTCTTGTAACCTGTCTTGTTGTCACTAACGATTTCAGAGCTAAAGTAAAGAAAACTGCAATCACTAAAAATTCAGCGATTAAATTTTGGTTAGCGCCAAGTGGATAGATATTAAAAATTGCGACTGGCTGAATACGAACAAAGGTGTGTTGCCAATCTTGAAAAAATAAAGAAATCGTCCCAATAATCGCTATTGCCACCGCTGATATAATCAGAGAAATAATTGCCTTACGGATTTTTTTCTCATCGGTCAAAATATTAACCGGCACCACCACAAAAGCCAAGTAGAAAAACAGTAACCAACGAGTCGTATACCATAATGCTTCTAAAGGATCATGAGCAAGAGTACTTGAAAAATAGGCCACAACTAAAAATAATCCAAACGGAACAATAAAAGGTAGTTGTAATTTTTTTATGTTAGCGCTAGAAAAAAACCTCAGTCCAAAATAACGAAGAGAAAAAGCCGCTAATAAAAATAAGCCAAGTAAATCGCTTAAAGGAATAATAAGGTTACCAAGATAAAAATCCCAATGAATAACCGGCAAGGCCAGAATAGTAATATATAAACCAATATCAATAAAAAAACAAAAAAAGACAAATAAACAAAAACCGGCTAATATCCATAAGCCGATAGTTACATTAAAAGAAAGCACTCCAAGGAGCGCCAGGCTTAAAGCTAAAAAAGTAATAATTAAAAACGGGTATTTTTGTTCAGCGACATGACTACTCATACCACTAATATGCCCGAAAATTAGGGAAAAGTCAAAAAAAGACCCGCTATGAATACATCTATAGCGGGTTAGATATTTTGTTACTCTCCGGATGAATTTAGAAAGATATTTGATCGGTCGGCCCCATTTTAAGGTTCCAACCTTCTTGATTGTTGCTTATCCTTTCCGGCACTGTTGGATCGCAATCCGGGAACCAGGTCGACTCATTAATCTTAATAACAAATAAGACCTTTGAATTTGCTTTATAATGATTGCCGGACTGATAGACATAGTAACCGTCGTCCTGCGTCGCAGGATTTCGGTCCTTGTCGATTAATCTCATGTTCAGGCCTGTCAACCATTTATTGTTAAACAGACCCTGAAGTTCAACATTGTCACCTGCCTGACCGCACTTATCGACCAGTGATTCTTTAATAAAGAAATCACCATTTAAAGTGTATCCGTATTCCGGCAGTGTCTGAGCTGAAATTGAAAATGAGACCGAGAGTATGATTATTAAAAATATTTTTTTCATTGTGTTTTAGATTTTTGTTTTGATTTTAAAAATTAAGGGGAAACGATGTAGCTGTTTCCCCTATGTTATTACATAACCGTTTTATTACATGGGGTTCCTGTTTTAACCGCCTCATGTGGCAAAAAACGCCTCATAGTTTTTCCATTAGCATCACAATACTCCAAACAGAATAAATCATTTCCATTTTCATCAAAAGCAACCGGTGCGCCTTTATAACAATAGTAATCTCCCTGTTGCGTCATATCTTTTGGTACCCAGATCCCCTTCTCATTCGCCGTAATTTTACCGAGAAATCTTACTTTTGTAGCTTGTGGATTTGGTCTGTACTTATTAATCATCTGACCACTGAAATAATGAGTACCATCTATCAATACTCCGTAATCACCGGACATAGTTTCGGTTAAGTTTTCTTTTCTGATGCAGAAATTAAATCCGTTGTCACCATTAGCAAAGATAAAATTACTACCCATTGCTAGGGTTAATCCGGTAGCGTTGGTATTTTCAGTATTTTGATTCTGTCCGGCAGCATTGTTATCCTGTTGCTGTTGCTGAGTTTGATCTGGCGGTGTTGTTGTTACACTGTTCTGATTTTGTGCCTGCACATTTGGCACAAAGGTTTCCGGTGTTTTTGTATTGTTTGTATTGGCATCGGTAGTGGTTGTATTTCCACCTTTGAACATGAAATATGCGGCGACAATACAGACAGCAATAACTACGAGAAGTAACCAGCCGATTTTACCCGACTTCGTACTCTGACTCTGATTCAGATCTCTTGGTTCATTTGGATTGTTTTCCATTGCTTTTTCTCCTTTTGTTTTTTTTATTTTTTGAAAAAAGTTTTTAAATTCTTTGTTGATGTGTTTCTTGCTGAAACTTATTACAATATCATTCTACCGATCTGGTAGAGATCGAGATCAAGTTTGACCTCCTGTTTTTTACCGGTAAAAAAACGAGTGTTTCGGTTAGGGTTTGAATTTGGATCAATATTAACTTCGATCCCAAGTCTCCCAACTTTACAGAATTTATAATAAAATTCCGTAAAACCACCGGCTGCATAAATATCTTGTTTATTCTCAGAAAAATGCTTGTATCCGAGATTAAAGCCAAAGTTCATTGAGAGCCCATATACAGCGTCATTCAAATCAAACTGTAAAACAGTTTGATCAAAGTTAATAAACAACATCTTCTTATTCCAGATGTTATCATCAACTCTAACACCGTTATTATACGACTCTACTTCAGTTCTAAGCTGATTTTGGTAATACCAACTTAGATTTGACCTCGAAAAACTAATATTTTTATTTCTCGTCAAGTCAATATAGCCAGAAGTGACAAACATAATATCTATTTGTTTTCTTCTGTAAGTTAGTATTGAACCTTCGTCCACGATTTGCTTCACGCCGAAATTCATAACAACTGAATTCCAGTTTGGCCGATTGGTATTGCGAGCATAACTGAGCCCGCCGCCTGTCTCTCGAACTTTTGAAGTAAATTCAGTTGAATCAGTTTCAGGATTTTTGGTAACATACTGTCCGTAGTTACCGAAAAGGCCCCAGGCTGATTTTTTCGATGCGTCTTGTTTCTGACGCACTACTAGTTCGAGATATGCTCCCGATCCCTTCATGCCATACTCTTTATATTGGCTAAAGCCTCCAAAAATCTGGATTTGAGATAAAGGGAACAAATACTTAGGAGTAGTAGTCTCACCGGAGTTTTCCGTATTCGTATTTGTTGTTGTTTGTGTCTTTAACACAACAGTTTTATTCACCTTCTTCTCTTTTAAAGTCAAAGGCTTTAATGGCTGTGGTGATGATACAACAACTGAGTCAGAAACAGGGGCCTGAGAATTAACCGTCTCAGGCGGTTTTTTTTCTTTAAGCACAAGGTTTTGGCTCATGCTCAGAGAAACAAAGGCAAAAGCCAGAATAAACCAGCTTATGCCAAAAATAAAAATTTTTTTCAATTTTTTCTCCTTTTTGTTATTTAATTATTAAAAATCTTTCCGTCAACTTTAACCTTGAATCTTAATGTAAATACTTACATTTGTCAAGATCAAAATAGACTTAAAAATTTAATCTAAACTTAGCCTAAAATATTACGCATATGTCCTTGATGTAAAATTTCTTCAGGACTATCAGATTCTTGCTCCTGATATGAGGAGTGGGGGTAATTAGATGGTAAAACATCTTCCTGAATCTGGGTACGATGACCATACGGCGTCATCTTTGGATTAGCCTGATGATTAAAAGTTTCACTGTGACTATTTCTAGGAGAATACTGGGCATGATTAGTATATGGTCTTTGTTCTGACCGAGGTTGATGCTTATTAACACTTGCTTCAGAAACTGGCGTTTGCTTATGGTATTGCTGCAGTAATTCACTACGAGATACTAATGTAGTCGAAGGGGCTGAAACAACATAAATATAAATTAAGCTAAAAATAAAACCTAATAACAAAGCCGTACCAACAATAATTATTATGTTAGGCTTAACTGGAAAACTTGAGGTTACTGGCTGGTCAATTAAACGTACTTTAACTGCTTCACCAGCGCCATCATACGCAGAATGCTGTGTCATCATAACATAATTAACCGCACCGGCAATTTTTTCCGCTTCGTTTCGATTTGGATGATAGACTGTAATAGCAATAATACCAGAATCATTAATATTCTGGGCTTTAACTGTACGATGCCATTCCTTAATCTGATCTTTGGCGGTCGCGCCAAAATAAGCAGTATTAATACTTGGACTTGTAGTTGTTACTTTGGTAAAAAATGAGTTTGATCCAACGACGCTGGCTAAAACGCTTGATAAATGTTCGCTTGATTTTGAGGCCGTATAGGCATCAACTACGCCACTGTATTCCTGAACAACTAATAATTGAGACGTTGAACTATATTTAAAAGGCTGAACAGCGATTAAAATTGCCGCCACAACTAAAAATAACGCCATAACCCCGAGAATGGTTGTACGTTTTTGTTTCATTAATGTTAGAAAAGTCTGAAACTCCATAAATATAAAAAATCACCTTAACAGGTAATTTAAATTTATAGCATAAATATTTATAAATGTCAATAATTCTAACTTAATATTATAGTAAAATGGCTAATATTAAATAAAATTAATGGTTTTATGTTGACAATTACAAATATATATGCTATACAAAGATAATTATACTATAAAAAATATTTCGAAAATAATAAAAGAAAGGAAAATAAAAATGTTCATTAAAAAAATTTTAATGGCAATATTAGTTTTAATTGCCTTCGCCATAACATCAACAAAGTTGTATGCCCAACCAAGTATCTGCTGGGATAACCTAGTATTAAAGCCAAGCGGATTACTCGTTAATAATACTGAGCAAGGCTATTCTGAAATAACCGGGACAATAGTATATTTCTCAAATGTGGGTTATTTCCAAAAACTACCTAATAATGAGTGGAAATATTATGACAGGATGGCGGGTAAAGGTTTTTACAACAACTTAACCGTTTATTTAGGGGAAAATACAAATCTAACAATTTACGCTAAAAATATGAAAACCGTTACCGCTATGGGATTTTTAAATTGTTATGATTTAAACCGTGCAAAAGAAATTTTGCAGGAACAGTACCCCGGATATCTAAATTCTGATAATACTGTCTATGACACCTTAACGGGGAGAGATTTTTTGCTTTACATGGGAGACAAAAATTTTCCAAAATGGGACTATCTAGATGTCGACGGAAAAATAGTATTAATATATAATATTGCTACAGGAGAAACAGTACTAAAATTCATCGATATAGCACATAGTGGCAAGCCATTCGTATTACCTCAGATTATTGAGCCATAGCAAAAAAAATAAATAAAATTTTAAAATCCTACTTTTTTAAAGAGAGCAGGATTTTTTTATATTTATTAATAATATCTTAACTAATATTCAAATATCCCCGCTCATCAATCACAACAATCTTTTTACCTTCAAGAACGCTATACAAAAAAACATCAGTGACCTGACGACGATACTTAAACTCTTCTTCGCTTAAAACCGCGTAATTAACTTCGGTAACCAGCTCTTCTTCAAGCTCTCTTACAAGCTTAGCCACCTTATTTTTATCAAAATTACCAACAATTAACATATCAACCTCGGCCTGGGCATCGTTCATAAATAAGCCAGATAAAATCAAAAGACGAATTGTCCCCTGCTTCTTTAGCTTATCAGTAAAAGCCCGCTCACAAAGAATCTGACCTTTAAGGATTAATTCTCTAATTTCATTAAATAAAACAAAGTTGCGATTAGCTTTAAAATATTTTCGGTCATTTTTACTACCTCTCTCTTCGGAAAAAGCGTCTTCACTCTCATCTTCACCACCCTGGCGACTTTCAAGCATATCAAGTGTTTCTAAATTTTCAAGTTCACGCCGAACCGCGCTTAATTGGAGATTAAGATGGCGGGCAATCTGGCGAATATAATAAGATGTGTCGGGGTTTAATAAGAACAACTTGAGAATCTTTACCCGTGCGGTTGACCCGAAAAGTTTGGCTAACATATAATAAGTCTATATAAAGAAGCGTTGATTTTTATCGATTTTTATCGTATAGTATTATAGAATGAACGTCAAATCATTAACCTGTGCCATACCCCTCCTATGAGCTATAAAATAGCCCCTCTGACTGTTAATCCTAAACAAAAATCAAGCTTTATGAGCAAGGTTTTTGTGAGCCAACCATCGGCCGAGGAAGAGATGTTGGTTGGACGACTGTTTGTGTTAATGGATATTGATCAGAGTAAAACTGAAGACTTTGCTTTAGCTGATTTTATTGTTAAAGAAATCTATCATTACTTCTATGATAATGAACAATTCTTCCTCCGTGACAAAATCGCTAACCTAAAGATTGACTATATTTTCGAAGCGGCCATTACAAAGCTCAATCGCGCGATTGCTGAGTTTTTAGAAACACAAAAAATACCTTTTAAGGCAGGTGGCCTTACTATTGTTATTGGTGTTCTCCATCGCAATCGTCTTCTTTTTACTAATATTGGTACTAGTAAAGCGTTTTTGATGTACCGACCTAAAACTAAAAATAATCAAATACTGGCTGATTATAATCTCGTTGATATTTCCGAAAAAACCGAAGATCCAACCCAGGAAATCGCTCATCAAGCAA
>CAYZML010000025.1:0-9545 GCA_964479555.1 uncultured Gammaproteobacteria bacterium | reverse complement strand
CAATACCAGCACCAAGAATTTCTACCCATTTTTCATTCCAGGCAATTTCCATTTCAAGGCTTGGGTCTGTATAGGGGTAATGCTCGACATTAAAACGGCCAACAACTTCTTTGCCAAATAATGATTGTGCAACTTCGGTTAAGATCGCTTCAAGATCAGGTTGTTCAAGCTCTTTTAAGTCACGACGAATAATAAATAAGCCATCAATATGATGTAGGACGTTAGTATGTTGCCAGTCAATTTCATCTTTGCGATACACTTTGCCATAGCAAAGGGTACCGATTGAGCCGTGTTTTTCAAGTTGCTGTAAGACTTCCGGGATTTCCAAATAATATTTCCACATTAAACTTGTATGGGGACGTAGAATATGAATATCATCAACGTAATATGTATCACTGCGACTGCGGGCCGGGTGATCTTTTGGGAAATTAAATAAATCAAAGACAAGCTCAGAAGTAATAATTTCCGGCGTTTCGATAATATCAAGGTTTTTTAAGCTTGGTAGATTAATAACCCGTTCGGTAATTGCTTTAACCGGGCTATTATCAAGGCGGGTTAGATCGGGTAGGTTAAGATAGCTTAAAAGCCGTTCACTTTCTTTATCGCCACGATTTTTAAGTTTTTCAATTAATACTTGTTCTTCACTTAGATCAGTCGTGTAATGACGTCTGGTAAGATGAGGGGCGTCGTAAATAGAGGGCATAGTGTATTATTTAGTATAAAAATAGTGTATCGAAAGAAAAGAGATTAGGCAAGCAAGCTTGAATATTCTTTGTATGATAGTATTATGTATATCTAATTTTAAATAAGCTATATTATCTTAAGTCAAAATTATAAATCTTACTTTTTTAGGAATTATGACCCTCGCTGACATAAAAAAACTAGATATACCAAAAGCTAGTGGATCCTACCAGTTTTATAATGCTAAAGGGAAGCTAATTTATATTGGTAAGGCAGTTGATTTACGAAGTCGAGTCTCTTCCTACTGGCGATTAAGCGCTCAACATACCCCAGCTAAAGCTCAAATGGTCAGAGAAGTTACTGCGATTAAATGGATTATAACTGAAAGTGAAATAGAAGCCCTTTTGCTTGAGGCTAACTTAGTTAAGAAATATCAGCCGCACTATAATATTGATTTGCGTGATGATAAGCGTTTTTACTATATTCACGTTTCTTTAGAAGATGAGATTCCGGGAGTATTTTTAACTCGTACTATTGGTACTTCAGGGCGCTATTTTGGACCTTTTACTAGTTCATTAGCGGTTAAAAATACCTTAAAGGCCATTCGTAGCCTTTGGCCATATTGTACGATGCGACGACCACAAAAAAAACCTTGTTTTTATTATCAGATTAATCGTTGTTTAGGACCATGTGGCAATAAAATTAGTCGTGCAGTGTATATGAAAAAAGTAATCAAGCCTTTGATATTATTTTTGGAAGGTAAAAAGAATAATGTTATTAAAGAGTGGCAAAAGGAGAAAAAAGTTTTAGAAAGAAAAGGTGATATAGAAGGGGCTGGTCGAATCGAGTATCTTATACGACAGATTGACCAGGTTTTAAGTCATACGCGAGTTTTAAGCGTGGCGGAAAAATACGCCGCTGATACAATTGAGCTGGCAAAAGTTTTAGGATTAAAAAAAGTACCAGATCGAATTGAGGGTTATGATATTTCTAACTTATTTGGCAAAATGGCCGTTGGGTCGCTGGTGGTATTTCGTGATGGCGAACCCAATAAAAGCCAGTACCGTAAATTTAAAATTCAGCTTGAAAAAGATGTGAGTGATCATAAAAAAGGTGATGTTTGGATGCTTGAAGAAATGTTTGAACGGCGTTTTAAACATGATTGGCCGTTACCCGATCTAATTATTATTGACGGCGGTAAAGCTCAGCTTAATACCGCAATGAAGGTTTTACGACGTCATCATTTAACAATTATGGTGATTGGTATTAGTAAAGGAGATGGTCTGCGTTCAGCTAAAGCACTTGATAAATTATATTTTCCCGGCATTGCCAAACCCTTAGAGTTATCTTTAGCCTCACCAGCCATTCACCTTATTAAACGTGTTCGTGACGAGGCTCATCGCTTTGCCATCACTTTCCATCGCGATATACGCAGTAAACGATTTTTAGGGTTGGCAAAGAGAAAATAGCATGATATAATTCAAAAATCTCTAAACGTAATCATTAATTAAATAATAAGCTAATAAGTATCTATATTGTTTTATTATTTAATTTTAATCAGTTAATTTACTTCTATGACCCAAGAATTTACCCAAGATAATTTTACGACCGAGGTTCTTGAAGCTTCAAAAGCTAAACCAGTATTGGTTGATTTTTTTGCCAGCTGGTGCGGACCATGCCAGATTCAAAGTCCAATTGTTGAAGAAATATCAGAAGAAATAGAGGGTAAGGCAGTGATTGGTAAGCTTAATACTGAAAATGCTATGGAAGTCGCAAAACAGTTTGGTATTATGAGTATCCCGACAATTATGATTTTTAGAAACGGTAACCCAACCGAACGTTTCACTGGCGTACAGGATAAAGAAACATTACTGGCCGGGATTAATAAACATGTCTAAGTTATGAAAATGATAAGGAGGGGGAAACGAGCGGCAATCATAGTCGCCGTTTTTAGTCTAATGGTTTTTCTTGGTATCTATATTGGTTGGCGGTTATATCCGAATAACCAATTACTTGAGATTAGTGTTTTGGATGTTGGTCAAGGTGACGCAATCTTATTTGAAGTGCCCACCGGTCAAGTTATGTTAGTTGATGGCGGGCCTGATAAAAAAGTTTTACGGCGTTTGGGTGAAGAATTGCCATTCTGGGAGCGACGGATTGATGTTATAGCTTTAACTCATCCACACGAAGATCACTTTGCTGGCTTAAACCTAGTTCTTGAGCGGTATGAGGTTGGCACGGTTTTAATTACCGGTGTTGAAGCTCATAGTCAGGGTTATCAACGATTTTTAGAAATTATTAATCAAAAACATATTCCACTACTAATTATTGAAAAGCCAGAACAACTGGTTTTTGGCGATGTCCGTTTTAATATTCTATACCCCGATCATAGTTTTAAGAATCGGCGTATGAGTAATCTAAATAATAGCTCACTCGTTATTAAGGTACAGTATCGGTTAATCAATATGTTATTAACTGGCGATGCAGAAAAAGAGGAAGAGGGAGAATTATTATCGAGTGGCATTAATCTTCAGGCGGAAATTTTAAAAGTCGGTCACCATGGTTCAGAAACAAGTTCAACTGAAGAGTTTTT
Organism: uncultured Gammaproteobacteria bacterium; assembly: GCA_964479555.1. Classification (GTDB taxonomy): domain Bacteria; phylum Patescibacteriota; class Patescibacteriia; order Patescibacteriales; family Patescibacteriaceae; genus Patescibacterium. The sequence goes on along the minus strand of CAYZML010000025.1, from coordinate 6,271 downwards.
ACAAGCCGTTAAACCAGCCTTAGCTCTTATTAGTAGTGGTGCAGGTAATACATATGGTCATCCGTCACTGCGTACTTTAAAATGACTTGATCGACTTGGTATTTTTGTCCGACGTACTGACTCCGAAGGGACTATTCATTTTTTGACTGATGGCCAAGTTTTGTACCAGTAGAGTTATAATAGGGTTGCGAAAATTAATAAAAGTCTGTACAGTATAATCATTAATAAATTAGTTATTTCCTATGTCTCACGCGAAAAATGAACGAACGTTAGTCATTATTAAGCCAGACGGTGTACAGCGATCTTTGATTGGTGAAATTATTAAACGTTATGAGCGAGTTGGTTTAAAATTAGCCGGTTTAAAAATAGTTATACCAAGCGAAGAGTTAGCCACTGATCATTATTATAAAGTTGGTGGTGAGGCCTGGCTTGAAGCGGTTGGCGCTAAGGCACGAGCGGCTTATGAGAAAAAGGGTGAAAAATCGCCTTATGAAACCAATCGAGATAATGGTATGGCAGTTATGAAAGCCAATGCTAAATATTTAAGCGCCGGCCCAGTAGTCGCAATGGTCTGGCAAGGAAATCAGGCTGTGCCAATTGTGCGTAAAATAACTGGTGGAACAGAACCATTAACTTCTGATGTTGGTACGATTCGCGGTGACTTTACCCTTGATTCATACTCAGCCGCTGATACTGATAGTCGCAGTATCCGTAACTTAATTCATGCCTCCGGAACGGTTGAAGAAGCTAAATTGGAAATTCCAATGTGGTTTAAAGATGAAGAATTAATCAATTATAATTTAGTCCAGGAACAAATATTATATAAAGTTGCTTTAGAGGGGATCAAAGAATAAACGTTGTCTCGTTTGGCGAAACGCCCGTGGATTTGCTAGAAATTATAAGTGTTGTAAGCTTTATAGCTAAATCTCAATAATTATAGTCGTTGGCCCGTCATTAATTAGGCTAACGCGCATATAGCTTCTGAATTTTCCAGTAGCAATTTTTAGATTTTTTTCTTTTAAAATAGAAATAAATTTTTCATAATAATTTTCGGCTTTTTCTGGTAAGGCGGCTTTGACAAAACTTGGTCGATTACCGCGAGTACAATCACCGTAGAGGGTAAATTGTGAAATAATCAATAACTCCCCGCCTACTTCATTAACTGATTGATTTATTTTTCCGTCTGCATCCTTAAAGATTCTAAGATTGATAATTTTATCCGCCATTTTCTTAATATTAGCCTCAATATCATTTTTATGAATAGCTAAAAATACCACTAGTCCATAGTTGATTGCGCCAATAACACTATTATCGCTTGTAACTGAAGCATTTATAACTTTTTGAATAACAGCTTTCATATTTTAGCCACTATACCATAGATAATCTTAGATTTAAATATAAGCTTGCTTTTTTAAGCATTTTTTGTTATAATTTTTTAAAATTCTCAATTCACTTATTTCAAAATCAAACATAAAAACTAATGAACAAGAAGAGAAAAGTAATTGATTATATTGCCCAGCAATTAAAAAGAATTAAAATGCAACAATTTTCTGGGCATAAAAAGAGCGTTAGGGAGCCAAAAACAACCGGCCAAACAGTTTCAAAAAATGGCCATATCGGCGGAAAAGAAGAAAAATTTAATAAGAAAGGGAAAAAAGCCGCATAGGAAATAGAATTTTTTTAAGCCGGTTCTTAAAGAGCCGGTTTTTTGTTGACGATAATGACTAATTAGATTACGATAGTTTTAAGTTATTATTGCTCTTTAACATAAAATAGAATGATAATGAAAACAACTAATAAAAAATTGGTTTCGCTTCAGCGTCTAAAAGAGATAACCCCGCTATTATTAGCCAAAGATACATTATGGTTAATAGTTAAAACAACGTGGCAGCATTTCAACGGGATGAAAAAGAGTAAGATATATTTTTCCAAAGAAAAAATTAGGAAAATTTTTGTTAAGAGTTCCCCTGGTATGTATAAGGTAATTGAGTTACAAATTACCGGCGGGAAAAATGGTGAGAAAAATTTTCCTTTATATGTATCCGAAATTTTATCAGCTCTACCAGATTGCCAAGGGATTATATTACATATTCCCGAAAAGTGGCTTCATTGGCGCGGTTGTGAACTTATAAAAGAAAAAAAGAAAGAAGTTTTTATTACGCTTCTTCTCACTTCAAAGATGTTACAAGAATTAAGTGATGAAGAAGTTCAAAGTAAGCTTGCCCAATATAAAATGGGTGTTGATTATATTTTGATTAACTAAAAATCGGCCAAAATCTATCGGCCGATTTTTTATTTGCTAATATTCTATAGTTTCTAGTCTTTTATACAGCGGACTGAAAAAGCTCTACCCGTACTAATATTTAAAGATTTTCTGTTAATACCAACACTACCATCAATAATTCTTAGATAGGCTGTATTGCCTTCACAATCAACGTTCGAAGTTATGAACCAGTCACCAACACCAGTGTTGCTGTAGCGTGTATTAGTTGGAAACGGGTAGGGCATAAGATGAAGACTTGAAGAAGGGCTATCAGTACTGCCCTGACGTCGACCAACAAGACTGGCATTAAAAATCGATGGTGATTTTAGTTTTATTTCTGCCCCAGCGCATTCATAGGTATTAACTCGATTAGGATTACAGGGGGCCCCTGGATTAGCTAAATATGTTTCTAAGGTAGAAAACTCAGCTTCACTTGGTATATGCCAGCCATCAGGGCAAATACCCTTAACGTTAATATTACTAACAAACTGTCCGTCACAGCACATTGTATTTGGGGGGTTAGTACAGCCTGGTATTCCACACATCCCACTTCCAGGTGTCCATTTACACTGTAAGGCTTCATAGGGCCGATAGAGTGTACGACCGGCCTCACAGTCAGCCTCAGGTGCGTTAGGCGTACCAGTTAAAGAGGCGCATTCTCTTGCTTGGAGTAAAGAGACTGATGAGTATCTAGTTCCGGACCATAAAAAAGTACAATCTGGGGGAAAGGCATCATCAGGAGTATTAATACATTGTCCGTCTGGTAAAGTTTTTGTTTTTAGATTTTCTGTCATCCAGCACTGTGTCCCAATTGTAGCTGTTTTATACGTAAAGCCATCACGATCAGTGATTGTATCTCCACAATTAAAGATCGCTTCCCTTGTTCCGTAGATTAACTTGGCTTTACCTGGAGTTTTTTCATCCGTTACGCAAGCTGATAAAGAGTACGATTTATTATCCTTGCTAACTTTATAGTTAAATTCACTATCTGGACATCCATTATCATTACGAGGTTGGGGATTACGTGGCACTTCATCGATGTATGTTACTGAGCCATTAGTATTTTTTAAAGGCATTCCTGGGGTAATTATAGTTGGGTACACCCCATGATCTTTATAGTAATGATCCAGGGCGGTTTGGAGACTATTAATAGCTGAGACTCGTTTTATATCTCGACTTATAACCCGAGTTCTGTAAAAAGAAGTTGTGCCAATGGTTACTATGACACCGATAATAAAAATAACCACCATTATTTCAATTAGAGTAAAACCAGTGATGAAAGAGTTGCGTTTTATTTTTACTTTTTTCATATAACTATAAATATATTATGTGATTATATCACATAATAATAAGGTCATCGAATATATTGAAGATTTTATAGTTAAATATAAAATTATTTTTTATTCCTTAACACATCGAACTCCATAAGCAGTCGGTTGAGCTGCACTGTTGTCAGTATATCTTCGTTCGATTGCACCGACACCACTTTGTAGTTGTCGACGTGCTAGCATACCCGTACCAAAAGATGTATCCTGAGCACCAATTATTAATAAATATAATCCCCTCGTATAAGAATTACTACTACCAGAGACTCGTCTTTGACCACTTGCGGTAAAGTTAAAGCCAGCTGATCCACCAGGTATGAGCTTAAATGCCTCATTTGTTCCACGCCAGTTAGCCGCCGCCGGCGGGTCAAAGGTTTGTAGGCTATATGGAAAGTCAGTAGCACAGGTAGCTGAAGTACATACAGTCCGTTCTAGAGTCGTAAAGTCATCATGAGATGGAATACGCCAGCCATCAGGGCAGATACCCTGACGTTTGAACTGTTGTTTTACGCCTGGTAAGAGAATGATTGGATTACTAGGTGTATCACCCATAGCTCCTCTCCATGTATATAGCGTAGAGCCATTAACGCAATCAGCTTCAGTGCCTTGAGTATCAGCCGTTGTTGAAATACAATCTCTTTTTGAACTCGCAACACCGCTAGAATATCCATCTCCCCACCCCCCTAAATTAGTTAACACGCCATTGTTATAGATTTTGCACTCTGGTGCTGGTCCAACTGTAAAAAAATAGCCGCCTATAGGGCTAATCATGCTAATGTTAATACAAGTTCCATCAGGATTAGTTCGAGTTTTTAAATTTTCTGCCATCCAACATTGTGTTCCAATACTGACTGTTTTATACGTAAAACCATCACGATCAGTAATATTATCGCCACAATGAAAGATTGCTTCCCTGGTTCCATAAATCAACTTTGGTTTACCGGAATTTTTTTCATCACCAATACAACCAGCTAAAGAGTAGGTTTTATTATTAGGGCCAATAGTATAAATAAAATCACTGTCTGGACACCCATTATCATTACGAGGTTGAGGATTGCTTGGTACTTCATCAATATAAGTGACTGATCCATCAGCGCTTTTTAACGGCATACCTGGGGTAATTATAGTTGGGTACACCCCATGATCTTTATAATATACATCTAAGGCCGCCTGGAGACTATTTATTCCTGAAACTCGTTTTAAATCTCGACTCTTCACTCGATTATTACTCAACGCACTCATAGTTAAAGTAGCAATAACTCCAATGATGAGCATAACTATCATAATTTCTATTAAGGTAAAACCTTTAAATGATAGTTTTAATTTCTTTTTCATATATACTTATTAAGTAATTATTATTTTAATTATACTATATTCTGAGATAGAATAGTAGAGTTAAATCTATCTGGAAATTTTTTCAGAAGATATTTTAAGATTACTTTAAGATATTACAAACAACTAAAGCTATTAACATATTTATACAATCATACTTTCGTGTTCCCGTGCTGTTACGGTTTTAGGTGTAATTCCGTATTTTTTATTATATTCCTCTTGAATTTTACGACGTTTAATAGTTATATTCAAGGCCGCCTTCATTGCCGGCGTTATTCTATCTCCATATAAAATAACCTGACCTTCGGCATGGCGAGCGGCGCGACCGATTGTCTGGATAAGTGATGTTTCATTGCGCAAAAAACCAGACATATCAGCGTCAAGAATGGCCACCAGTGAAACTTCGGGCAGATCTAAGCCTTCGCGCAGTAAATTAATCCCAACTAATACGTCAACTGCCCCTGATCGCAGTTGTTGTAGTATTTCGACTCGATCAAGGGTATCAATCTCACTATGAAGATAGGTAACATTAATCTTTTCCTGAGCTAAATAATCAGTCAACTCTTCAGCCATTCGCTTTGTTAACGTGGTAACAAGTACTCGTTGTTTTTTTCTGACTCTAATTTCAATTTCTTGAATTAGGTCCTGGATTTGGTTTTCGCGGCTACGAACTTCAATTTTTGGATCAAGTAAGCCAGTCGGACGAATAATTTGTTCAACGACTTGGTCAGAATGTTTAATTTCATATTCAGCCGGAGTAGCGCTCACATATATTACTTGATTAACTTTAGTTTTGAACTCCTGAAAGTTAAGCGGTCGATTATCACGCGCGCTTGGTAATCGGAAACCAAATTCAATTAATGTATCTTTACGGGAAGCGTCACCGGCATGCATACCCCGGATCTGGGGGATGGTAACATGCGACTCATCGATAAATAAGAGATAATCATCAGGGAAAAAATCAATCAGAGTTTCGGGCGGGGAGCCAGCTATACGACCCGAAAGATGACGAGAATAATTTTCAATACCATTACAATAACCAGCCTGTCTAATCATTTCTAAATCATAATTAGTTTTTCGTTCCAAACGATCAGCTTCAACGATTTTACCGTTATCTCGCAGTTGTTTTAAGCGTTCGGTTAACTCTTGTTCAATACCGATGATGGCGTCGGTTAACTTTGGTTCAGTTGTCATATAATGTTTAGCCGGCAAGATACTGATACGCTGTAAAGTTTCGCCATGGCGGTCATCAAGCTCTATCAACCAAGCCGCTTCTTTATCAGGACGGATAGTAAAAATACGAATTGTCTCAATCGTATCGCCAAAAAGATTAAGCCGAACAATCGCTTCA
>CAYZML010000024.1:0-9564 GCA_964479555.1 uncultured Gammaproteobacteria bacterium | reverse complement strand
AAGATTCATAATAACTCTATGAACATCTTGCCTATCACGTAAGACTACTAATATTAAAAAAGCTAAACCAAGATAATGCCAAAGATTATAAAGGCCCTGCATACGCTCATAACTACCCCAAAGACTAATCACTGGGTGAAGAGAAAAAATCGTACTAATTAAAAATATTTCCGCGACCAAAATACCAAGAATACCAATCAATCGATTACCTCGCCACGTAATACTACCCTTAAGGTTAGTTGCCACTAACCAACTTAAAAGGCCAATACCTAGAAATAAATGAAGAACCAATGATTTACTTAGATCAAAAACCGAATAATTTTCCTGGAGCCAAGCAAAATAAATCGGCACTAGAAAAACAATTCCATAGACACACCAGCGCGCGACTTTTTCTGAAATAGCTATAACTTGTTCTTTTAAAACCATATGATATAAAAGACAGACTACTAAAACCAGCAGTCTGTATTATTAATACTACAATTTTTTAAAATTAAAACTACCAGAGATTAGTACCGTTTGGTCCTGCGCGGTGAGTACCAGCTGTAATATCACCTGCCTGCGAACCAACACAGTAGGTTAGAACATAGCTGGCATTACTATAGTTAGCATACGCATATTGGGTTCCGAAACCAACTGATGGACAGTTACCGTCATTTATCGGGGTTGGATTACTAGGTATCACTGCCATATACGTAGTTGTACCGGCTGGGTTTGTTAATGCGTTGCCTGGGGTGATCGCGGTTGGATACATTCCATTGTCATTGAAATATAACTCTAACGCTGAGTGAATCTGACGAATGTCAGAAACACGCTTAGCATCACGTGAACGAGCACGAGCATTACCAAGCGCCACAATCGCTAATGTCGACAAGATGCCGATAATGGCGATAACAACGAGTAATTCAATTAATGTAAAACCTTTGGTATTAAGTAACAACATATTTTTTATGAATAATATATTTATATTATATACTATTAGAATAAGGGGTGCAAGCAATATTAGCCTTTAGCTTCATATAATTTTTTATACAAATGTAGACTGTCTTTCGACAGTCTACATTATAATGGTATATATAAAAAATAGCTTACCAAAGATTAACACCGTTTGGTCCTGCGCGGTGAGTACCAGCTGTAATATCACCTGCCTGCGAACCAACACAGTAGGTTAGAACATAGCTGGCATTACTATAGTTAGCATACGCATATTGGGTTCCGAAACCAACTGATGGACAGTTACCGTCATTTATCGGGGTTGGATTACTAGGTATCACTGCCATATACGTAGTTGTACCGGCTGGGTTTGTTAATGCGTTGCCTGGGGTGATCGCGGTTGGATACATTCCATTGTCATTGAAATATAACTCTAACGCTGAGTGAATCTGACGAATGTCAGAAACACGCTTAGCATCACGTGAACGAGCACGAGCATTACCAAGCGCCACAATCGCTAATGTCGACAAGATGCCGATAATGGCGATAACAACGAGTAATTCAATTAATGTAAAACCTTTGTGATTGTTTAATTTCATGGTCTCACCCCCTTCCTAATTAGTCACGAATATTTCGTGCAAGATTATATCCACAGTATACAATACTTGAGCAAAAGGCACAAGCACTATCTACTCCTTAACCTTAAATCTGACTAACTACATTATACATCGGCAATAAAATTGCCGCAACCATTACTCCAACACCAAGACCCATAATAACCATCAGTAACGGCTCAATCAAAGACATAAGGCTAGCTAATGACGTGGTAATTTCACGACCGTAAAAACTTGTAATACGCTCTAACACCGCGTCAAGCTTACCGGTTTTTTCACCCACAAGCATCATCTGTGAAACCATAGAAGGTATTTCTTTTGAAACCATAAAAACACTACAAATTGAATTTCCACCTTCGACTTCAGTAATAGTTTTATCAATTAATTCGCTATAATATTTATTATTAATAACATCACCAGCAACCTTTAAACTAGCCACAATATTAACACCACCCGCAATTAATGTACTCATTGAACGACTAAAACGAACCAGGTAAATCATTCGAAGTAGGTTACCAAAAATGGGTAGATGGAGAATAATATAATCAAACTGACGTCGTCCCATTCGACTATGTAGATAAAAACGAGCACCGGTAATGAATGCGACTATTCCCCCGGCCACCACCCACCAAAAATGAACTAAAAAATCAGAAACCGCGATGAGCGCCCGCGTCGCTAACGGTAATTCACCACCCGCTTCGATAATAATCGAGGTTAATTTTGGTACAACAAAAATCATCATTAAAATACCAATAATAACCATCATAGTTACTACAAAAATTGGGTACACCATTGCGCCCTTAATCTTCTTATTCATGTCATAATCTTTTTCCATCTCGTCAGCAATATAGTTTAAGGAATCATCAAGTTTACCCGACTGCTCACCAGACTTAACAACGCTAACGTAAAAATTTGAGAATAATTTTGGACGACGCCCAAGGCTCGCTGATAAAGTATCACCACTGGTTACTTCATCACTAATTTCACTAATCACTCGACGTAATTTTGGGTTTTCCGCTTGCTGGGCAATAACTTTAAGTGCTTCAACCACCGGCACACTCGCGCTAATCATAACTGAAAACTGGCGAGAAAAAACAACAATATCTTTGATTCCGACACTTGAAAGCAAGCCTTTAATATCAAATTTTGATAGTGATCTACGATTAAATTCCTGTAAAGAAATAATTCGATAACCGCGCGCAGTTAACGTTTCCATCGCCTGAGCTTCATTATCAGCTTCAACCACTCCGGTTTCGTCGCGATTAGTTTCTTTATCAAAAATTCTAAAGTTAAATGATGGCATAAGATATTAGCTAACGTTACTGTAAATAACTTTTAATAATAGCAACCAACTCATTAGGGTCAGTATAAGCTTTAATGACATAAGCTATCGCGCCAAAAATCTTTGCTTGTTCACGATATAAGCCTTCGCTGATATTACTTAACATAACCACCGGCGTTCCAGCCGTTTCCTTACTTCGTTTTAATTTTTTTAAAACCGACAAACCATCTTCATCAGGCAAAATAATATCAAGCATAATAATATCGGGTTGAATACTTTTTGCTTCAGCTAAGCCTATCTGAGCTGTCTGCGCACCATGAACAATAAATCCTTCAGCTAAAAATTTACGGCTATAAGTAACAAGCAGAAAATGATTATCTTCAATAATTAAAATTTTTGGTTTACGATGATTCATAGTTTAATTCTGAATAACACGCAAAACCTCTTCAATTGTCGTCAAGCCCTGCGCAACCTTAATAAGACCATCTTCTTCCATAGTCAAGAAAGCTTGATTGGCGCGCACATCATCAACGGTGACTGCGCCTTGCTTTTTTACAATCAAATCGCGCATCCCCTGATTAAAATCAACGGCTTCAACCACGGCAACACGAGAATGATAACCAGTATTACCACAGTGTGAACAACCCTGACCACGCATAAATTTAATAGTATTGATATCAAAATCAGGAATCACTTTTTTTATTAATTCTACTGGAATTTTAGCAAATTTTTCCTTGATTTGTTTTAAACGTTCGGGCTCTAATTTGTCTTCAGCTTGGCAGTACGTACATAGACGTCGAGCTAGACGCTGAGCTAAAGCAATATTTAAAACTGAACTAAGTAAAAACGGCTCAACTTTCATATCAAGCAAACGAGCAATCGTACCAATGGCGTCATTTGTGTGCAATGTCGACAAAACTAAGTGACCGGTCAAGGCCGAGTGAACCGCTAATTCAGCTGTTTCATTATCACGAATTTCTCCAACCATGATAATATCAGGGTCTTGGCGTAAGATCGATCGTAAACCACTGGCAAACGTAAAACCAATATCAGCTCTAATTTGTGATTGATTAATACCTTTAAGTTGATATTCAATTGGATCTTCAAGGGTGGTGATATTAGTTTCTTCTTTATTTAAAATTGATAATAAGGAATAGAGTGTAGTACTTTTACCTGATCCGGTTGGACCAGTAATAAGCATAATACCACCCGTTCGCTTAAAGCTAGCATCAAGCACCTCGGCTGACTGCCCCATAAAACCAAGTTTATCAAGCGTCACAATACCCTTAGAACTATCAAGCACACGCATAACAACTTTTTCTTGGTTAAGTAATGGCAAACAAGAAACGCGAAAATCAATTTCACGATTATCAATCAGTAAGCGAATACGACCGTCTTGCGGGGCGCGTGATTCATCAAGCTTTAAGTTTGCTAATACTTTGATACGAGCAACCACGGCGGAATGAATATCTTTAGGTAGAGTTAATGATGTATGTAGAATACCGTCAATACGATAGCGAACGCGACATTCAGTCGGCATTGGTTCGATATGAATATCGCTAGCGCCACCTTCAATCGCATGACGAATAATAACTGATACGATTTTTGAAACCGGCGCATCTTTAATAACACCATCAGTCTTTGAATCATCATCAAGTCGGGCCGCCACCTCCTCTTTCTTTACTAAATCCTCTTTAGCTTTAACTGCTAAAGCGCCTTCAATTTCTTTATTAAAATTTTTATACTGACTAAAGGCGCTATTAAAACTAAAACTTGAAATCAAAAAATAATCAACTTTTAATTTGTTTTTTTGCGCGAGGAAATCCATCGCTTCAATCGCTTTAAAGTTATTAGCATCAACTAAGCCAACCTTTAACTGCTTATCAGCTTTTTCAAAGGCAATAATTTTATAATGCTCAGCGATACTGATTGGAATAATGTTTAATATTTCTTCATCAATTGTTTTATCTGATAAATCAATATAAGCAAAATGAAAAAAATCTGCTTTAATACGAGTATAGTCCTCAATATTTATTAAATTTTTCTCAAGAATCAGCTCATCAACCGACTTAGTACTGTCAGTTGACTCTTTTTTAATTTCTTCGGCGGTTTCTGGTGACAAAACATGCTTGGCAATTAGAAACTCCAAGAGGCCTTGTTGTTTGTCAGAAGTTTTGGTTAAAGCTGTCATAGGGCAAAAGGTAAGAAGGGATTACCCTCACGGACTTTTTTACTGCTTCCTCCGCTTGGCCCACCGTTAACACCGCCGTTTGTACCAGTCGGGTTTTCTGAAGCTTCTAGATCACTTAATTCTTTTGGTGTTAGCAATGGTCCAAGTGATTTAAACTTCGGAGTAGATAAAACATCTTTTTTAATATCAGCTTGATCAACCGTATCACGGGCGACCGGTGTGAAACCGCTTTGTGGCTCAACTTCTTTACTTAAAAACCAAGTGTTAAAATTCATAATAACAATAACTAAAACCACCACAATAAAAACTGTTGCGATATACATGATAATAATGTTTCTATCCTGACGATTCATCATACTTAAGGTTTTAGATAATAGGTAAAGACTTCAAGTTGAGCTGTATGGGCTGTCGGGTCATAATCAAACTTAGTCACGTCCATTAAACGCAAACTTTTTTCCAAACGATATAAGATACCCTTTAAACCATCATAATCAACGTCTTTAATTGTAAATGAGACAGTAACAATCTGAATATTACTTGTCGGTAAAGAAAAGCTGCGATCCTTAGCGATATTAATAAACTTATCGGTGGAATTATCAAGTGGAGTAACTTCAATATTTTCGATCTTTGCACCATTATTGATTTTGGCAACATATGCCAATTCACGCAATAGTGTGATTTTAAAAGTTTCAATATCCTGACCTAGGGCTAAAATTGTATCAACTTTATCCTTATCAGAAGAAGTAATACTATTATAGGCGTTCTGAGCTTCTCGTAATTGTTTTAAATACTTTACCTTATCTTGATACACCTCTTCTTCTTTCTTAAATTCTTCATTATTAATAATGGCATCATACTTTGGTTTTAAAAGCCACCAATAACCACTACCAAGAACAATCAAACAAGCCAGCATAATAAGCCAGCGGAAAAAATTCGCAAAGATGCCAAGTGATAAATCACTATTACTTGCTTCTTTTGCCTTTGATTTGGCGTCATTTTTTTTATTTTTGAAAATAATCTCAGCCATATTCTATTTTATGAAAATTGTTGGATCTATCGACATACCAAGATTAAATAATAAAGACTTACCATCTGCACTGCTTTGGCCTGTATCAGGTGTTAAACTTTTTACTTTGTTATAGGTTTTCATAACCTCAAGCTGGAGCGTAATTGCCTGTAAATTACGAGCTACGCCCGGAATTGTATATTCACCGCTAAGATCACCATTAAACTTCTCATAATATACATCTTCTAATGTTTTTGATTCTAAAAAAGCTAAAAAGTTAGTCCAGTAAACATGATTATTAAGCAAATCATTAACAAGATTAAGCTTGGTGGTAAACACTTTTATTTCTTTAGCCGCCTGCTCGCCAATCTGAATCTGTTTATCGATCACTTTGCTGTTTTCTAAAGCGGTGCGACTTGTATCAAGTCGTTCTTTCTGCCAAATTAACAAACCAACGTATAATAAGCCGATAGCTAAACAACACATCATTAATGATAAACCAAGGACTAATAAATTTTCATGCCAGTTAAAAAACAAAACCTCTTGATTTTTAATTAAATTTGGCTTAATGGCATTAGAAGGTTGCCAAAACTTTTTTTCAATTCGATTACGCTCATGCCAGGCTAACTCCTTTTCCCGCTCAGCCGCCAACGTCTGACTAAGATTTTTACTAAAAAAACGTTGAAAGAAATTAAATGACTTTTTTGGTAATGGCACAATTCGAACTGGTGATACAACAGGGCTGGTAGAGGGGTGGGGTGGTTTTGGTACAGGAATAGCTGGTATTACTTGTTTAGTTTGTATATCTGTGGAATGACTTACTGGGGCAGGAATTGGTGGTGGCGTTGGTATTGTTAATTTTAGTAAATCAACTGATTTAGTATGATACATTTCCTCTACTGGCTTTGGTGCGATTGATGGTGCTGGTGTGATAGAAGGGGGTTTAGGGACAGTTGGAAATTTAGCCGGCGGGGTTACTTGATCTAATTTTGAAGATAGCTGTTGATAAAATTTATTTTGTTCAGTTAAATCATCAGCTAGCTTTTTTTTACTATCCGAAACTAACATAGTCTTAACTTTTTTATTCGGCTTAAGAACAAAATTCTTAAGCCGAATAAAAAAGCCTTGCTTGTCTTTATCGACTGCCTCTGGTACGGACTGGGACGAAGAAGAATCGCTAAACATACTACATTTTATCAAATTCGCGCATGGCTAAACCAATAGCGACGGCTAAACGAGGACCAATTTTCTCAAGAATCGGTTTAAGTTCAAAGGGATAAGAAATTCTAAACCACGGATCACCAACAATTGTATTAGTATTAAATTTATCAGATAGGTAGGTTGTCAAACCGGGCAACATTGAACCGCCACCGGTTAAAATAATTTTTTCTAACCGACGATTTTCCTTATTACTATAAACCTCCATAATATATTTGATTTCGTTAACGATTGGATCAAGCCCCTCAAGAATCATCGGCGGCAGCGTGTCAGTTTTAGCTTCAGCCGCCTCACTATGCATTAAGTCATACTTAAACTGTTCTGCCTCTTCAAGGCTGGAATTTAAATGTTCAGCAATAGTTTTTGTAATTGCGTTACCTCCAATACCAATACTACGATTAATAATCGGGATTGATTTATCAACGATGAAAATATTAGTAGTCGTTGAACCAAGTTGAATAATCATAACTGGTGAACGATCATTACCAAGCAGAGAACGAATTAAAGGAAATATTTCTGTTTCAATGCTTAATAAATTAAGTTGAGCAGCTTTAAAAACAGAAATATAATTTTGAATTAATGCTTTAGGCGCGCCGGTTAGCAAAATTGTGCTACCATCAGTCCGGCCATTATCAACTTTCTGATAGTCTAAAACAATGTCAGATAGTGCTAAAGGAATAACCTTTTTTGCCTCCCAGTTAACCGCCGCTTCAAGTTCTTTTTTATTAGATGTCTGATTAACATTAATAAGTGAAGAAAAAACCGACGCAGTCGGCAAAGATGCCAAGCACAAATTGGCATTAATATGAGATTTTTCTTTAATTTGATGAATCAGCGTCGCGGTACGAGGAACATCAAGAGCTGACATATCAGTTAACTGACTATCAAGTTTTTGTTCGCTAAAACCATAACTAACAAGGGCCACCTGGTTCCCATTACGAGTTAACTCCACCATTTTAATACCGGGCGCACTAATATCAATGCCAAGATAATTATGATTAGAGCTTTTAAATAGTGACATAATAAAACCAGAAAATCTCTCTGCTTTGACATGACAAAACAGGACGTATATAATTTAGATAGATTACCTTTATTATACCATACAGAATCAATAAACCACAATTACTCTTGGCCTAAATTTCTATGACAATTAATTATAAAAAAATTAGTTTAATTATTGTCTTTTTAGTCGTTAGTGTTCTGGTTGGCTATCTTATTTATATCACTTTTTTTAAAAAAGCCCCCACATCTGAACCATTACCAACTACTTCATCAACACGAACCAGCAACGGCTTACCACAAGCTAATACCGGTCAGGGCGGAATTACGGCTTCGATCGGCGGACAACTCCCAAATGAGCCTATTAATCAAGGAATAAACCCAGGCGAAGGTAGTAACCAAAATACTGATTCTTCACAGTCTTTAGCTGATAATGCTTTATTTTCAAGTTTAAATCAAAACGGCCAACCGCAATTTTATAATCAAAGCGATAACCGCTTTTATACCCTTAATAGTGAAGGAAAACTCGTTACCCTGTCTAATCAACAATTTTTTAACGTTAAAAATGTTACCTGGTCAGCTAACGGTACAAAAGCTATTTTAGAATATCCGGACGGAAATAATATCCGTTATGATTTTAATCGCGCTAACCAAGTAACACTCCCTCAGCACTGGGAAGACTTTGCTTTTTCACCTGACGGCGATAAAATCGTAGCAAAAAGTATAGGACTTGATCCTGATAACCGTTGGCTAGTCGTTGCTAATGACGATGGCTCTAAAGCACAAACAATCGAACCTTTGGGCGAAAATGGTGATAAAGTTATTTCTTCTTGGTCGCCAAATAATCAATCAATTGCCTTTTTTGTTGATGGGGTTGATTTTAACCGTAAAGAAGTTTTCTTTATTGGCCAAAACGGCGAAAATTTTAAATCAATTATTACTGAGGGCCGTGGTTTTCAACCCCTTTGGGCGCCTCGTGGTAATGAATTAGTCTATAGCGTTTATTCCGCTGATAATGACTATAAACCAAGTCTTTGGATAACTGGGGCGCAGGGTGATAGTATTGGCGCTAATCGACGCCCCTTAAATCTTAATACCTGGGCTAATAAATGCTCGTTTAATGACGATAGCTTATATTGTGCTGTTCCAACCAACCTCGAACGTGGCGCCGGAATGTTTCCTGCCACTGCCGAAAATACCCAGGATTTTCTCTATCGTATTAATACTTCAACCGGCCAACGAGAACTTATTCCTGTTAACACTACTTCAAGTATTAATCATATTTCTCTCTCCGCCGATGGCTCATACTTATATTACACTGAAG
>CAYZML010000023.1:0-9604 GCA_964479555.1 uncultured Gammaproteobacteria bacterium | reverse complement strand
TAAATAAATTTATAATCAAGCGGACAACGTTCAAAGGTTGTGAGTTGGGAAAAAGAAAAAGTTTCTGGTAGCTGGTATCTAGTAACTATTTTTGGATTATCCAGTGCGGCAATATTGCGTTCAAGTTCATTTTGTTGATTGCTGGTTTGAGATTGAATTTCTAAACCGGTTTCAGAAATAAAAATTGAAGGTTTTTTTTCACGTACCCCGCCATAATCTTTTGCACCGGTTAAGTACACTCCGCGTTTACCGCGCGTCAGGCCAACGTAAAATAAACGCCGTTCTTCTTCGAGGTGAGTATCTTTACTAATACTGCGCGGACCACCCAGCGCTTCTGGAATAGTAATCTTTTCTGTATGATGAATCGTCGGAAATTTTTTATCCACCAGATTAACAAGAAAAACATGACCAAACTCAAGCCCTTTGGCCGCATGAATTGTCATAATTTTTACTGTATCAGCGTCATCAAAATCAAACCGTAGACCACCGGTTTCGCCGGCTTCCATTTCAAGTTTAATTAACGATAAAAATTCAGGTAAACGGCCGGCATGATCAGTTAGCTCGAAATTTTTTATTTTAGTGTACAGCTGATGTAAATAACTAAAAGTTTCTTGATTTTGATCTTGATCAAGATATGGAAGTAAACAATCACGCACCATCGTTAGATAAACTTTTGACGTTTTTTCGTTCTGGGCGAGAAGGGCATGGCGACGAATATAATCAAGTAATGTTTTTAAGGTTTTTTTACCCTCAGGACTCATATCAGTTACCGCATCGATTTTTTCCATTGTTTCAAAAAGTGACCATAGTTTTCGTCGCGCCCATTTTGCGAGAGTAACTATATCAGAGTGGGTAAGTCTAAAAGCCGACATATCCAAGACTCGATACAGTGCCGAGGGTTCATGGTAGGCATCAAGGAGTTGTAAATAAGCCAGACAGTCAAGAATAATTGGTTTATAATATAAACCGCGCAAAGAAACAAAATGATGAGGAATATTTCGTCGACTTAATTCTTTAGTGAATTTATCAGCCGTTTCGTTCGCGCGGACTAAAATCGCTATATCAGCCCAGCTTTCTGCTTCTTTTGTTGTATGTAATTTTTCGATCATATCGCCAACGGCCTGAGTTTCGGCCATCTCGGTCGTATAGTGCAGAGCAATAATTTCCCCTTTGGTTTCCTTTTGTGCTTTTAGTTTTTTTTCAATCCCAAGTTTAGTTTCAAGGCGATTTGGATTATTATTTTCGATCAGCTTATACGCGGCATCAAGGATTTTTTGATTTGAACGATAATTTTCAATCAGGACCAATTCTTTAGCCTCGGGATAATCATCCTTAAATTGCATGATGTTTGATAATGAGGCGCCGCGAAAACGATAAATACTCTGATCATCATCACCAACAACAGTTAGATTATTATGTGGCGCGGCCAGCAATTTAATTAATTCATATTGCGCGCTGTTAGTATCCTGAAATTCGTCCACCATAATATATTTAAATTGCTGGCGATATTTTTCAAGGATATTAGGCCGTTCGCGAAAGAGTCTAATAGTATTAATAATTAAATCACCAAAGTCCATTAATCCCTGATCTTGTAATAATTTATTGTATGTATGATAGGCCTCAGCTAATTCTGTTAATCGGGACAAGTCCATTACTTCAGCTTTATGTTCTTCTTCACTACTATCTCTCTTGTTATTTTTTTTAGTTTTAGGTTTAGTAGTTTTTTTACTTATATCACTTGAGCTAAGAATTCCGTCAGTGTTAGCTTTTAATGATTCAACGTACTCAAGATAACGAGCCGGTGAAATATTTTCGTCTTTAAGTCGAGAAAAATGGGTAATAATTTCATGAATAAATTTTGTTGGATCACCTAAGGGGCGATAGTAATGTAGATTAAAAATCGCCAAATTTTTTTTCATTAAAATCCATTGTTCAGTTTTTGACAGAACGGTAAAAGCCGGTGAAAGCCCAATATCAAGCGCATGGTCGCGCAAAAGACGTTCACCAAAACTATGAAAGGTATGAATCCAAAGATTAACATAGCCATACGGCAAAAGTTTATCGGCCCGTTCTTCAAGCTCACCCGCACCTTTTTCCGTAAAAGTGGTGATCAAAATTTCTTCGCGATTGATATTTTTTTCTTGGATAAGATAGGCGAGACGATTGATTAAAACACTGGTTTTACCTGTACCAGCACCGGCCACAATCAAAAGAGGACCATCTTGATGTGTAACGGCTTGTTGTTGAATTGGATTAAGAGAGGAAAATGTATCTGATTTTTTTAACATAAACACAGGTATACTATCATTTTTGTTAATCTAAAGCAAGTTAATAGTATAAAAAAATGGCTAATAATAGATAATTTATATTTTTTATATTGACTTTTTAATCAATAAATGCTATAATTATATTATGTAAGATTTCCTTACATTTCGTTAAAAATGGCGGAAAAACCTTAAAAACCAAAAAAGGAATAGTCTATCATGAAAAATGGAACAGTCCAAGTAGTTGGCGCAAGTAGAGACCAGCTTAAAGAAATTTACAAGACCCTTCTCGATATCGTGCCTAACAAGTTGAGTCATACAGACGCTCAACGAATCATTGCCAAAAAAGGCAAGTTACAGAAAAAACTACGAGCTGTAGTGAATGAATATCTTGAGGCTTCGCCCTATGAACAGCAATTGATAAGCTGGCAGGATTTTTACCGAGAACATTTCGGAATTGAAATTGATTTCTCTGAAATAGAGTTACCCGAAACAAAGGACGATTTTGACAGGCTCATCATTGTCGCCAGAGGTATGACCATGAACCAAGTCTTTAAGGCTTGTGAAAAACACTTTACGTGTTGGAAATACTATGATGACCTCGATAAGAATACCCCGATAAACGACCGTCCCGCTGATAAGACATATGCGATAGCAATCCGTGATAGAGTTGAAGCCGATGAGGAATATAAGAACCTTTCCGCTAACGAACTTACGGAAAAGAGTATCAAAGGTATTACTTTACTTGAACGTTTGGTACTTGAATTAAAGTACTTTACCGAAACAGGTAGCCATTTGGACATTTCAAATATAACGTTATGCAGTGGTTCTTGTGACTCTGACGGCGACGTTCCTTTCGTCCGCTGGCGCGGCGGTGAGTTCGGCGTCGATTGGTACGAGGCTGACTATTCGAGCGACGACCTTCGTTGTCGTGAGGTAGTTTAACCTTTTTCCTTGTACCTTGTAATCTTGAACGTTTTTGCTTTTAGCGAAAACGTTCTTTTATTTTTTTCGGGCAATTTTGGTATACTATACATGGCTCATACAATCGGTCCCGCAAAGCGGGATAGCGATTTGCCATTCATTAGAAACTACGTGTCCTTTTCTACAGAAGGTCTATCATGTTGATAGTGCTTCATAAGCCCGCCGACAGTGTCAGATAACTCTAGAGAATAAAATCAATTCAATTATTTCAACAACTTCCTAAATTGTGTTTCTTTCTGATATGGTCCGATAATCGCAAGGTTAAGTTTCTTCGGATTAAAGATTTTTTTTGCTACTCGTTGTATATCTCGGACAGAAATAGCATTAATATTTTTTAGAAATTCAGTCGGAGTTAAAAGCGGTTTTCGCTTACCGTTTGGCTGTTGAACACGGAGGACAAGTTGGCGACCATACCAATTTGCAATATCATCAGGACTCTCAAGGCCAAGTAAAATTCGGCCGGTAATAAACTTTTTTATTTTTTGTAATTCTTTTTCTGTTACAAGCTCAGTCGTTAGTTTTTTATACTCTTTAATAATCAGGCTGATAGCTTTTTCAACTTTATCAACCGGTACCCCGGCCTGAGTGGCCAGGTAGCCAGTATCAGTATAACCTTCTGCGCCCGTGCGGACATAATAACAAAGACCATTTCGTTCGCGTAGATTTAAAAACAAACGCGAGCTCATACCACCACCAAGGATTGTCGCAATAATTTTTAATATATATTCATCATCGCTACCATAGGCAGAAGTACGCACACCTAAACAGATATGCGCCTGGTCGGTTTTTTTGTACTCAAGTTTAATTGCTGGTTTGGACTGCTGTTCTTTAACAGTAGTCTTTTCTAAAGGTTTGCCTTTTGACCAATCTTTAAAATAAGCGTTAACCAGTTTATCACAATGTTTTGGAATATTACCGGCAATACAAATAAATGAGTTAGCGGTGCGATATTGATTTTTAAAATACGTAAGAAAATCCTCACGCTTAAAACCGGCAATATTTTTTTTCGTACCAATCGTACTCCAGCCGGCTGGTGTATCGCCGTATAAGCATTCTTCAAAAACATCTTCAATCCGCATCATCGGACTATCAAGGTACATATTAAACTCTTCAGTAATAACACCTTTTTCGCGGTCGATTTCTTCTGAATCAAATTTTGAATGCAGTAGCATATCAGACATAACATCAAGGGCTAGTTTTGTTTCTTGTTTAGCGACTTTAATCCAGTAGCCGGTATATTCTTTAGAGGTAAAAGCATTATATTCACCACCAGCGCGATCAAGGATGGAGGAGATGGTTGAGGTATCAGGCCGCTTATTAGTTCCTTTAAAAAACATATGTTCAAGGAAATGTGAAAGTCCGCTCGTAGTACGTTTTTCATGTTTTGAACCGGTCGCAACCATCACTAACAGCGCGGTCGTTTTCGCGCCTTTCATTGGTAATGTTAAGAGGTTAAGGCCGTTTGATAGTTTTTTTAGTTTGGGCATATAATAGTCTTGTTGTATTAAAAATAAGCGTCTGATTTATTAATTTTTTAGAAATTATAATCGTTCTTTTAGATATTGTTCTAGCTCATCAATCTTTATTCGTGTTTGCTTCATACTATCTCGTTCGCGTACAGTAACATCATTATTTTCAAGACTGTCAAAATCAATTGTTAAACAAAATGGAGTACCGATTTCATCTTGACGACGATAGCGTTTGCCAACATTACCATTATCATCAAATTCGCAGGCATAGATTTTTTTTAGATCTTGATAAACGGTGCGGGCTTTTTCTACCAAGGCTTCTTTATTTTTTAACAGCGGGAAAACTGCCACTTTAACCGGCGCGAGGGCTGGTGGTAGATGTAGGACGACGCGTATATCCTCGGCGTTTTTTTCTTCCTCATAGGCGGAGAGTAGTACGGCTAACACAGTTCGTTCAACACCAAGTGATGGTTCAATCACATGAGGAATATATTTTTCTCCATCTTCGTCAGTATAGTCTAGACCATGATTTTTTAAATCAAAATCAGTGCGATAGGCCAGACCATATAATTCTTTTGTACCAAACGGATAATGATATTCAAAGTCAATGGTTTTTTTTGAGTAATGAGCAAGTTCATCAGTCGGCACATCAAGTTCATTAATTTCATTTTTATAATCAATGCCTAATTCTTTAATCCATTCTACCATCGCTGTTTGCCACTCGGTAAAATAGGTTTGCCAATCTTTATCTTTTTCCGGCGCGGGAATAAAATATTCAATTTCCATCTGTTCGAATTCACGGGTGCGGAAGATAAAGTTTCCCGGGGTGATTTCGTTACGAAAAGCTTTACCGATTTGGGCTACGCCGAACGGTAATTTTTTTCTTGTTGTATCAAGAATATTTTTAAAATTAATGAAAATACCTTGAGCTGTTTCGGGACGGAAATAAACCGCGTTAGCTTCATCTTCGACCGGACCAAGATGAGTTTTAAGCATTAAGTTAAATTGTTTAGCTTCAGTAAAGTCATGCGGTTTTTTATCAAGCGAACAAATCGAATCAGCCATGTCAGCCCGAAAACGGTTATGGCATTTTTTACATTCAACCAACGGATCGCTGAACGTTGTTATATGTCCGCTCGCTTCCCAGACTTTAGTGTTAAGGAGTAGGGAGCTATCAAGTCCAACCATATCATCTCGTCCGGTGACAAACCGTTTCCACCAGAGTTGTTTAATATTATTTTTTAGCTCAACTCCCAGCGGCCCATAATCCCAGCTATTAGCTAGACCGCCATAAATTTCCGAACCAGGAAAAATAAAGCCCCGCCGCTTACAGAGTGAGATGACTTTATCCATTAAATCAGGTATATTTTTTTTCATAGATAATTTACTCTTCTAACAATATACTACCGGCTTTCATTCTGTCAAAATTGGTTTTTTAGCAATGATACGCAACAGACCAAGAATTGTCATAAGAAAGATTAAGCCAAAATGAAGACTAACAAGCCAATGATCAAAAGTGGCAAAACTAATCAAGGCGAGCAGTAAAGCTATTACCAGCGGTTTATCAGCTCGTGTCGCGGCGCAAAAGATAGAAAAAAGAAAACGTCCGATCAGAAGTAAGGTTAATAAGAGGCCAAGTACCCCCATTTCGATGGCTAGTAGTAAAAATACGTTATGAACCGGTTGATAATACCAACTTAATTTTTTAGCATCAAGTTTATCATGAAGTGCTTGGGTATACGTACCAACACCAAAACCATACCAAGGGGCTTTTTTTATCAACTCTCGACCATCATCAAATGAGCTTGTTCGTTCGGCTAAGGATATCTGTTCCAGGCGGGTGTTAGTTTCAAACCGCGGCTTAAAAATATAATAATACTGACTTAAAATTAAGCCCTTGATGGCAACGATGATTATAACTGCCATAGCAACTTCAAGCCATTTCTTTTTTTCTAAAGGTCGATAGGAGATGATGAGAGTTACTATACCTAAGATTGCACTAATCCAGGCGGTACGTGAAAAAGATAGCATTAACCCTGCACTGGAAATAATCAATGAACTAATCAAAAACGCACTATGCCATTTTTTTTCAAGGCCACCACGCGTTAACCAGAGCCAGAAAGAAAGTAATAATGTTATTGCCATTAAACCACCAAACATGTTTGGATGATCAAGACTACCATAGGCGCGTAACCAACGTTCAATTAAGCTATCCGGCGCAGTAGTTTCAATGACTGATGTACCGAGCGAGCCTGCTTCATGAAAAGCGAGCCCAAGCCATTTTGAGGCAAAAGTTGTTTGATTGATAAATTGCCAAAGTCCAAGTAAACCAGAAAGACTTGCCCCACTTATAAAAGCCAAGACGGCTGAACGAGGTTTTATATCACTATAATAGAGTAAGAACATTAATAATAATCCAAGTAGGATAGTAATAACTTTTGTGCTTGATAGGATTGGTGAAAGACTAAATGGTGTCAAAATAAATATATACGCTAGAAAGATATATAGCATCAGATTTTTTTTCCAGTTACCGATTTGAACATTTTTTCGTAAAGGTGAAAATAAAAAAATAAGAGTAGTAATGATAATTAACATATCAAGGCCATATAAACTCATAGTGCTATATTCCGAGAGACCATTATTAATCTGTCCCTGAGTAATAATCCAGCGAGTCTGCCAGGGTAAAAGAAAAAGTATAAGATAAAGTAAAACAGAAACAAACATATAGTATTTATACCAAGCCAAGATTAATTAATCTTTTTTGATGTTCGGTTTGAAAATAGACACGACGGTCAGATGTATGAAGTTTTAAGATATGATCAGTCATAATAACCTGTTGATTTTTATTAGCCAATATTTGTAAGTTCTTTGCCATTATATGTTTATGAATATATTTAGCTGATTGTTCAAAAAAATGTTTAAAAATATTATCGCAATGACTTGAAAAGATTTTTTTCTGTAAGCGATAGATTGGTTCGTTATTACTGATTGACCAGTTTGGCAATGCTTGCGTCAACCAGGGATTAGCTATTAGTAGATTTTGATATATATGCGGATCGCCATACAGAGGTATAAGCCCGGCTAACCAATAGGTAAAATAAAGATCGGTTTCAAGGCGACAATGAGAGATGTTAAGGGCACTTTCATCAATTAAAAAACTAAGGCAGAGTGTATCAGTACTATCTTTTTCTGTTGGTCGTAGGTCGAAAATCTCTAACAGAGCCGTTGCTAGTAATTTAACTGACCAAAGTTGATTATTCGCGGTAATAATTAATAGATCATTATCACTTTGTTGACGGAGATTATGTGTGCCAATCGTATTTGCTAGACAGATTAAGCGGACACCAGGTAGCCATTGGATTAAACGTAGACGACGCTGTAATTTTTTTATTTTTTTATTGCTAATTCGATAGCGTTCCTGACGAAGAGTTATAATCTCAGATCGTCCGGGTAAAAAGAAAAAGCCAAACGATCGTTCAAGTGGTAGAGAAGGGTTAGAGAGAGTATCTTTCACTTCACGCAAGGTAGTTTTTTGTTCAAGGTATTGCCAGATTTCAAAAGTAGTCAGGGGATAGTCAAAAATATCAAAATAAGCAATAGTTTTTACAATCGCGGTTTCAAGGGTTGTCATGATAGTTGATAATTAAAGATCAAGAGTTGGTTTATCAAGTTCAATCGTCTCAATTACCGCTTCCTGACCGGTGATTTTTACCACGTCTTTATCAATTTTTTTCAGTTCTTTATAGGCGCTATTAAAATGATTAACAGTTGTACCCATACTACTACCAAGTTTTTGCATATAAGAATCATAAACACCCAGATGTTGTCCAAGCTTTTGGACATTAGCGCGAATACTTAAGGCGCTTTCTTCAATTTGGAGCGCACGCAAGCCCTGCAAAACAGTCTGGAGGTAGGCAAGAAACGAAGTGGGCGAGACAATAATTACTCGATATTTACCAGCGGCTCGTTGAATTAAATTTTCCGTTTCTTCACCGGCATTACCAATTTTATTAATAATCAAATCATAATAAATCGCTTCGTGCGGAATAAACATAAAAGCAAATTCAGTGGTGCCATTATCAGGTTGGATATATTTTGCCGTTTCAATGATGCGATTTTTTAAATCGTTGATAAAAATTTTTTCTAGTTTTTCTTTATCAGTTTGACTTGTTGCCTCAACCATACGGTTATAATTTTCCAAAGAGAATTTAGAATCAATCGGAATGACTTTATCTTTAACAAACACAGCCGCATCAACGATTGTTCCGTCGTTCATACCAAACTGCATCTGGTAACTACCAGGCGGCATAACGTTTTTCAGTAACGTTTCCAAATAATATTCTCCGAGAATACCGCGTTGTTTTGGGTTTTTTAAGATATCTTGTAGGCTTTGTAGTTGACCGGAGAAATTAACTACCTGACGATTAGTTTCATCAAGTTTAGTTAGCTTTTCCGTTACTTCGCTCATGAGTTTAGTTGATTGATTACTGATACCTTGAATGATTTTAGCGGTTTCGCCTAAGTGTTGACTGTTAGCGGCGTGTGTTTCTGATAATTTTTTATCAAGTGTTTGACGTAATTCTCGGTTTTGCTCATTTAAGCCAGCTAATCGTTCCATTAAAGCACCAAGTTCGCTTTTATCTTGTCCGCCTGAGCGGCGTAGTAATAAAAGAATGGCAATAATAATGCCAATCGTGAGAATAACGCCAAATAATAGGATTAAACTTGTGAGAGTGGAAATTTCCATATTGCTTGCTTAGTGGTTTTATTATAAGCTAAAAGAGACACTTCGTTAATATGTCTCATTCTTTCTTTTCTTGGCGGTTTCGTCAAGCATTTATTACTTCAACGATCAGCTTTATTATTGGTTTTTTAGTGGCCTGGCTG
>CAYZML010000022.1:0-9737 GCA_964479555.1 uncultured Gammaproteobacteria bacterium | reverse complement strand
GAGGAGCTCATCAACGACGATCAACTCGTGGGGCTGATATTGAAGTCCGATTGACAATTCCTTTTATGGAAGCGGTTTTTGGTGGCGAAAAAACAATTCGCCTTAGTCGTTCAGTTATGTGTGCTCACTGTCAGGGTAATGGCGCTGAACCTGGCTCAAAAATTGAAACCTGTTCAACCTGTCATGGCAAAGGTACAGTTAATCAGACTCAGCGTACAATCCTTGGGCATATGCAAATTCAAACCGCTTGCCCAACCTGTGGCGGTGAAGGTAAAAAGATCACCACTTTTTGTAAAAAATGCTCGGGCAGTGGGACAGTTAAGGAAACCAGTGAACTAAAAGTAAAAATTCCCGCTGGGATTGATAATGGGGAAACTATTCGTTTAAGTAATCAGGGTGAAGCTGGCTCAAAAGGCGCTTCTTCAGGTGATTTATATTTACATATTATGGTTGAGCCTGATGCGCGATTTAATCGTCACGGGACAATGATTCTTTCTCAAGCCCATATTACTTTTCCGCAAGCCGCCCTTGGAACAAAAATTGATATTATGACGGTTGATGGTGAAGTGAGTTTAAAAATTCCCGCCGGAACTCAATCAGGTAAAATTTTTATTTTAAAAGGTAAAGGTGTCCCAAGTTTACGCGGCAAAGCTAGAGGAGATCATCAAGTTGAAGTGATTGTTGATACGCCGACACATTTAAGTAAAAAACAAAGAGAAATATTGGAAGATTTTGAGCGTTAATTAAATTTTTTATCATGGTTAATTTAAAAAGTCTGTGACACATTTCATAGACTTTTTAAATTAGTAAAAAACCCTTACAATACAGCTATGAAAAATCTCCCTAAAGTTTTAGTAATTATTGGTCCAACAGCGTCAGGGAAAACTAAACTAGCCGTTGAATTAGCCCGTTGCTATAATGGCGAGATTATTAGCGCTGATTCGCGGCAAGTTTATCAAGGTATGGATATAGGCACTGGTAAAGACCTAAAAGAGTATGGTATTGGGAAAAATAGGGTAAAATATCACCTAATTGACGTTATAAAGCCTTCTGCCCAATTTGACCTTAAAACCTATCAAAAACTTGCTTATAGGGCAATTTCAGACGTTTTAAAGCGTCAAAAATTACCCATTATTGTTGGCGGATCAGGTCTATATCTCCAAGCAGTAGTGGATGGGTATAATTTGAGTAAAACAGTATCAGATCCCATTAAACGTTTAAAGCTAGAAAATTTCTCTCTAGAGGAATTGCAAACTGAGATTAAAAAAATTGATCTGGCTTTCTTCAATAAATTACATATATCAGACCAGAAAAACAAACGTCGACTTATAAGATATCTTGAACTATTACAAAACAGCACAGTTACCCATGAGAATTTTACTGCAGCTTCAACCCCACGCTATCAGTCGCTTGTTATTGGTATTGATTATCCCTTAGCTACACTGCGAAAGAAAATAAAAGAACGATTAAGTAGTCGTTTTAAAGAGGGGATGGTAGAGGAAGTTATTGAACTTCATAAACAAGGCTTATCCTGGGAGAAGCTAGAAAGTTTTGGACTTGAGTATAAATATATTGCTTTATATTTACAAAAAAAAATAATCAAAGAAACAATGGCAGAGAAATTATATATTGCCAGTGGTCAATTTGCGAAAAGACAAATGACTTGGCTTCGTCGTTGGGAAAAACAGGGGAGAGAAATATTATGGTTTAAACCCAAGGATATTCTTAATCGTCGTTTCTGTGATGCGATCAACTGCTTCCTGACTAAAAAAAGCGATGTGAGGCGTGAAAATAACATTATCGCGTTTAAGTAATTTATGGTTTTTAATAATTGATTTAAAGCGAGTATAATCTTTAGTGTTATGACGCAATAGGTGATGATCTTCCATTAATAATTTTTCTTCTTCAAGTACATCAAGCGCCGCGCCACCCAACCTCTTAGTATCAAGGACTTTGATTAAAGCATCAGTATCAACTAAACCGCCACGAGCAGTATTAATCAGCAGCGCGCCTTTTTTTATCCAATTAATATTTTTCCAGTTGATAAGATGTTTAGTTTCTCGGCAGAGTGGAACATGTAGAGAAATAATATCTGATTTTTCTAAAAGGGTACGGAGGCTAACATACGTAAAACCAAGTTGGCGAGCAAGGGCTTTATTTTTATATGGATCATACGCAATAACTTTCATCTCAAACCCCTTAGCAATTCTAATAAGATGACTACCGATTTTTCCACAACCAACCACGCCGATTGTTTTACCACATAAATCAAACCCCATTAAACCATCAATGGAAAAATTATATTTTTGACTACGTAAATATGAACGATGAATATTGCGTGAGAGTGTTAATATTAAACCAAAGGCATGTTCAGCTACAGTATTTTCTCCATAGCTCGGCACATTCAAAATCATAACCCCGCGCTTTTTGGCGGTTTTTAAATCAATATGATCAAAACCAGTTGAACGTGTCGCGATCAATTTTAATTTTGGCAGTTTTCCAATAATCTCTTTATTGATTTCTGAGGTGATAAAACAAGAAACAATGTCAACGTGCGCAAATTTTTTTATATCCACCATCTGAATTGGCTCAGTAAAATATATAACACGGTGTTTTTTAAGTTTAAGCGCAAAAAGATCTTTTTCCCATGGTTTTAAATCAAAAATAGCAATATTCATAATAAAATTAATTAAGGTTATTTAGTTTTTCTGCTAATAATTTTTTAACTGTATCTGGATTAGCTCGACCCTTAGTTGCCGCCATCACCTGACCGATAAAAAATTGGATAAGATTTGTCTTACCGGCTCGATATTCGGCCGCTTGCTGATTTTTTTCTTTAATAATACGTGTGATAACTTTTATAAGCATTTTTTCATCATTAAGTTGTTCTAAACCGAGTTTTTTCATAATATAACGTGCTTCTCCGCCTTGTTTAAACATTTCCAGTAGTACCTGCTGTCCGGCGCTTGAGTTAATTTCACCTTTACTAATCATATAAACTAATTCAGCAAAATTCTCCGCGGTAATCTTAACGTCAGTCACGGCTAAACCACGTTCATTCAGATGTTTGGAAAATTCATTACTTAACCAATTCGCCACTAATTTCGGCAAACTTTTATCATGTCGTTCCCAGTTATCTTCATCAGCTTGTATCAAGGCTTGAAGTTCAGAAACAACCGCTTCGAAAAACCCGGCTAAATTTTTATCGATGGCTAAAGTTCTTGCATCATATTCGGATAGGTTATATTCAGCTTGAAAACGATCTTCTTTTTGATCAGGTAATTCAACCAGATTGCTTTTTATTTTTTTTAGCCACTCATTGCTAATAACTATCGGTGGTATATCAGGTTCAGGGAAATAACGATAATCAGCTGAAGTTTCTTTTATTCGTTGGCTCATAGTTTCATTTTTATTATCATTCCAGCCCCTGGTTTCTTGTATTATTTTTTTATTATTATCAAGCATTAAAGACTGTCGTTTAATTTCAAACTCAATGGCTTTTTCCAGTGAACGAAAAGAGTTGATATTTTTTACCTCAACTTTAGCGTTAAGTGCTTTATTGCCAGTTGGTAAAATTTCTCCTTGGCGGTATTTCCACGTGTCTTTTTTTTGTAAACTAATATTAGCCTCGCAGCGCATTTCTCCTTTTTCCATATCAGCTCCGGAAATTTCAAGGTAACGAAGGATCTGCTGGTAGCGCTGACAAAAAGCTTTAGCTGTGCTCGCATCAGGAATCACCGGTTCAGTTACCATTTCAACCAAAGGCGTACCGCTACGATTATAATCAACCAAGGAATAATCAGCTTTATGAGGATGGCTTAATTTTCCTGTATCTTCTTCAAGGTGGATACGAGTAATCGCTATTGATTTACCATCAACCATAAGTTTACCGGCATACGCAAAGGGAATATCATACTGGGAAATCTGATAACCTTTTGGTAAGTCAGGATAAAAATAATTTTTCCGATCAAATTTTGAGGCTTGATTGATTGTACAGCCCAAAGCAGTCCCAAGTAAGAGTGTCCATTCAATCGCCTGCTTGTTTGGTAAGGGAAGTGTAGCAGGATGACCAAGGCAGATTGGGCAAACCGTACTATTAGCTTCTTGAGCTAACCGGTTATCACAGCTACAAAACATTTTTGAGGCGGTTTTTAAAGCAGTATGGATCTCAAGGCCAATAATAACATCGTAATTCATTTTAATAACAAAATAATTAATTACCCTTATAATAACACACAACAAACAAATAAAAAACCTAAAAATAAAGATTATTTTTAGGTTTTACTTTTTTTATACTAATTTTATTAGTTAGTTGAGCAGAGGCTTAATTTCTTGCCATACAATTTCATGGATTTCTTCCACACTTAAAATCTCTCCATTTTTATGACATTCAATAAGTTTAAAGTCATTAAACAATTTTGGTAATTCAAGATACACTGCCTCGGCGCGACGTAAATGCTCCGAATCTTTTTCGTGAATATCTTTTTCTCTTCCACGTCTTTCAATTAACTCTCTACCTAATTCCGCTGGAATATGTAGAATAAGATTAATATCAGGTCGCGGAATGTTAAGTTTGTTATATTCATAGTCATATAGCCATTTAAAAAACTCTTTTCGCTCCTCAGCTGAAATAATTTTTCCACCCTGATGGCCCATGTTAGCGGCCACATAGCGATCAGAAATAACAATCGAGCCTTTTGTTAGCGCCTCTTGTATCTCATCAATTTGTAAATAGCGATCTGTGGCATAAAACGTTGAAACAAGGTATGGGTTATTTGTTTTAACCACATCACCAAGTTTCCCCGCTAAATACAATTCAACCATAGTGGCTGATGGGGCGTGATAATGAGGAAAGCTAACTTGTAAAAAACTATAGCCCTCAGCCTCTAACCGTTGTTTAAGTCGGTTAGTCTGCGTACCCTTGCCACTGCCATCAGGGCCGTCAATGACGATAAATATACCTTTTTGATTTTTATTCATGTTAGTTTTGTTTTATTTTTTCTATAATTTCATCAATTTGTTTTTCTGTTGTCAGGAGCTCACCATCGTTATTAATAACTGCCCGAGCTGAACTAACCATACCAGAAATTAAACGTTCAGTTGGTCTTTGCTCATCTTTTAAAAATTCTTCATAAGTCTTTGTTTGATCATCAATTTTTTCTGTTCGCTCGGTAATGCGTTTATAACGATTTTCTTTGGTACTTGTAATACCCACAAGAAAAAAACCAGGTAACTCGGTTAGTAAGGAAATATCGGCCGGCCGACGAATACCTTCGACCACAATGATTTCTTTATTATCTTTACTGACTAGTTCTTTCATTGGTTTAGCTAAGACATCTTCACCAAAGCGTTTAGCTAAGATTAAAAATAGATCAATCAGATTAACTCGAGTCGGCGGAATAGTAAGATATTCAAGTATTGTTCGTAAAAAGGTGCTAAAACCGTAGCGACTAGCGCCATATTTTTTTTCAATATAAGAAGCTACGGTTGATTTTCCTGAACCCATTTCGCCGACTAAACCGATGATTATTTTTTTTGTCATATCGTCTTTTCTTCACGAAGCGTAATATCTTGTTTTCCTCGTCGTATATCAAAGTTATTTGGATCAGTATCGGCATGTAAAGCAACATTCGGAAAGAAATCGTGCAAAGCCTGATACATTTTATGCGCAATCTGTCGATACGTTGGATGAACTGTTTTGTCAGAGCGTAACTCAATCACATACACCATCTGGGGTAGGGAATAGTAGGTCTGACAACTAACCAAAAAGCCAAGCGGAATATAGTACTGTCGTATTTCTGGCGTAGTATCAATTCCAGCAATAAGTTCTATTTGCTGGTTAATTAATTCTCGAGCCTTTTTTTGAGTTTCGGCTGATAGTTCATTTAAATACCAGTCTTGAAAACCAAGCTCAGTTGTTAATAACGGCATAAGAAAAACGCCATTACGATGACGCTGGGCATCACGACAAGAGCCGTAATCCAAAAGAAAATCACAGGTACAGTTGCCAAGATTTCGTAAAACTGAAGGTAGGTTGGTTTTTATTGGTCGAGTAGTCAAAGCTTCTGTATGCGGTAAAAGGCTTTCCGGTTTTATATCAGTCATAAAAGCAAACTCTGGGCATTTTTTATTATGATAGTAGGTATATGTATCTGCCATTGCCTGATTATAATTTTCTTGTTCAGGATAAAGCTTGTGACTAAAACTAGCCGGAAATTTTTCTTTTAATTGCTTAAGAATTTCTTCGGCAATTTCTTTAACTTCAGGTAGGGGATGATGTCGCAGTAAGGCTAATCTATCAGCCGCATGGCGAAGACTGGTATGCCAACTTAGCTGGGTACAAACACCGGCTGGCAAAAAAGCCCGTAACGTATCAAACACTCGCGCCTTAATTGCCTTTTCATAAGTTTTTTCATCCTCATCTGTCTGTCTCGGATAGATATTTTTTAAGTGATCAGTTGTTTCAGTTTGTACCGAAGTATAAAACTCCATCCAGGCGTTAAGTATACTTTGCGTTCGGAAATTCTTGATTGGATCAATTAAGGGCTGTTCAGTCATGTTAATATAGCGCGTGCTTGTTTCCTGACCGGAGTAAAGAGGTGAGTCTTCGATAGCTTTAGCGGCTAAAATACTAACGTTTTCAATAAAAATTGTTATAGTTCCACCATCACCAATACTGCCATGGCCATAACCAACGTAATAGGATTCCATAAACTTACCAGACCCTTTGGTTTTTATTTTTTCAAGATGATTCTCGGCGCTTTCCGCGCTACGAGAATAAAGCGCTTGAAGCATTGCTTCATCTTCGGGATTAAGACCCTTAACAAGAAAAATTTTTCTGTCTTTTTTGATTTTTTCCATGTTTATATTATTTAAGTTAATGATACATTGTTAAAGTTCAATGTATCCTACCTTCGCATATATATATACGAGAGTCAAGTTAGCTGAAACTAATTTACTATAAGCTAGTTTTTACTTCTACATCATCCATGACGCGGCTACCGACTGACTTTTCCTGCCCTTGATATTTTCCTCGGTATGGATTGCCGGCGTTTTGATCAAGCTGACAAAAAACTAGCTGGCAAATACGTCGACCGGCCTGGAGTCGGATTGGTACAGAGCTGGCATTATATAACTCTAATGTAATTCTACCCGCAAACCCAGGGTCAATCCAACCAGCATTCTGAATAAATAAACCAATGCGGCCGATTGAGCTTCGCCCTTCAACAAAGGCAGTAAGGTTATTAGGTAGTGTTAAATATTCTTCCGTGGTAGCAAGGATAAAGGAATGAGAAGGGATAATAATCGAATCATTAGTGATCTCTTCATATTTTATTTCCGCATCAAGTGCGATAACAGTCATTTCCTTATCTTTAATAGTTAAAAAGTGATTACCAAGATGGCAATCAATTGAGGCTGGCTGGATTGAATTTTCTCTAACTGGATTAACCTTCAAAGTACCTTCAGCCATCATGCGTTTAAGAGTAATGTCAGAAAGAATCATATAGTATAAAAAATATAAGAATAACCTAAGAGTATTATTACTGACTTCATTTTTTAAGTCAAAGTTGACACGATATTAAAAGAGTGTTAATTTTCGATACAATTCTTTAAAAACTAAAAATAATACAGAAAATGGAAAATAAATGGATCATTGATATCGAAGCAACCAGAAGAAAAATTAGTGAGAGGTTTTGGTGGCTAGGAGTTATCTCTTTTGTACTGTTTATTGGCTCATATATTTTTATGGCACGATATAATTTACTGGAACCATTACTCAGTACCAACCGCATACCCTATATCACTCTTTACTTTATTATTGCCTTTGAAATCAGCCTCTTCTATTACTTTTACCATCTCGCTGATTTCTTTTTACGGCCAGTCAAGAAACTGGATTATATTGATTTTTTAGTTGATCGCAGGCTATATGGCGATCTTCAACTTGCTCCTTCAAGGCTAAAAGTTTATACGATCACGTCACTATTACTAATAGTATGTATAGGGATCGTTGCCCCTTACCTTGAGATTTTACCACTGCCTTTATTTATTTTCAGTCTTTTAAACCTAAAAGCCTGTAAATCTTTTATGGGTAAAAATTATTAAAAAAAGACGATATACTTATATACCGTCTTTTTTCATTCTTAGATATTATTCATTTTACGAGCTAACCTTAATTCCAGGCCCCATTGATGAGCACACTGTTATGCTTTGAATATAAACACCTTTTGCACTGGTTGGTTTAGCTTTTTTAATGGCATTAAGTACAGCCTCGAAATTAGAGATTAACTGTTCAGCAGCAAAAGAAACTTTACCAATAGCAACATGAACATTGCCCGTATCATCATTTTTAAAACTAATCTTACCTTTTTTTAACTCAGCGATGGCCTGAGCTGGGTTAGCGGAAACTGTGTCATTTTTTGGTGAGGGCATTAAACCGCGGGTACCGAGAATTTTTGCAATCTGGGCTAAGTTTTTCATCATGACTGGCTCAGCGACTGCTACTTGAAAATCAGTTTTTTCTGTTCGTTTAATATCAGCGATTAAGTCATCACCACCAACAATGTCAGCCCCGGCTTCTTTAGCCGTTTTTTCATTAGCCGAAGAAACAAAGGCCGCAATAGTAACCGTTTTACCAGTACCAAACGGCAGAGCGATTGCTGAACGAATTTGCTGGTCACCCTTTTTTGTATCAATACCAAGACGAATATGAACCTCAACTGAGGCATCAAATTTAGTTGCACTGAATTTTTTTACTAAATCAATCGCTTCGGTGATTGAATAACTTTTAAGGCGATCATAATCAAAAACTTTTGTTTTTGATTTCTTTTTTTCTGTTGTCGCCGTGGCAACTTTCTTAATCTTTTTTTCAGACATATAGTTTCGTGGTGCGGACGTTTTCTAGAGCAAAAGTGCTGAAAACTCCCACAAATTAATAATTAATAAGTTAATCTTTAATCTCAACACCCATCTGTCGAGCCGTACCAGCAATAATGTTAGCCGCGGCTTCAATATCACGGGCGTTAAGGTCAGGCAATTTAATCGCGGCGATTTCGCGCAACTGCGCCTGGGTAATTTTTCCAACTTTTTCAACTAAAGGCTTACCTGAGCCTTTTTCGATTTTAGCAAACTTCTTAATCAACTCTGAGGCTGGTGGAGTTTTTGTGATAAAGTCGTAGCTACGATCGGCATATACAGTGATTTCTACCGGAACAACATCGCCCATCTTATCGCGAGTCGCTTCATTAAACTTTGAACAAAATTCAGCAATATTAAGACCGTGTTGGCCAAGCGCTGGTCCAACCGGAGGAGCGGGGTTTGCTTGTCCGCCGCGAATCTGTAGTTTTATAACAGTTAATATTTTCTTTGCCATATAGATATAGAATGTTCCGTAGAAGCGCCGGAATCAGTTAATTAAATTTTTTTAATTTGTAAAAAGTCAAGTTCAACCGGGGTTTCACGGCCAAACATAGACAATAATACTTTAATTTTTCCCTTACCATCATCAACCTCAATGATTTTCCCTTCAAGGTTCTTAAACGGACCATCAACAATACGAACAGGGGAGCCGACCGAAACATCAATTTGAAATTTAGGCTCTTCAACGCCCATTCTTTTCTGTAAGTCCTTTATTTCTTCTTCACTGACCGGAGTCGGGATATTTCCTGTGCCAATAAAACCAGTAACATTCGGAGTATTACGTACCGCATACCAGGAATCATCAGTCACAATCATCTCAA